>JAFGIA010000127.1 GCA_016929795.1 Anaerolineae bacterium
AGCGAGCCGCCAACCACGGCCATTACCCACAGGACGAGGGTGCTCAGGCCGCCGATCTGGCCCTCGGTGCGGGCGACGGCGGCAATCAGGATGCCCAGGGCGCTGGAGCAGAGGGCGACGAGGACGAGGATCAGGACCGGGATGAAGGGATTGTCGCCGAGGCTGATCGGCGTCAGCCCCAGCAGCTCGAGCCCGACGAGGCCGAAGGCAAAGATGACGGCACCCTGCACGAGGCCGATCAGAAAGTTGGGCACCATCTTGCCGACAAGCAGCGACATTTTGCTCACCGGTGCCGCCAGCAGGCGGCGGAAGGACCCGACCTTTTTCTCGTCATAGATCGAGCGCGCCATGGTCTGGGCGGTGTAGAAGACAAAGAGGACGGTGACGCCAGGCACGGCAATGTCTGCCAGGCCGAGGCCGGCGCCCTCTTCTTCTGACGCTTCCTTTCCCGGCACCCGGCGCGTGATGCGGACCAGGGGCTGGGCCTGGGCGCTCACGAACTGATTGCGCGCCTGGGCCTGCATGCGCTCGACGGCGAACGCCTGGTCGGCACCGGGGGCACCGGCCTGCATCTCGCCCATCTGCTGCAGGGCGGCCATCATCTGGATCTCGAGCGAGGCGTCCTGGGCCACGCCGTCGACGACCAGCCGCACCACCTCTGTCTGGCGCTTGTCGGCCTCGGGGTGGTTGATCAGGTGCAGCGTCTGGCCTGGCCCGATGCCGGCGGCCAACGCCTCTGTGAATCCCGCTGGCACAACGAGCACGCGCGGGATCTCTTTTTCCTTGACGAGTGCCATCGCTTCCGCTTCGGGATAGGGCTGGACGCGCACGCCCCCGGCGGCGTCGATGTCGGCGATCAGGGCTTGTGCTGCGTCGCCGCCGTCGAGGTCGACGACGGCGAGGGGGATACCCTGGTCCGGCTCCTCCCCGCCGACGGCGCCGAGCGCGCCGCTGAACACGAGGACAAAGAGCAGAGGCAGCAGGAAGAGTTGGAGGAAGATGCCGCGGTCCTTGATCAGGATCTGCAAATCCTTCCAGGCAATACTCCACGTTTTCATGGTCACTCCCTCAACTTTTTCCCGGTCAAGTGCAGGAAAACGCTCTCCAGGTTCGGTTCAAGGATCTCGAGCGAGGTGAGGGCGATGTCCTGCTCGTTGAGATAGCCGATGACGCTGACGATCGCCTGCCGGTTGTGGCGCGCCACGACCTTGACGACGTCACCCGCTGCGACCGGCGCCGTCTCTTTTTTCTCCGGCTCCTCCCCCTCGCCCGGCGGCGGAGCGACGGGGCGCGGCACGAGCGATGCTTCTTTCACGGCGCGCAGTGCGCCGATGCTCGCAACAAGGTCATCGTCTGCCAGCGGCACCCCGACATAGATCACGCCGCCGCCGAGCATGCCGACCAGGTTCTTGATCGTGTCCATGGCAATGATCTGGCCCTGGTCGATGATTGCCACGCGACTGCACAGCAGCTCGACCTCTTCCATGTAGTGGCTGGTATAAATGATGCTCATGTCGCGCTCGCGGTTGAGGCGCAGCACGCTGTCAAAGATGTGGTTGCGGCTCTGCGGGTCGACGCCGACGGTGGGCTCGTCGAGAAAGAGGAGGCGCGGCTGGTGGATCAGGCCGGCGGCGATATTGACCCGGCGCTTCATGCCGCCCGAGTACTTTTCGATGGGCTCGTCAGCCCTGTCCGTGAGGGATACGATGCGCAGCACGTCTTCTACGCGCTCGCGCAGCGCCTTGCCGCGCAGCCCATAGATCCTGCCGAAAAAGTCGAGGTTGGCGCGCGCGCTGAGGGTGGGGTAGAGGGCCAGGTCCTGGGGCACGAGGCCGTTGATCTTTTTCGCTTCACCCAACTCGCGCCGGATATCGTGCCCGCCGACGCGGGCGGTGCCGTTCGTTGGCGGCAAGACGCCCGTGATCATCGAGATGGTCGTGGTCTTGCCGGCGCCGTTGGGGCCGAGCAGGCCAAACACCTCTCCCTCTTCCACGGCAAAGCTCACTCCTTTGACCGCCTCGTAATCGCCAAACTTTTTCACCAGGCGATCGACTTCCAGGATAGATGGCATGGTTATGACTCCTTTCAAGCATGGCCAAAGCCGTCGCGACAAACATGATTGTAGTATAGTGGATGGGCCGGGGGATGTCATCACCCGTGGCGGGTGATAGGTGGGTGATTCGATTGTGGATGGGAAAGGGCGGCCAGGGGGCGTGTCTCGCTATTCCTGACGAGGTCTACCGCTTGGTCCGTGGCAGAGGTAGTTACTTGTCTTGACGTGGTCGAATGAGGGATAGGTCGCGAGCGAGGGTGGCGGCGGCGCGGCGGCTGCCCACGCCCAGCTTGCCATAGATGTTGCGCAGGTGGGTCTTGACGGTGTTGACCGACACGTAGAGGGTGGCAGCGATCTCTTGATTCGTGTAGCCGGCGCAGAGCAGTTCCAGCACCTCTACCTCTCGCTCGCTCAGCGGCTCCACGAGTGGTGCAGAGATGGGGGGCGGGGCAGCCGAATGTGGCGCGATTGGCAACTCCCGATCCTGGCGATCTGTTTGGGAGGGGAAGGCGGCGAGGAGGTGAGCAGCATAATCGTCAGCCGCGCCACATGCGGTGACGCGCCAAAGTAGCTCGGCCATCGGCGCGCCACAGTCCACAAATGTGCGCACATATCCCTCTGGCCTGCCGAGCGCGACTGCGTTCAGCAAGGTTGTGAGCGCCTCTTCCGCCGTCGGGGCAACGAGGGCCTGGAGCGCGCGGGCCTGGATGACCACGGTGTGCCAACCGGCGGACTGCGCCCTGTCGTGTACAGCCTGCAGCAGGGCGGCCGCGGCGGTGCGCTCACGGGCCGCAACGAGGAAACGTGCCCTGGCAAGCATCAGGTGCAGATATTCATTGACAGACGTCGCCTGTTCTGGCGGTGGGATGCGCTCGACGGCAAGTGCTGCTTCGCCCAGGTCGCCGCGGCCGAGTGCCACGAGGATGCGCAACGTCAGGTTGAGCAGGTGTGCAGCCGGTGACGGCCCGGGCTGGGTGACGTACTTTTCGGCGGTGCGCATCGCGTTGGCCGCTTCCGCCGGCTCGCCGATCGCCTGGCACACCAGCGCCAGCGTGCCGTACGCCGTCGCAAGCTGCTCCGGGCTGTCGCTCTGCTCGGCGATCTCGACCCCTCGCCTGGCGTGCGCGAGGGCGGCGGGCAAGTCATTCCACTCGTAGGCGATCTTGGCGCGGTCAGAGTGGGCAAGCACGACGAGGGTTACGCCCTCTCCCTCCGGGGGCAAGCGGCGATAGGCCGCATCCGCCTCGTGCAGCTTGCCGCGGGCGAGATGGATGCGGGCGAGAAAGATGTGCGCGGCGACGTGAATGTACAGGTTGCCGGTGCGCGCGGCCGCTTCCCGCGCCTCGCGCAGCGCCTCTTCCGCGGCTGCCAGGTCGCCCTGGTACCAGCGGGCGACGCCGACGTTCATTGCCACCACGCAGCGCCACAGGAAAGCGTCGGGCGGCAGCAGGCGCAGCGCCTCTGTCGACAGCCTCATCACCGCGGCGTGATCGCCGCATGCGCGCGCGATGTGCGCGCGCGCCACAGATGCCGCGCCGCGCAAGGCAGGATCGGAACGCTGCGCGGCGGCTTGGTCAACATGAGCGAGGCATGCTTCTGCCTCGTCATGTTGCTCCGTGACGACGAGTGGCCAGGTGAACTCGAGGCAAAGCTGCGGATCGGAATGGATCACGTCGCGTGGCATTGCCCTGTACCAGCGCAGCAACGTCGCTACCTCGCCGCGATGCATGTGCTGTCCGGCGACCTGTGGAATCAACTCGGCGGCCATCGGCCAATCGGCGGCGGACAGGGCGTGCTGCACGGCTTCAGAAGCCGACTCGTGTGCCTGATACCATCGGGCAGCGCGGCGGTGGAGCTCACGAGGATCCCGGTCTTGGGTCAGTGTCAGGCGATGGCGCAACAGATCGGAAAAGAGGTGATGGTAGCGGTACCATTCGCGTTGCGCGTCGAGGGGCACGAGAAAGGCGTTGGCCTGATCGAGGGTGCGGAGCATTTGCCGGCCATCCTCTCTGCCGGTCACGGCGTCGCACAGGGACGCCGTCAGGCGGTCGAGGATGGATGTCTCGAGCAGAAAGGTGCGCATGTCGTCGGGCTGCCGGCGAAAGACCTCGTCCATGAGATAGTCGAGGACGTAGGCGTGGCTGCCGGCAAAGTTGTGGACAAAAGTAGCGGCGTCGTCGCCGCTCTGCAGCGAGAGGGCGGCGAGCTGCAATCCGCCGACCCAACCCTCGGTGCGCTCGTGGAGCACCTGCACGTGGGCCGGGGTGAGCGACAGGCCGATGGTGCGCTGTAGAAACTCGGACGTTTCGGCGCCTGTGAAGCGCAGGTCGGCCTGGCGCAGGTCGATCATCTGTCCGCGTGCTCGCAGGCGCGCCAGGGGCAGCGGCGGATCCTCGCGTGTGATGAGCACCAGGTGCACGTGGTCGGGCAGGTGCTCGACAAAGAAGGCGAGCTGCTCGTGGATCAGGATGGTCGAGATGAGGTGGTAGTCGTCGAGGACGAGGATTGTGGGGTGGGTGAGGGCTGCCAGGTCGTTGATCAGGCTGGTGAGAAGCGGGCGGGCAGCCGGAAGATCGGGTGCCCGGAGCATGGTTGCCGCTGCCTGGCCGATGTCCGGGTCGATGGTGCGCAATGCAGCGAGCAGGTAGGTGAAAAAGCGGACGGGATCATTGTCCGCCTCGTCGAGCGAAACCCAAGCCACTCGGTTTGCCATGTGCTGAGGGCCCTCGACCGCGATGCTCCGAGTTACGGTTGTTTCCTCGCCCTCTGCGGGCAAATCGCCAACCGTCAATCGCAAATCGGAAATCCATTTCGCGGTCAGGGTGGTCTTGCCAAAGCCGGCGGGGGCCGAGATCAGGGCGAGTTTGCGTTGCAGGACGTCGTCGAGGCGCGCCAGGAGCTGCGGGCGCGCGACCCATTCCTGCCGCACCGTCGGCACGTGCAGCTTGGTGACGAGCAGCGAAGGTTCCATCTCTCTTCCCGCTCCATGCCCGACCGGCGGCTGCCGCGCAGCAATCGCCCGGGCCTACTCACCGGATTACAAATCGATCATTCTTATCTTAACACATTATGCTCGTTTGCGCAAAGGTTCGTGCGCACAGGTTGTGGGTGATACAAAAAGCCGGTTCAGAGGGCCATCTCCTTGTGGTAGAACGTGTGACGCCGGATCTCGCGGTACCCCACGCTCTCATAGAGGCGCAGTGCGCCGCTGGGGTTCTGCGTGTCCACCCCCAGCGCCGTCTCTTCCATGCCCAGGTCGCGAAACATGCGGATGCTCCGCACCAACAGCGAGCGCGCCAGCCCGCGCCGCCGCCACGGCCGCCGCACAAAGATGTCCTGGGTGTAGCCCCGCCGCCGCCCGTACTGCTCGTTTTGCTCTCGGTCCAGGCGGTTCAGCACCATGCCGGCGACCTGATCGCCCTCCCAGGCCACTTGCCACAACTCGGGCGCGAACAGCCGCCCGTGGGTCCAGCGCTCATAGTCCTGTGCGGTGGGCTCGACGTAACCCCAGTGGTCGCGCCGCGCCTCCCACATCGCCTCCCAGATCGCGCGGATCTGATCCGGGTCGACAGGCCGTACCCCAAGGCCGGGTGGCAGCGGGGCGTCGGGCGGCGGCGGGTCGATGGGGCGGGTCATCCCGATCATGTGACGCACCGGCTCGTACCCCGCCGACGCAAAGAGGGCGTGTGCTCCTTCCTGGGTGCCTTCGGCCCAGGCGCGGAAGCGCTTGTGGATGCCGGCCGGATGGGCGCGGGCGATGTCGCGCAGGTGCGCCTCGCCGTAGCGCAGCATCGCGGCGCCGAGGCCGCGCCGCCGCCAATCGGGATGCACAAAGCCCAGCGAGACGTAGAGGCGCTCCACCCGACAGTCCTCGGATTCTCCCGCGCTCTCCTCGACCCACCACACGCGGCTGAAGGCGACGGTCTCCCCGTCGATCTCGGCAAAGAGCATGTCGCGCTCTAGCCACCTATCACTTTGCATCTTAACAAGAAGATGAAGGTTGCCCGCAGCATCTGGTATAATAGGGTTGTGCAAACAAACCTAT
>JAFGIA010000128.1 GCA_016929795.1 Anaerolineae bacterium
CCCGGGGGGCGAGGGGTAGAGACCTCGCCGAGGGCCGGCCCGGCATCGGGAAAGTCGGCACGAGTCAACGCGCGCAGCGGCCGCGAGCCCAGGTTCTGGGCGATTTCGGGCTGTGCAGCCTGATTCCGCTCGATAGCACACCCGGTGGGCACTGGGATGGCTACCGCTCGGGCGCAAGAGCTTCTGAGAGAGAGTTTCATCATTAGAAATACACCTCGGTGTCAGCCCGCCTGGCGGTGCCGTCGATGGTACGCACGGGATGCGCGGGTACGCCGGCAACGACTGTGTGTGGCTCGACGTCGCGGGTGACAACAGCGCCGGCGGCGACCACGGCACCGCGGCCGACACGCACGCCATCGGTCAGGATGGCTCCGGCGCCGATCCACACGTCGTCCTCCACCACGATGCCCCGGGCCGTGATCCCCTGGCTGACAAAGGGGCGGCCGGGGTCGTCAAAGATGTGGTCAACGGCGGCCATCTGCACCAGGGGCGAGGTATAGACCCGATTGCCGATGGTGATGCCGCCCTGACCACGCAGGACGTTGAACTCGCCGATGAGGCTGTCGCTGCCGATGGAGATGCCGGCGTGGGGCAGGCCGCGAAAGTTGTAGACGTGCAGCTCGGCGTGGTGCATTATCAGCGTATTGTCGCCGACGACAATGCCGCCGGGGCAGGCATGCAGGTAGACGCCCTCGTCGAGGTAAACCCCTCTGCCGAGCCGGATCCGATCGGCAAAGCAGAGGCGCACACCCTTTTCGATCGCGACGAGACCCTCGGCCTTGAGAATGAGGCGATAAGCGACGGCGCGCAGGGCGATGCCGGCCACGGTTGGAACCCAGCCCAAGAGGCCGAGCATTAACTGCTCCCAGAGGTAGCGTGGCAGGCTGCTGGCCTGGCGGGAGAGGTAAAGGCGCAGCCCGCCGCTTTGCCCTGCCCGTCCCCGGCTGCCGGCCTCTTCTCCAGCGCCGGATGTGCGGATGGCATCGCCGGTCACGCGGAACCTCCACGCGCGATGATCGCTCCTGGCCGGGCAGCAGCCAGAGTAGTTTTGTCGAGCCATGTTCCATTCATGAAACCGCTATGTTGCTCCTCCGGTGCACCGAACTCTCGCCCTGGTCAAGTCACGGCCAGAGAGGGTGCGAGCGCATCATACCACCGTCATCCCACCCTGGCAAGATCTGTCTGCTATCGAGTCACCAACGGCAGGTAGAAACGAAATGCGCGCAGCGTGGCAGAGACCGGGCCCAAATGCAGATGCGTGGACCTGCGGTGCTCCAGGAGAACAGACCGGGTCGCGGCCGGGCCAGGATCTATCTACCCTGAAGGCCAAGCATGACCGGAACCGTCTGGAGCATGATGCTCAATTCGAGATAGATGCTCTGCTGCCGGATGTAGTACAGGTCGTACTCGAGCTTGATCAGAGCGTCGTCGACACAGCTCCCATAGCGGTAGCGCACCTGCGCCCATCCTGTGAGGCCCGGGCGCACCGCGTGTCGCACCTGGTAGAACGGCACCTCCTCGATAAGCTGCTCTACGAACTCGGGCCGCTCGGGCCGCGGTCCGACGAGGCTCATGTCGCCCTTGAGCACGTTCCAGAACTGAGGGATCTCGTCCAGGCGAGTCTTGCGCAATACCCTGCCTACAGGTGTGATTCTGTCGTCATTCTCACGTGCCCACACTGCCCCACAGCCATCTTCGGCCTTGGTGATCATCGATCGAAACTTGAAGACATAGAAGGGCTTGCCGCCGCGCCCAACACGAACCTGGCGGTAGAGGAGTGGGCCTGGCGCCCAGATGGCGTTGGCAACGTAGACAATCGGCGCCACCAGGGCGAGCACGGCCATGCCAACCAGGCCACTCACCAGGTCGACGCCCCGCTTGCCTGCGTCGAAAAGATGCCCGGTCGTCGAGTTCCCCTGTGGCATGACCACCGACAGGTCGCGCCCGGCATGCTTGACCGAGACTTTGCCTGCCAGTTGTTCATACGCACTCGTCATCGGTTGAACACACACGCCCTGTTCGCGACACTCCAGGATCGCGCGGAACAGGTCGGGGTGGATTTGGGGTGAATGAGTGATGGCAATGATGAGCAGGTTGATGTTTTCATCCTGGATCAGGCGGAAGAGATCGTGGTGATTGCCGAGAACAGGGATGCCCGAAAACTTGAGCTCGGCTTTGTCGGGGTCGTCGTCGACAAACCCGACGAGCTCGTAGCCAAAGGCAGCGCATCGCTTTCTGCCCTCGGCACCTGCCGCCAGCAGGTGCGCGATCTCGCAGCCGGATTCGCCGGCACCGACGATCAGAACCCGTCGGCGGAAGCTTGGCTGCGTAAAGATGGTGATATAGAGGATGCGCCACATAGGGACGACGGCGGTGGTGAAAAGCACGAAGAGCAGAGCCGTGGAGCGCGATGCCGGCAGGTGGGGCGTCCAATGGGGGATCGCCAGGTAGACGAGTGCGCTGAGCAAGCCAGCAGCCCCCGTCGCCGTGAGGCTGTCCTTGAGATCGGCCGTGCGCGGCAGGTCG
>JAFGIA010000129.1 GCA_016929795.1 Anaerolineae bacterium
CAGTTGACCCTCGACTTGCAGGCGCTCGACGTGCAGCAGCTCCTGATCGACGTGCGCGATGCGTTCGGCTGCCAGGCGGAGGAAGCAGGCATTACCTTCCTGGTGGAGGCAGAGGGCACGCTACCCACTCTGGTAGCGGACCCCCAGCGCCTCGGGCAGGTGCTCGGGAATCTCGTGACGAACGGCCTGCGCCACACACCACGCGGCGGCACGCTGATACTGGGCGCCGAGCCGGCGCCGGACGGCGTGGCCGGAATGCACCTGTGGGTCGCGGACACGGGCGAAGGAATTCCCGAGGATGAGCTGCCGCGCATCTTTGACCGCTTCTGGCGCGGCGACCCATCGCGATCGCACGTAAGCGGCGCCGGCAGTGGCCTCGGATTGGCGATTGCGAGAGGGCTGGTAGAGGCGCACGGCGGGCGCATCCGCGCCGAGAGCCAGGTGGGCGAAGGCACGACGATCTCGGTGCTGCTGCCGCTGGAACCCCTGTCTGAATAGCGAACCCGAGCTCTCTACACCTCTGCGTTGAAAGCCGATTTCACCTTGCCTCAGTCTCTGCCTTTATCATTGACAGCGCCAGATGTCTTTTCCCTACGTTGAGGTGCGTTGCACTTGGTACGAAGCAGCAACCGGGTACACAATCGAGTTGTCACCCACCCGCCTGGGATCGCCGAGCGCCTGCTCGGCCCCGGCTCTGCTTCTGACAAATCGTTAGTGCACCCGCAGCAACCCGGCGCCTTGACACGCGACACTCGCGTGCTATAATGGTCGCATGCTGGCCCTGGCCTTAGTCAGAGCCTATGTATGCAAAATCATCGCGTCAATTCACCCCGTTCCAGGAAGAGGCGCCTGGCGGGTGGCGCGGGGGACGTCCACGCGGTCGCTGCTCGGGTTAGCTGTTCGGGTCCCGTGACCAGAACAGCGGGACGTGGCCCTCTCGCTTGAACCGCGCAGCGCTCTTGGCGGTGACCTTATCGCGCAGCGAGTCGTACGGGTGAAATGATGGCACGAGCCTGGCCTCGACCTGGTACTCCTCGCCGCCCAGGCCCACCACGCGCCGCCCGGCGTGCTCCTTCGCCTCGAAGCGGCCAAAGCCGGCGATGGTCACCGCGTGGCCCGCGGCGAGCTCGTCGGTGATCACGTCCATGATCAGATCCAAGGCTTCTTTCACCTGCCGGCGCGTCAGGCCGCGTTGGCGGTCTTTGTAGAAACCGGTGCGCCGGGCCACTTCGTCTATCAGCTCGCGCTTGTGCATAACGTTGGACATGGATCTCTCCCTGGCGGCGCCGGTGGTGCTGAGCGAAGCGCAAGCACAAGGCGCACGCTATGTATGATTACCGAACTGTCGGCAGCTCATGGTAACACACCACCGGTTATTGTGTCAAAAAACACCTGTATGAATACCGAAAGATCGGGGTTCGTGGTAACAGCCCGGAGTCCCTTTTAGCTTGCTGCCCCGGCGCGACGCAAAGCGCGATCTACCGTTCCTGCGCAGCAGCAGGTAGAGCGCTTGGCGGCGGGCCGGGGCTCATCTTGGCGAAATGTCTCTTCTCCTTCTTGCCATCTTGGTGATTATCTGTTACAATATGGATGTATTGGACCGGGTTGGTCCAGGATGGCAGCGTGGAGCAGGAAAACTCGGCAGCTATCGCACGATTGGGACATCTCTGCAAGCTCGTGGGTTACGGGCGGCTGATCGTCGAGGTCGTGGCCGGCGAGCCGCGTTGTGTAGAGGCGCAGGCACAGATCCGCCTTGACAAACCAATGTGGCCGGGTGTTGAGGAGCTCATCCGCCAGGCGCCGCCAATCAAATAACGGTTACGGATATCCGTAACACGCGACCACGGACAACCGGGCGCGTTCTGACCCAGCTGAGGGTACTCAGCACCGGGTCGGGCGCGCCCTTTTTGTTTGGCCAAAAGGGAATGAACGACCCGGGAGGAATGACCGGACAGGAGAGAGCGGCAATCGTCGCCTGGCGACTCGGGCGTGGTGCGCGAGTCACGACACGGGACGTCTCGACGATCACCGGTTTGAGTATGCGAGGGGCGCGTTTTTTGATGAATCGACTATCACGCGTGATCCCGATCTGCCAAGATAATGGCCATTGGTGCGCTGCTGCTGACGCGGTAAAGGCAGCCCCCCCTGCCAGTGATATGCTGGAGGCACGATGAAACGACTCGCAATTTTTCTGTTTGGCGGCTTGGTGTTGGCCATCTTGGCAATGGTGTTCTGGCCTGACGGCCCAGCGCCCACCCCGCCTGTTGTGCCCCCGACGGGCACCCCCACCCCTACCTGGATGCCCACGGTCACCCCCAGCTCGACGCCCAGTCCAACGCCCACCAATACACCATCGCCTACCTGGTCGCCGACGTCCACGCACACGCCCACCTGGACCCCGTCCCCCACTGTGCCCCCCACCGCCACGTCGACAACGACGGCGACCGCCACGTCGCCACCGCATACCCTGCCACAGACAGGCGCCGCGCGCCTGCCGTGGCCATCGTGTATTTTCGTCGTCGGCTGCCTATTGTGCAGCGCCATTCTATTGAGGAGGAGAGGATGAACCTAGTCACCATTCTGATCCTGGCCACGCTCGTCGAAGCGCTGGTCGAGTTTTTCATTCAGCCGGCGGTCAAGCCGGTCACGGAGGCGGTTACGATGCAGCCCGAGCCGGCTACAGACTGGCGCGGCATGATCCTGCGCTGGTCGGCGGCGGCCGTGGGCATCGCGCTGTGCATTCTCTACCAGGTGGACCTGCTGGCTCTGTTCGGTCTCGAGTGCCCGGTGCCGGTCGTCGGCTGGATTGTGACCGGGCTCTTGATCGCGCGCGGTGCCAACTGGCTCAACGATTTCTCGGACAGGTGGCTCAGGCGGTGACACAGG
>JAFGIA010000130.1 GCA_016929795.1 Anaerolineae bacterium
GCGCCGACCGCCGGCGACAGGACGATGCCGATGGGCGCCAGGATGCCGGCTGCGAGGGGCAGAGCCACGACGTTATAACCCGCCGCCCACAACAGGTTCTGGATCATCTTGCGGTAGCTGGCGCGGCTCAGGTCGACGACCTTCACCACGTCCAGGGGATTACTCTGCACCAGGATCACCCCTGCCGACTCGACGGCCACGTCGGTGCCGCTGCCGATGGCAATGCCCACGTCGGCCCGTGCCAGCGCCGGCGCGTCATTCACTCCATCCCCCACCATCGCCACGGACTTGGCCACCTGCTGCAGTTCCCGCACTTTCTCATCCTTGTGCTCCGGCAGTACCTGGGCGAAATAGAGATCGATGCCCAGCTCCTCGGCCACGGCGCGGGCCACGTCCTCGCTGTCGCCGGTGAGCATGGCCACCTCGATGCCCATGTCGTGCAGGCGGCGCACCGCCTCTCGGCTTTCTGGCCGGATGACGTCGGCCAGCGCCAGGGCCGCCACCACCGCGTTTGCACGGTTGCCGGCCGAAGCATCGCCGGCGATCAGGTACACCACCGTCTGCCCCTTGTTCGCTGCCTGCTCGCCAAACGTCTGCAGCGCCCGCGGCGGATCGAGCGCCAGCATCTCCATCAACCGTGGCCCACCCAGGTATACGTCGCCGCCGTCGTAGGTCGCCCGCACCCCGCGCCCCTTGATCGCCTCGAAATTCGTCACACGCGGCAGAGTCAGGCCCCGATCCTCGGCGGCGCGACGGATGCCGCGCGCGATAGTATGCTCCGAATCGCCCTCCGCGGCGGCGGCCAGAGCCAGCGCCTGTTCCCCGTCCCATCCCTCGACGGTCTCGACGCCGGCCACGCCAAAACTGCCCTCGGTCAGCGTGCCCGTCTTGTCGAAAATCACCGTGTCGATCTGACGTGCCTCTTCCAGCGCCAGGCGGTTGCGCACCAGGATGCCGTTGCGCGCCGCCAGCGACGTGGTGATCGCCACGACCAGGGGCACGGCCAGGCCGAGGGCGTGGGGGCACGCAATGACCAGCACGGTGGCGACCCGCGCCACCACGGCCACGTCGAAACCGATCGCGATGAGCCACGCCACCGCCGTGATTGCGGCAACGGCCAGTGCGATGTAAAAGAGCCACGCCGCTGCCTTGTCGGCCAGCACCTGGGTGCGCGACTTGCTCTGCTGAGCCTCATCTACCAGGCGCATGATCCCGGCCAGGGCCGTTTCTTCACCCGTGGCCGTCACCCGCATGCGCAGGCTGCCCGCGCCGTTGATTGTGCCGGCAATCACCCCGTCGTCCGGCCCCTTGCTCACCGGACGCGACTCACCGGTGACCATCGCCTCGTCCACGTCCGACTCACCCTCTTCCACCACGCCGTCGGCGGGCACACTCGCCCCCGGCCGCACCAGCACCAGGTCTCCCTGGCGCAGCGCACCGACCAGCACCTCTTCCACTTCCCCGCCAGGCCCGATCCGCTCGGCCCTGTCGGGCATGAGCGCCGCCAGCTCGTCCAGCGCACGCGAAGCCTGGCGCACACTCCGCATCTCGATCCAATGGCCCAGCAGCATGATGTCGATCAGGGTCACCAGCTCCCAGAAAAAGGTGTCCTGGCCGGGCAGCACCAGGGCGGCCAGGCTGTAGACCAGGGCGACGGTGATGGCCAGGGAGATGAGGGTCATCATGCCCGGCTCCCGGCGCCGCAGCTCGGGCAGCGCCATCTCCAGGAAGGGAACGCCACCGATGACAAAGACGACAAGAGAAAACACCGGCGTGATCCACGCACTGAAGGGCAAGGCCGGAGCCGTAAAGTTGAGCCACTCCTGCAGCATCGGGCTGTAGATCAGCACCGGGATCGACAGCCCGAGCGAGATCCAGAACCGGTCGCGAAATACCTTCTCGTGGCCGGTGTGGTCCACGTGACCGCCGCTGCCCGGATGCTCGTCGTGATCGGCGCCCGAGTGCCGTTCCTGGCTCGCGCGCGGCCGGCCTGCTGGCCCGGCGTGCTGGTCGTGGCCCTCGTGACCATGACGCTCCTGGGGATCGACGATCTCATTCCCGGGCTCGCGCTGCTCGTGCTCGTGGTGTTGATGGCTCATCTCCACTCTCCCCAATCATTGCCCTTTGTGGACGACGGGCAGGTAGAACGACCGCCGCGGCGGATACTCGTCGGCTCCGATATCCGGGCCGGGTCCCCAGGGGCGCAGCGCGCCGTCAAAGTCGATCCCGACGGCTGTGGCCGTCCCGCTGTCGAGGGCGGCAGAGCCGGCGGTGATGTGAAAATCCCCCGCATAGGCAAAGGCCGGGTCGCCATGGATCTCGTGCGTGCTGACCAAGCCGGGATCATAATCATAGGTGTTGCCAGAATAGAGCGTATAGTCGGCGACGGCACTGCCCGTGCCCGTGGATGGCCGGCGGATGCCGATATAGAAGTTGCTGATGATATTGTTCGTCAGGGCAAGCACGGCGTCGGGGCCAGCATAGACGCCGAATGTCGCCAGCGGCGCCTGCAAGACCACGGTATTGTGCACCAACACGGCTTCCATCTCTTCCACATAAAGGGTCGAGCCACCTGCGGGTGGGCCGGCACGCACCGGTGACCATTGGGGGTTATCCACAAGCGCGTTGTTCACCAGGTGGGCCGACGCGCCGGGGCAGCACGCACCGGTCAGATAGATCGCGCTGCCGTCGCTGAGCGCGGCGTTGTTTGTAAAGCTGCTGCGCTCGACCGTGACAAGTGGATGCGAGGCATAGAGCCCCGCACCATCGGACGCGGGCGCCGAGTTCAATATCATCCAGGTAGTCTCGATGGCAAGCGTGCCATCGAGACCGGTCGAATGCACGGCGCCACCATCGCCTTCCGTCACCTCGTTGTCGATGAACGAGCTGCCCACGATGTACAGCTCGCCCCCCTCATTGTAGATGCCGCCCCCGGCACTGCGTGTCGAGTTCGTTGCCACAATCGAATCGACCACGTGCACGGTACCGCCAAAGCTGGCGATGCCGCCGCCCACAGGGTCGGCCCAGTTTTCAATGATCACGCCTCGGTCAAGCGTCAGCGCCGTACCCGCGCCCATCACCAGCACTCCACCCCCCGCTCCTGATGCCGGGCCAAACGCCCTGTTTTCGCCCGCCCGCGCCATGTTCTTCAGCGTCGCCGCCGCGCCGCCTGTCAAGTAGATCCCGCCCCCTTGCAGCAGTGCCGTGTTCGACACTACCTGGCTGGCGTCGAGCAGCACCTCGGTGCCTGCCCCCGCGGCATAGATCCCGCCGCCATAGTCGCAGCCAAAGGGGGTCACGTTCGACTCGATGCTCGTCCCGTCCAGGCCGGTGAAGGTCGACCCTGCATGGAGCGACACCCCGGCCCCCAGCTCCCAGCCCTGGTTGGCACGAAACAACGTCGCCTCGGCCACCACCGTCGAATCGTAGGCCGCGTGCAGCCCGCCGCCAAAGTCGGCCGTGTTGTCACGCACCTCGCTATCGCGCAGCGTCACCCGCGACCGTATGGCACGCACGCCACCGCCCCAGGTCGCGTCGTTGTCGCGCACGATCACGTTTTCGAGCGTTGCCTCGCCGTCGACCACCTGCACCCCCGACCCGTAGGCGTTCAGCTCGACGATGAACCACGTCATGGTCAGCGCCGCGTTCTGGACCATGATCGCTGGTGCCACTGTCGTGCCGCTGCGCCGGTAGGTCGTGTAGCCCACGCCCGTGAGGGTCAGGCACCCATAGGGGTGGGCGCTATGGTAGCCGCCGGCGAGGGTCAGGTCCCTGTCGACGACGAGGGGGGGCTCAGAATA
>JAFGIA010000131.1 GCA_016929795.1 Anaerolineae bacterium
AGACGGGGTGCTTGTCGGCGATGGTGGGACAGGCGTGGGCGGGAGCGGCGTGGGCGAGCTGGTGGCGGTTAGAGTCGGGCTCAGGGTCGGCGAGGGGGTGGAACTTGGCGTAAAGGTGGCGGTCGCCACGGCGAGGACGATCCTCGTCCTGGTCGGGACGGGCGCCGGCGCCGGGCTCGAGGGGGCACATTGGGTGCCCAGAAGTAAAAGCACACCCAGCCAGAACATGCCAAAAAGCCGCTGTTTGTTCATGGTCAACTATCCCCAGTCTCAAGGTTGCGCCTGGTGAACCACCCAGCCGCGCCCTCGGCGTTCCAGGATCGCCAGGGGCAACAGGTCGTGTCCGTCGGAGGTAGGCAGCCGTGTGGCTGCATCGACGAGGGGCGCGCCCACGCCGGCAACCAGCTCCACGCGCTCAGGCGCGTCGAAGGGCAGCATCTCGACGACGTAGGCCTGTCCTGGTTCCCAACGCGTGGTGGGCAGCCAGAGCAGGGCGACCGGCGGATGGGTATCAGGCGTAACCAGCAGTTGGCCCGCCGGATCCAAGGCCAGGGCTGCGGGCTGCCAGTTGTCACTGACGGGCTGCGCGACTTGCCAGTAGAGCCGGACTGCTGGGCGGCTCCATCGATCCCAAAAGACGTCGTATCCCTGCAGCTCCCAATCGTCGCCAAACGGTGCACGCACCGAGTACTGAGGATCCTCCGTCGCCACCGCAAAGACACTCAGGTTGGCGGGGATGGTCGTGTTTGGTACTCCATGCCTCAGCAACAGGAAGCCATCTTGCCCCGCCACCACACCCCACCCATCAGCCAATCGAGCGAACACGTGCTGCTGTGCCTCCAATGGATGGAGGCTGCGATCTTGCAACAGGTCTATGAGAAAGTGGTCGCATTGGTCGCAACGAGGAAAGATTTCCAGCCACTCACGGCCGCTGGCGTGCGATGCCACCGTCTCGCTGGCGCTCACGCGAGCGTTGGGGGGTAGCGAGGCCATCACGGTCTGGAGTGCCTGACGGCGATTGGTGCAATCTGGCGGGCGAAAACCCGGCACGAGTGGCGAACGGCCCTCGGCACCATGCACCCACAGGGTGCCGGCCAACATCAGCAGGATCCCGATCTTTTGCAAGTGAGGGCGGCAGCGGCCGAGACCGATGGCAGCCGCAGCCAGGAACAGTGGGGCAATCAGGGCGCTGTAGTAGCTATCGAGCGAGGCGGGCAGAGGGTAGTTGGCCAGCAGGTTTAGCGCCAACGCGGGCAGGGCAGGCAGGGCCCACAACGGGGCCAACAACGCGCCCGCTCCGCCGATCAGCAGCAGGTGGAGCAGGTAGCGCCCCTTTTCAGCCACGAACCCCTGACTGCGCCACGCTTCGGGCCCCTCCAGCCAGAAAAAGTAACGTTCCCAGAAAAGAGACGGCTCCCCATGCAGAAAGGCGGGCGTGATGATCAAAGTCGCCACCAGGAACCAGGCCACTCCGGCCACCCCCGCGGCGATCCATATGAGCTGCCGGGTCCGGGCCCACCCGGCGACAGCCAGCGCCGCCAGCCACAACCCATAATCCTCGCGCGCCAACAGAGCCACAGCGGCGAACAACAGCGCAGTGCGTGTTCTGCCCCGGCACACGGCCCACACGGCGGCGAGTGCCGGCAGCACCCCGAGTGTTACGGGGTGAAAGTAGGACAGGGCAGCATTGTGCGCGGCGGGTGAGAGCAGGTAGAGGAGCGGAAAGGCCAGAGCCCACGGCGACGCACGCAGCACGTCGGCTGCGAGAAGGTAGAGTGGTACTGCCACCAGGGCGAGTGCGACGACCTGCACCAGGACGAGTGTCGCGGCCGAGGGGGCAACGGCATACAACGGCGCCAGGACCAACAGCACGGGCTCCAGGTGGAACCCGAGGCGGCTGGACATGCTGGGCCGGGCCGTCATGCGCATCAGGTCGCCGTGCACCGTGTTCCACATCGCCTGGTCTACGTCGGCCAGGTCGAGGCTGGACACAAAGCTATCCCGTTGGCAGAGGGCCAATGCCCCATAGTAGGCAGAGAAGAGGACCACGGCCAGGCCCACTACGCCCCAGTGCCAGCGGCGCGGCCGCGGCCGGCTTGAGTGTGTGCTTTCTGCCCGGGTTGGCACCGAGCTTAGGGTGACCACGCGCAAAACTCGTCGCTGGCCGGGTTGTTGCTGATGTTGGTCCACGCCAGGGTTGCCAGATCCAGGATGTACACCTCCTTGTTTCCGCTGCGGTCGCTGTAGAGCACGAGGCGTTTGCCGTTCGGCGCCCAATCGGCCAGCCCCTCGGTACTGGGCGAATTGGAGACGTTGCGCGGCTGAGACCCATCGCTGTTGATGATATACACTTCAAAGTTTCCGTCCCGGTCGGTGTTGAACGTGAGCTGCTTGCCGTCTGGCGACCAGAAGGGATAACGGTCGCGGGCAGGGGATGTCGTCAGACGGGTGGCGCCCGCGTCGTCGCCACTTTTCAGCGCTGTCTCCACGTTGACAACCCACAGGTCTTCGTTGCCCGATCGTTTCGAGGTAAAGGCGATCTTTTTTCCATCAGGAGACCAGGCAGCGTAGCGATCCTCTGCCGGGTGGCGCGTCAACTGCGCCAGGCCGGTGCCATCGACGTTGGCGATCCAGATGTCCCAGTTGCCACTCCTGTCGCTTTGAAAGGCGATGCGCTTGCCATCCGGTGACCAGGTCGGCCACCCTTCGCTGCCCCCATCGTCGGTCACACGCCACACCTCGCCGCCCTTACCACTGGCAGGATCAAAGGCCTTGACATAGATCGACCCCTTGCCCATGCCCCACTTGCCGGCCGCC
>JAFGIA010000132.1 GCA_016929795.1 Anaerolineae bacterium
CTGTTGTGGCCCTTTCTCCTCTACCTGCCGCTCCTCTTCCTGGCCATGACGGTAGCCTTTACCTTTCCCGGCACCCGTGGCGGCCTCTACCACTCTGGCGGCGCACTCCTGCCCTTCATCCTGGCGACCACGGGACCGGGGCTGGCCGTCGCTGTCCACTGGGCCGTGCGCCGCCTCCCGGGCTGGCACGCGCAGCGCACCTGGCAGATCTTTGCTGCCACCCTCGTCGCCACCACCCTGATCGTCGCCGTCTTTGCGCTGTGGCGCGCCGGCGCTTTTGACGGCAGTTGGAACCGTCGCGATGCGCACTATGACGCAATCGATCGGTGGATCCAATCACAAGGGATCGACAATCCTGTGGTGATGGTGGGCGACGCCCCCGCCTTTGCGTGGCACACGGGCCAACGGGCCATCGCGGTGCCGAACGAGCCGCTCGACACGGTGGTGGAGGTTGCCATGCGCTACGGCGCGGCCTATCTCCTACTCGACGATACGCGCCCGCGAACTACCGACGCCTTGTACCAGGGCGAGCAGAGCGACCCGCGCTACGAGCTGGTTTGCGAGGAGGGTGTGGCGCGGCTCTATGCGATCCGCTTACGCTGAGGCTTTGCCGGCAACCACAAGCAGCGAGGTTCCGACGGGCAGGCGTTTTCTCCGGGCGATGACACCCCGTTCGAAGCTGAGGAGAAGAGCCATCAGATCGTTGAACACGGGAGTGATTCGTAGCTCGCAGCCGTCACCACCGCACCCCATGGATCGCTTCTACTACCTGGTCTTGCTCACCTTGCGTGAGGTCACCATAGAAAGGCAGCCGGACCAGGCGATCGCTCACATCCTCAGTAACCGGGCAGTCGCCCTCCTTGCCCCCGAACCGTCGCCCCATCTCCGACAGATGCAGGGGCTGGTAATGGAACACACTCAAGATAGCGTGGGCCTTGAGATGGGCGATCAGGGCCGATCTCGCCGCCAGTGAGGGCATAAGCAGGTAGAACATGTGGTATGCCTGTTCACAATGCGGCGGTATCACCGGCAGGCGAACAGCGCACGCCTCTGCCCAATCGCCCAAGCGCTCATAGTAGCTTTCCCAGATTCGCCGCCGCCTGGCCTGGATCCCCTCCCACGCTTCCAACTGGGCGTACAGAAAGGCGCCAAGGATGTCTGATGGCAGATAGCTGGAGCCGGTGTCGACCCAGGTGTACCTGTCCACCTCGCCACGGAAAAAGCGGCTGCGATTGGTCCCTTTCTCGCGGATGATCTCGGCCCGTGTGATATACTCTGGATCATTGATCAGCAGGGCGCCACCTTCGCCACACGTCACATTCTTGGTCTCGTGAAAACTCTGCGTGGCCAATGAGCCAAAGGTCCCTAAATACCTGCCCCTGTACTTGGCGAACAGACCATGCGCGTTATCCTCGACCACTGCCAGGCCATACTCTGCGGCGATCTCCAGGATGCTATCCATCTCGCAGCCCACGCCGGCATAGTGCACCGGAACAACCGCGCGCGTGTGGGGTGTGACGAGTGATTCCAACCGGGTCTCGTCGAGATTGAGCGTGTCGGGCCGAATATCGGCAAACACCAGGCGGGCACCTCGCAAGGCAAAGGCGTTGACGGTGCTGACAAAGGTAAACGAAGGCACGATCACCTCGTCACCCGGCTCGATCTCGAGCAAAATGGCCGCCATCTCGAGTGCATGGGTGCACGAGGTAGTCAGCAGAACCTTTGGTACACCAAGAATCCGCTGCAGCAGCTCGTGACAGCTCCGCGTGTACACTCCATCCCCTGAAATATGCCCACGCCGGATGGCATCCTCAATGTACTCGATCTCTTTGCCGACCAGACAGGCCCGGTTGAACGGTATGTTATACATTTTCAGTGCTTGCCCCCCCTGCCGGCACCTGGTTCGGTTCCTCAAGCTGCACAAAGGGTGGTGCGCCGGCCGGAGTAAACTTGACAAGTGGCACGTGCGCTTTTAGGAACGCCACTTCTGCCTGGCTGTAGGTCCTGGCATAGGTGCGAGTCGACACGTCAAAGCAACACACCCCTTCTTGCACCTCTTCCGGCGAGCGCACGACCTGCAACTGGCCGAGATACTCGGGATGCTGAGCCGTAAAGGCAGCGATCAAGCCCTGCAGGATAGCCGCCTTTTCTTCCACCGTGCGCTCCTCAAACTGCGTACCCAGCTTGTGCGTGACATCGGCCGCGGGCACGCCGGCATAGATGTGGTTGGGCAGCATATCTTTCGTTACGACCGAGCCAACCAGGGCCATGCTTTTCTCACCGACGCGTACGGGAGACACAACGCAGTGGCCCACGAACCACGCATCTTTGCCTACGTGCATATACTTGTTCGAGTAGAATCTACAGCCCTCGACAATGTCTCCGAACTGCACGTGCGTCCAGATCTGGCTGTGCGCCCCAATCCCCACATTGTCGTCGATGTCGAGGCCGCCATTCGAGTCGAGCACGGTGTTTCCACCGATCCAGCAATTGCGCCCGATTTGCATACGCTTCTCTCCGTGAGCAAAAGAGAACGCGTGAAGTTTGCTATAATCCCCCAATCGAAACTCGGGCGTTATGATGCGCGTGTGGCGACCGATGTAGCAAAAATCACCCAGCACCACTTTTCTCGCGGGGCCCCCCTTCCCGGTGATCACGACCCCTTCCTCTACGACGACTCCCTTTCCGATCTCTACATCGCGCGCCTCGATCGTCCCTTCAATCATTGACTGGTAGGTGATGTTCACGATCCTGTCTCCTTTTCTCGGTCCCAGGCCGGGCCTGGAGAGAATCCACTCTCTACGACAGAACGGATCGAGTAGGGTGGTTGATCCATTGTCCTTTGGTACATCCGGCCCAAATACTCACCCATGATGCCGAGTGCGAACAATTGCCCGCCGGAGAAAATGGCAATCACGGAAGCGAGAAAGGGGAACCCCGGCACACTGCCCCCCTCGATCAGGAACCGCCCGAGCACGTACACCAGCACTCCCAGTCCAAAAAGCGTGAAGGCAAAGCCGACGAGACTTGCCACCCGTAGGGGCAGCGTGCTAAACCCGGTCATCATGTTCACCGCATGCGCAGCCAGCTTGCGCGGGGTATAGTTTGATCGACCGGCGCGCCGGGCCTCGTGTCGGACAGGGACCGAGGCGAACCGGGTCGTTCCCCACGTTAACAAGACGTCAATCGCGACCACCGGGCTCTGGCAGTGGGCAAAGGCAGTGCGCACGTGTGCACGAAACGCACGAAAGGGGCTGGCATGACGGGCTGTCTGTGCCCCCATTGCACTCTGCAGTGCAAGTTTGGTCACCTGTGAGCCCAGGTTCCGCAAGAATCCGTGCTGCTGTGCCTGCGGGGTGCCATACACCACGTCAAATCCTTCTGCTAGCTTGGTGAGCAGCCTGGGTATCTCTTCCGGAGGGTTCTGCAGGTCGTCATCCATCGTCACAATGACGTCGAAGCGAGCCTGCCGTATGCCAGCCAGCAGGGCGTTGTGCTGTCCATAGTTACGCATCAGGTCGAGGCCCACCACGCAACCGTGCTGCTGCGCCAACCTGGCAATCGCATCCCAACTCCGATCGCGACTGGCATCGTTAACCAGCATGATCTCAAAGGGACCACCCACTTCAGAAAGCACTACCTCCAGCCGTTCGACCAGCTCCGCCAGTGTATCCTGGCTGTTGTAGACAGGAACCACGACAGAAATGCCGGCGGGTGCCGGCTGAGACACCTGCCCCGTTCCGCGCGCTCGGTCGTCATTGCCAGCCATCGCTCACCTGCACCCCCTCATAGCCGATCCTCATCCAGTAGGGCGTCGCAACATCCTCTATCTGTGGGCCTTCCCCCTCGAATAGAGTCACACACTCGGGCGGAGCAGCATACACAAATCCACAGATGTCGGCCGCGTCGCGAAAGTACCAGTCTGGAACCTCAAAGACCACTTCTGCCCCCCCAGGCGGAGCCGGCAGGCTGACCAGCCGTTCGACCACCTCCCGCTTGATCTCTCCACGGCGAATCTGCTGCTGATTGTGGAGTTGGTGGAAGGCCAGGTTGGACAAAAACACAAGAAGCACAAACAGCGGCACGGGCCACCGTCGTCTCTTTCCGGTCGATCGGTCACGGTTCCACCAAGCAATTAACGCGGATGCCACGAGTATCGAGAAGGCGATAGACGGCACGTAACGGTAGCGAGGCGCGGCGGACAGGTCCGAAGAAAAGGGCCACAATGCGAATGGAAAGAAGGAAAGGATAATCCAGACCACGAGGAAACGTTGAACCCTCGTCCCTCGCCACAACAGATACACACCCGCAACCAACAGGATGATCGCCAAGATCATGGCTATCACGCTATATATCGTCAGCCAACCGCTGGGAAGATGCTCGCTTACAACGCCGATAAACGACGCCCCTGGAACGTACGGAAGGGCCAGATAGAACAGATATCCATAGTTCAGCACGACGTCGAACCCCAGACCAAGATCGCCGTACTCGGACGTTCCCTGTGCGACATAGTGCAACTGTAGCACGGCATACGGAATCAGCCACACCAGGTAACAAAGGTGTATAGCCAGTCTCTTTGTCTTTTCCCCGAACCCAAGCCCGGGAAGTGCGACGATCAGGTCATAGACCACGAACATTGGCAGAACGGTCACAAAATTCTCGTTGGTGAACAGCATGGCGCCAATGCACAAAACCCAGAGCACGAAAAGCAGCCTCTTTCCACCTCGCCGGAACAGAATAAAGAGACATAGTGCCAGCAAGCCCAAGATGCATCCCATACTGATGTTCGATCCGGTGATCCAATGCACCACCGAAAAAGCCGAATAGGACGTGGCAAACAAAAGCGAGCCAAGCCAGGCGGCCGGTCGGGGAAAATGCAAGAGGAACGCGAGCCAATACACCAGGCCCATCACCCAAAGATGTTGCACAATCGAGACTAGATGATAGGGGGTGGCATCCAGGCCAAACAGGCTGGTACGAAGCCAAAGCAGCCCGTCCATCAAGGGGCGGACGCCATAGCCGAGCTCCATCTCTGTCATGAGGCCGTCCCACAGGCTCGGTTGGAACTTGACCCAACCCAACATCCAGAAATCGTCCAGCTCAAAGTAGGAACGCCACAGGCCCCAATAGTTGATCAGCACGACCAGGGCCAGTGAAAGGAGATGAACCCATGGGCTGGCGACAAGCCCGCGCGCACCGGGCCAGGTGGAACCTTGCCTGGCAGCAGATGGTGATAGATCCGTCGTCAACGTGTTACTCCCTGAGTATGAGGGATACCAGGCTGGCAGCCAGCCCGTCCCACGATCCGGTTCTCGACGTGGCGACTCGACATGGTCGTCTCCTTACGCTGGCTCTGTCGCGTCATTTATCATACCACAAAGGAGAGCAATGGTCAACACGGGTTTGGCCTGGTTGGTCATACGCTACCATTCGGGCGCCGTTGACGTGCAGGGCACAGCAGGGGATAATACATCCGATACGTTCCCGGCTGGGCGAGCGCCGGCCTCATTGTTTTTCGTCTTGCCTTCTTGACATCATCCCCAAGCAGGAGTATAATCGTCCGCACAGTCACGTGCAGATTGCGAGTAGTCAAGATGACATCGTCAGTAGACTCAGGTACATGAGTTTGCGCTCTTCCAGCTCGCGCGAACCCTCACTTTCGCCGCTCGCCGAAAAGGCCGTTGCCGGCCTATTACTGCTGGCCGCGGCCATCCCCCTGATCATCTTCTTTGATCATCTGCCCATTGAAGGCACCTCGCTGGCGATCGATTGGAAGCAACTGTGGGAGGGAGTGCGAGGCGGCGTACCCCATTACGGCACCGGCTTGCGAAGCCCGGTGTGGAGCATTCTGCCCATCTTGCCACTCGGCCTGTTTTCCTTTCGGGCCAGTTGGGGCTTGTTGGTGTTGCTGACGTTGATGGCTACGATCCTCAGCGTGCCCCGTCCACTCGATCGGCGGTTGTGGCTCAGCAGCGTTATTCTGATCGTCGTGTCTTATCCCTCCCTCCGCCATTTGGCCGATGGTAACCTAGAAGGATTGATTATTGCCGGTATCGTCGTGGCGCTGCTCGGCTTGCAGAAAAGGACTCCGTGGCTTTATGCGGCGGGCGTCTTGATTGCCTCGGCCAAAATACAGGAAACCTGGCTGTTTTTCCTCGTTTTGGCGGTTTATACGCTCAAGAATTGGTCGCGCCGCAATGTGATCATCGCGGCCGCGATCATGTTGGCCGTGATCCTGCCTTCCCTGCTATGGACAGGTCGTGAGTGGCTGGCGAGTGTCACCACCTCTCCTTTTCCCGGCACCATCATCGACGTCACCCTGCGCGCCGCGATTCAACGCCTGGGCCTGCCAGACTGGGTTGGCTTGATGTTGTGGGGTATCTTTCTGGCGGTCACGTTGTATGTATCATTCACTTCCGACTGGGCTTTCTCACGCTTCAAAGCTGGCCTGCTCGTGGCCGCCTCGCTGCTTCTCGCGCCCTATGCGGCGGGCAACAGCTTTCTGACCGTGGCAGCCATCGGCCTCATCCCGCTCTTTCAACACCGCCGCTGGCTCGGCCTCACGCTGATCCTCCTCGCCGATCTGCCCATCCTGGCTTCACGCGATCTGCTGTCGTGGCAAGCCTACTACTGGACAGCGCTCTTGCTCATCTCCTGGGCGATCCTGGTCTGGCTCGTACGCCGTGAACCCAAAACGTAACCGTTCAGGTGGGGTTATGATTGGACACGGATTGCACGGATTTACACGGATTCACGGTGATGAGACCCGCTGCGCAGCTACCACCCAGCGGCGTTGACGCAAAGAGCAGAACTGGGTATAATACCTCGATAACAACCGTGATGTGACAGAGAGGGCAGGATGGTGGAACAAAGCAGGGGGCATGGCCGCAGGTGGCTGGCGCCAGCCGCCGCACTGCTGTGCGTGGCGGCCTACGTCGCCGTGGCTCGCTTCGCCGGCCTCCACGGCTTTCCCCTCGACGACGCCTGGATCCACCAGACCTACGCCCGCAACCTGGCCGCCACAGGCCAGCTTGCCTACGTCCCGGGCCACCCGAGCGCCGGCTCCACCTCGCCCGCCTGGTCGTTCCTCCTCTCCATCGCCTACCTGCTCGGCCTCGACCCTGCCCTCTGGACCCACCTGCTCGGCGGCCTGTCGCTCGCCGCGTCCGCGTGGTTCGTCTACCGGCTGGTGTCCCGGCTAGTCAACTCCAAGAGTGCTGAGGCCGGCCTCCGACCGAGCCCTGCCTGGCGCGGCGCGGCGCTGCTCGCCGGCCTCCTCTGCGCCCTGGAGTGGCACCTGGTGTGGGCCGGCGCGTCGGGCATGGAGACGGCCCTGTTTACCGCCCTCTCCCTGTGGCTGATCGACCGCTTCTGGGCTCAGGTGGCCTTTCGCGAGGCACCGCCCGATGGGCCTGCGTCCTTCCAGATCCAGGAAGCAGCCGTGGCCGCGATCAGCAGCGGCGTGCTGGGCGCCGCCCTCGTCCTCACCAGGCCCGAGGGCATCGGCCTGGTCGCCCTCGTCGTCGCCGGCAGCCTGCTCCTGCCCTGGCCCCCACACCGCGATCTGCTCCGTTCCCGCGCCCTGCTCGCCGCCGCGACGGTCGTCGCCTTTGCCCTGGTGCTGACGCCCTACCTCTTTTTCAACTACCAGACTGCCGGCACCCCCTGGCCCAACACGCTCTATGCCAAGCAGGCCGAGTACGGCTTTGCTCTATCGCTGCCGGCGCGCCTGTGGCGCGTCATCAGCCCGACGCTCGTCGGCGCCCAGCTCCTCCTCCTGCCCGGCGCCATTTATGGCGCCTACCGCCTCCTGCACGAGCGGCGCTGGGCCATGCTCCTGCCCGCCGCCTGGTGGCTCGGGTTCGTGATCGTTTATGCGCTGCGCCTGCCCGTATCCTACCAGCATGGCCGCTACACCATCCCCACCATCCCCATTCTGATCGTGTACGGCGTGTGGGGCACCGCCACGCTGCTCCGCCCGCGCAGCCCTCACCTGCTCGTGCGTGTGCTGAGCCGTGCCACCCCCGCGGCGGTGGCCATCCTGGCGCTCCTCTTTTTTGCCCGCGGCGCACTCGCCTACCGCGACGACGTAGCGTTCATCGACGGCGAGATGGTGGATGTGGCGGGTTGGTTGGACGAGCAGGTGCCGCCCGGCACCCTGATCGCCGTGCACGACATTGGCGCCGTCGGCTACCTCAGCCCTCACCCCCTCCTCGACCTGGCCGGGCTGATCACGCCAGAGGTAATCCCCTTCATCACCGACGCAGAGCGGCTGGCGGCGTTCATGGTGGAAGAAGGCGCGGACTATGCCGTGTTCTTTCCCGACTTTTCCCCCACCTACGCGCAGCTCGCCGCCGATCCCCGCTTCCGGCCCGTCTACTGCGCCGACCACGCCTGGACCCGAGCGCAGGGGCGCGCCAACATGTGCGTCTACCAGATCGTCGAATAACCCCCGGATGTATCTCTATGTAACGGCGACTACCGGCTGACGACGGGCAGGTACACGCGAAACTCGCCGCTGGGTTGAGGTGGCAGTGGAGTCGGCGCTGCTTCAACCGTGATGTACGCCACGCGCGTGGCAGTGTCCTCCCCGCCCTCCCCCTCCACTTGCAGCGTGACGGTGTAGGTGCCAGGGGTGGTGTACGTGTGCGCCGGGGCTTCTCCTTCACCCGTCTCGCCGTCGCCGAACTGCCAGCGCCGGATCGTGTACAGCCCAACGGAGGTATCCGTGAACTTGACCTTTAGCGGCCCCGGACCTGCCGTGGGCGACGCGGTGAAGGAGGCCTTCAGGAGGGGGTGGATCTGGATCGAGTGCGTGGCAGTCACCGTGCCGGCCGCGTTCGTGACGGCCACCTCGAGCCGGTAGGTATCGGCAGTGCGCCACGTGTAGGTGAAGGTTGGCGTGGCGCCACTGGTAAAAGTGACAGGCAGCTCATCCGGCAGCTCGCCCGACACGCGCCACACGTAGGTGATCGGCTGCGTGACGGTCAGCGGGGTGAGTGACGCGGCAAAGGCATCGCTATCGCCGACCGTCCCGGTCGTGGGGCCGGTAATCGTCACCGCTTCCGGCGCGCGCAGCACCCCCACACTCAGCTCGTAGGCCACATCGCAGCCGTGTGGGCTGCTCCCCACCGCCACAATGCGCACCAGGTACGTGCCGCTCGTCGGCGCCTGCCACTCAATGTGCCGCCCGTCCCTCGTCGCGGCGAGCTGGCGGATGCTATCAGGGTCATAGATCTTGAAATCGAGGGCGAGGCCGGCAGCCAGGGAGCGCGCCGAGATCTGGTACGTCTCCCCGGCCTCGCCCTCGAACCGGAACCAGTCGACGTCGTCGCGGACGTCGAACACGCGACGCACGCGCGATCCATCGGCCGGCACCGTCTGCGCGGCGCCATAGTGATCGTCCGGCTCATGGCTGTCGGCCGCGCACAGCAGCGGGGCGTGCAGGTCAAACCGGCCAAACGTGGTGGTATAGGCCACCACCCGGTCGTTTTGGGCATCGATCCGCCCCTCCAGCGTTTCCCAACGCCCACTACGCTCATCCCAGCGGCGCAGGGCCAGGCGCCCGGGATCAAGGTGGCGCAGGTCCCCCTGGCGGATGGCCATGGTCAGCGTGATCGGGCGCGCGGCCCCAGGTGCGTCCGCCCCCGTCGCCAGCGTCGTGCCGGTGAGGAGGAACGAGCGGCCTGTGGAGCGCCAGCTCGCCGATGGCTCTGCCGCCGGTGGCATGTCCCACAGCTCGATCAGGGTCGGCTCGACCATCGCGCCTGAAGGGACGGTGATGCTGACGAACCGTGAGGGCGCGGTGAGAAAGGTCTGCGCCGCGCCCGGGAGCTCAAGCGCCGTATCGCCAACGATCTGTTGAGAGAAAAGCGGGTGCAGCCACAGGTAATGGCTGTGCCCACGCCATGGGTCAGAGCTGGCGCCCATCCAGCCGTACGGATCGACGACCTCATCGCTCTTCCATTGGCCATCGCCATTGGCGTCAAAGTAGAGGGCAAAGTGGAGGTGGGTACCAAAGCTCCTCCCCGTGTTGCCCATGATGCCCAACGGTTGGGCTGCCGGATCGACAATCGTCGTACCGACCGTCACGTCGACGCTGTCGAGATGGCCATAGACGGTCGCAAAACCGTTGCCGTGGTCGATCCAGACGCGATTACCAAACCCGCCGCCACACGTCTGCTGCCCCGCCTGGCATGTGGTCACTGTGTCTACCACCCGCCCGGGTGCCGCGGCCAAGACCGGCTCGCGACTGCTACCCCAACTAAAATCGATGCCCCCATGCCCGTCGTACCAGCTCTCGCCAATGCGCGGCAACGACGACGCGTCGAACAGGATCGTCACCCCATCCCAGCGCGTCAGGCTGCGATTGCGCGCGTGTGTCGGAGCGTTGTGGTCGAACCACGAATTCACGCGCCCGGGGCCCCTGTCGCCGACGTTGCCCAGGGCAGCGTGGCCAAAGTTGGCGTAGCGTATCGGCAGATCGAGGAACGGCGCGCCGACGACAAGCTTGCCCACGACACCGCTTCTGCCTGCCAGATGTTCCAAGCCGGCAGCCGCCACCACGTAGGTCGTGCCGACGCGGTTGATAGCCAGCGCGCTTGCGTGGTCATCGCCGCTGCCGCCGAGAAGGGCAGCGTAGGTAGGTGCAAACCCCAGGTTATCAATACACACGACAAAGGTATCGAATCCCCCGGCAGGGGTGAGGGGCTCGCCGGTGCGGCCAGGTCTCATGTCGAGCGACGCGGTCGATCCGGCAGCACAGGCGCGTCCATTGGCGTCGGCCGCCACCGCTTGCACCCAGTCGTCGGCGCTGCCCCCCCAAAAGGTGCCCGACAGCAAGCCTGCGGCGGGATCGAGCCGGGCCATGAATCCGTCATAGCCACCACCGTGCCCGGGCTGCGCCGCCCACGAGGTGACGGGCAAGTCGGGCGAGCGGGTGTAGCCACCTACGTGAATGGTGCCGGCCGCGTCGACTGCGATCCCCGTGGCGGCGTCTTCCTGCGCGCCACCGAACAGCGTCGCGTAGAGTGGCGCCGTGCCGCTGGCGTTCACGACCACTACAAAAGCATCACTGTCGCCGTCCAGGCTGCCGTCGAGGCTGCCTGGCGTGAGCGGTAGATCATCCGAAGAGGTCACGCCGGCAACGTAGGCGATGCCGCTTTGATCCACCGCCACAGCCTGTGCCCGGTCGACGCCACTGCCGCCGAGGAAGGTGCCATAGGCCAGGCCGGTGCCTGGCGCGTTGACCTTGACCAAAAAGCCGCTGCGGCCGGTGTGGCTCGTCTGCCACGCACCCTGCGTCACGGGAAAGTCAGGTGACTCGGTCCAGCCAACGACGTAGGCGCCCCCCGTGTCGTCGACGGTCACATCCTCGGCGCGATCGCGGCCCGCCCCCCCCAGGTAGGTTGCATAGACGATTTCTCTGCCGGTGGGATCGAGCTTGGCCAGGAACAGATCCTCGTCCCCGGCGCGCGTGGTGTCAAAGGCCTGCGGGCTGCCTGGCCCCACGTCACCCGCTGCCGTCGGCAGGTCCGCGGATGTGGTGCTGCCGGCCAGGTAGGCACTGCCGCTGCCATCGATCGCAATGGCACGGCCAATCTCGTCGCCGCTGCCACCAAAGAAGGTGGCGTACACCAGCGCCCTGCCTCCCGGCTCGAGGTGGGCGGCGAATGCCTGGTAGTGACCGGCCACCGCCGGATCGAATGGCCCGGGTGCCTGGAAAGCACGTGGGAAGTAGCTGCTGCCGGCCAGGTAGGCACTGCCCGCCGCGTCCACCGCCACATCGCGCACCTCTTCGCCGCCGCCTGTTCCGGTGCGGTTCACATGGAGCAGGCCTGGTGGCGCGCCGAGGGTCGGCACCACCAGGTCACCGGCAGCAGGCGTAAAAGGCGACTCGACCACCCCCTGCGCGGAAACAGAGGGCGGCGGGAGCGGGCCAGGTGCGTCCACCACCAAGAGCGGCAGGGCAAAAACGCCCAACTCAGTGGTCACCTCCAGGTAGTAGCCTTCCCCTGCCTCCCTGCCCACATCCGGCGCGGCCAGGCGCTGCACCGTCACCCCCTGGGCACCTGCCACTTGCAGCCGCACAGCATTCAGGTCCCCCCCTGGCTCCACGATCAGCCGCTGCGTGTAGATATCCCCCTCGCTGGACAGTTCGAGGTCGATGCCCGGATAGAGATCCGTGTAGCGCACGCCACCCCACACGGGTGCCGTGGGGTCAGCGCCAGGTGAGCTCTCATCTGACAGGTAGGTCACCTGCGTGTCGAGACGATTGAAGGGCTCGGCGCGCACCTGCGGATTCGAACCGGGGAAGGTGACCTTGAGCATCACTCCTCGCTGCCCCGCTGGCCCCCCTGTCTCCTCACCCACCCCGGCTAACGGACCTCCTTCAGGTGCCGAACGTGGGTCGAGGAGCACGATCCAGAAAGCATCGTCCGCCAACCAGGTGCTGCCACCGGGCGCTCCCCGCACGGCAAAGCGGGCGGGTGTAGCCAGGTGACCGTTGTTTTCGACGAAAATGATCGCTGACAGGGTCAACTGGGATGTGGCAACGAGCTGCAGGGTATCCGTCGGACCGGGTACGTCGACCGGTTCAATCAGCAGGGGAGCATTGTCGCCGGTACCCGGCTCGTCCATGGCAGCCACAACCGCGCTGGCAGGAGGCGTTGGCTCGATCGGCGACATCCAGAGCGAGCTGTCTGTCGCGGCCGCTACCACTTGTTCGCCCGGCTGCGCCAGCGCGCTCTCGATCGCTTCCACTTCTACCGGCGGTGAGGCAGGTGTGACCAGCGGGCTGACATATAAATCGGATGCAGAGACAGGTGTGTCCGACGCTGCCACGCGCGTCGGCTCTTCCTCGGTGACCTGGGGTACAATCAACAGCCCCCCCATCACCAGGGCCACACAGGCAAAGAAGCCGAGTGTGGCAATGGCTGCGCCGGCGACCAGAAATGGCGTTGCCCGCCGCCTGCGCAGAATTGACAACCACCTGGCAACCATAAAATATACCCTGTCCCTGCTGTTTTCTCCGGCAAGAAACCGGATCGCAGAATGCCTCCTTCCTCTTCTACCCCTGGGCGAACACCACTAGCCCGGCGATGGCATGCTGGCCTGGACGCGCGAGTGGATCTGGTACAGGTGGGCGCGGGCATGGATGCCAAGAGATAGTTCCATTATATCGGAGTTATAGGAGGGTGTCAACTAGGAAATTGGTCCCTGGATGACTTGACGAACAGGGAGCGTTCTGGTACACTAGCCTCACTTTGAGCGCGAGGAAGGGCGTTTTGAGCAAAAAGAGCTTGGCTCGATTCTTGATCGTCGTGGCGCTGCTTGGTGGGTCGCTGAGTGGTTGTCATCTGCGCCCCCTGCTCTCCGACGTGTCCATATCTCCCAACGTGATCTCGCCCAATGCCGACGGCAGCGACGACGCCACCAATATCTCCTACTCGCTGTCGCGCAATGCAGAGCTATCCATCTATTTCGTCGACGAGGACGGCACGCACTTTTACTTTCGCGAGGCACGTCCCCGATCTCCCGGCGACTATCAGGTACAGTGGGGCGGCGTCGTGAATCAGCCCTACTGGATCGAAAACGAGTATGGCCGCCAGCGGGTGACGAGCTGGGTGCTGCCCGACGGCACCTACACGTGGGTAGTCAAAGCCGTGGCCGAGGATGGCGAGACAGCGCGGGCCGAGGGCCAGATCCGCCTGTCGGGCGGCGATGCGCAGGTCCCCGAGCTGCGACACTTTACCGTGGCACTGCCCGAGTTCACACCCAACCAGGATGGCCTGCGCGATCGCACCGGCTTCAGTTATGTCCTCAACAAGGACGTCGACACGGTCCTGGTGTACCTTTACGACCCCGCCGCTCCAGGCGTCACTTACCCTGTGGAAGAGCAGGAGCAGTTGACCGAGATCGGGAAGGCGGGCTATCACTACTATGACTATGACGGCGGAGTGGATCGTGGTGCACAACCGCCGCCCGATGGCACCTACGTCGTCGCCGCCGAGGCGCGCGACCTGTCGGGCTATCACGTCGTCGTCAGCGACACCGTCACCATTGTCAACGGCGGCAAGCCGCGCGCCCTGGTGGTCAACGGCGCGATCCAGTGGAGCAACGCCATGCGCAGTGTGGAGAGCACCGAAGCCTATCTCCCCCTCGGGTCAACCCTCTGCTTTACAACCTACGTCGAGAACTATTCGACGGTGCCGCTGCGCACGTCCGGCCCCGCGTCAGGGACGACCTATCGGAACAACCAGAATTACAACACGCTGGCCGTCGAGAGGGAGCAGGACAGTTTCTACGACCAGCCAGGCGTCTGGCGCTTTGGCATCAACTTTGACGTGTCGCCGATCGATTTTCCCTACCGGTGGGCCGTTGGCAAGCCCGAAGAGCTGCGCTGTGAGACGATCGAGGGGCAAGAGCAGTGTTTCCTCGACGCCGGCCGGCGCGGCACGGTGACTGGCTGCATCGAGCTCGTCGAGCCCTTTCCCCGCACCCAGGTCTTCGCCTGGGGCGGCCTGATCCACCAATGGGTCGGCGTCGACACGCAGAACAACTACATCGACAGGATCTCGATCAACAGCGGCGAGCCCTAAAGAGGGATTGGATATCCGACATCCAATGGATTTAGCCATCATCATCGTCAGCTATAACACGCGAGCGCTCCTGGAAGAGGCGCTCGTTTCCGTGTTCGAAGGGTTGGCACGGTCGGGGCTGGTGGGTGAGGTGTGGGTGGTGGACAATGCCTCCACCGACCGCAGCGCGCAGATGGTGCGCGAGCGCTTTCCTGGAGCGCGGCTGGTGGCACACGATCGTAACGTGGGTTTTGCAGCCGGCAACAACCTGGCACTGCGTGCCATGCGCCTCGAGGGGACACCTGAGCCCCGGCACGTGCTCTTTTTGAACCCAGATACCCGGGTGTTGGGCGACGCCCTGGGCGAGATGGTGCGCTTTCTCGACGGCGCCCCACACGCTGGCGGCGCCGGTGCCAGGCTGCTTCACGCCGATGGCACTTTTCAGCACTCGGCATTTGCCTTTCCGGGCCTGGCGCAGATCCTCGTCGACTTTTTTCCGCTCCACCCGCGCCTGGTCGAGTCGCGCCTCAACGGCCGCTATCCAAGGCGGCTGTACGAAACCCGCCGGCCCTTCCCCATCGACCACCCCCTTGGCGCCGCGTTCATGGTGCGCGCGGCGGCACTGGCGCAAGTAGGCGGGTTCGACGAGCGCTTTTTCATCTACTGTGAAGAGATCGACCTGGCCCGCCGCCTCCGCGCGATCGGGTGGGAGATCTATTGCGTGCCTGGCGCCGAGATTATCCATTACGTGGGTCAGAGCACGCGCCAATTTCGAGACGAGATGTTTGTAGCGCTCTGGCGCAGCCGCTTCTTGATGTTCGAAAAGCACGAGTCAGCCCTTTTTCGACGGCTGGCACGTTGGCTCGTGCGCCTGGGGTTACGGGTCGAGGCACACCGGGCATCGGCGGCGCACAGGCGTGGCGAGATCACAGATGACGAGATAGCCCGGCGGCACCAGGCCTGCCAGGAGGTGGCAGCGCTATGACGACAGAGAGCCACAGCACGCCCACCGTAGCGGCGGTGGTGCTCACGCTCGACGAAGCGCGCCACATCGCCGCCTGCCTGGACACCCTGGCGTGGGCCGATGAGCGGGTCGTGGTTGACGACATGAGCGGCGACGCGACAGTCGCGATTGCCACACAGCGCGGCGTGCGCATCGTGCACCGCCGCCTGGACAACTTTGCAGCCCAGCGCAACGCAGCACTCGATGCCGTGGACGCCGAGTGGGTGTTTTTCGTCGACGCGGACGAGCGCTGCACGCCAGCGCTGGCAGACGAGGTGCGGCGCGTGGTTGCCTACGAGGCGGCCGACGCGCGCGACGGGTGGTGGGTGCCTCGCCACAATATCATGATCGGCCACCGGATGCGCGGCGGGGGATGGTACCCTGATTATCAGCTCCGCCTGCTGCGCCGCGGCCGGGCGCGCTACGACCCTGCGCGCCCAGTTCACGAGGTGGTCGTGCTGGAGGGAGAGGCGGGAACCCTGGAGCAGCACCTGACGCACTATAACTATGACAGCATCGGGCAGTTTCTCACCAAGATGGGGCGCTACACGCGCCACGAGGCCGAGATCCTGCGCAGCAAGGGGGTGCAGCCACGCCCATGGACCTACCTGTCGATGCCCGCGCGCGAGTTCTGGCGCAGGTTCATCACACTCCGTGGCTATCGCGACCACGTGTACGGGCTCCTCTTCTGCGGCCTGATGGCGTGGTACACCTTCGAGACCTACGTCCGCCTGCAAAGACTGTAGATATCATCTCCATAACTTGGGGCATGTGGGGCGAATTGGCCATCCGCCCCACATGCCGCCCCGAATTTTTGAGAGGGTACAAAAAAGGGGCGGCGCTCCTGCCGCCCCTTCGTATTACGTCAACCTCTGGACTCAGGCCAACTGGAGGATGCGATCCAGGCCCTCGTCGATATAGCGCCCGATTTCGGCGGCACAGGCGCGGTAGGCCTCAACCGGCTGGCCGTACGGATCCTCGACGTCGCGGCGCTTGCCCGCCATCTCGGCCAGGCGGTGCACCTTCCACCCATACTGCGGCCAGGTGTTGAGAATAGCCCCCGTGTGCTCGCGGCTCATCGCCAGGATGAGATCTGCATTGGCCACGTCGGCCGCGTTCAGGGTATGCGCGATGTGGGCAGTGATGTCGATGCCGCGCTCAGCCATCACCGTGACCGCGTGCTCGCTGGCAGGTTGCCCATCCAAGGCCCACACACCGGCAGATGTGACGGTGTGATGATCGAGCCCGCCATCCGCCAGGCGTTTGCGCAGCAGGCCGGCCGCCATCGGCGATCGGCAGAGGTTCCCGGTGCAAACGAACAGGATGTGTGCCATTGTGGAAGCGACAGATCAGTCGAGCTCAGGCTGGAGCAGTCCATAGTCGCCGGTCTTGCGGCGGTAAAGGACGTTGAGCCTGCCTTCCTCGGCGTTGAAAAAGACAAAAAAGTCGTGGCCCAGGAGCTCCATTTGCTCCACCGCCTCCTCGGGGCCCATGGGCGTCATGGGGAAACGCTTGACGCGGACAATGCGACTGATTTCTTCTTCGACATCTTCTTCGATCGGCAGCGGCTCGGGCTCGGCCGCGCCGCGCCAGCGGCTCTGGCGCTTGCCCTTGTAGCGCGCAATCTGGCGATACATCTTGTCGAGCACGGTGTCGATGGCCGTAAACATGTCATCCGAGCGCTCCTCCGCCCGCAGAATGGTGCCGTTGGAGCGAACGGTGACCTGGCACACGTGCCGATCGCCGGCGGCCTTGGTCTCTTCGGTAGTCAGCTCAACCCACGCCTCCGAAATGGTCGGCAGGTAGCGGTCGAGCTTGCCGATCTTTTTCTCCACATAATCGTGCAGCCTGTTGGTCACTTCGACGTTCTTGCCCTTGATCATCAGTTCCATTTTCCACTCTCCTTTTTGCCGGCGATCTGCCGGCCATGGGTTATGGCCATCCAGCAGTGCGCCCCGACCGGGTGGTCCGGATCGAACGATCCGGATCGGGTGTCCGCGCACGGGCCAGGCAATAGGCCCACACCGAGGGCACGCCTGCCGCGCACAGCGCATGGCAGGCCGCAGTCAGGGTACTGCCGGTCGTGCATACATCGTCTACCAGTAATACGCGCTGGCCGGCCAAAGTGTTCGCCGTGCAAGCAAAGGCGTCGCGCACATTTACCTCTCGCTCCCTTGCCTGCAGCCCAACCTGGGGCCGGGTGGCGCGTGCGCGCACCAGTACATCCGCCACCACAGGCAGGCCGAGGCCTGCAGCCAGCTCGCGCGCCAGCAGAGCCGATTGATTGTAACCACGCTGGCGCTCGCGCCGCGGGTGGAGCGGCACAGGCACCACCACGTCGGCAGCCCACCCTGCCGGGGCGAGCTGTGACCAGCGCTCGGCCATCCACTTGCCAAGTGGGACCGCCAGCCGTTGCAGATCCTCGTATTTGAGCTGGTGGATCGCTTCCCGGATAGGGCCGGAGTGGAAGGCACACGCCACGAGGCCGCCCAGCGGCGAGGTGACGGGCAGCGTGCAGGGCACTGTCGACCGTTCATGGGGCATACCGCAGCGCGTGCACACCGGGGGCGAGATAAGATCCGCAGCCGCCAGGCAACGAGCACATAGCCACCCGCCCGCCTGCTTGCACCCTACACAGCAGGGCGGAAAGAGCAGATCCAGGAAAGCATCTGCCAGATCATAGAACCGTGCGGAGCAATTGGTTGGCAACGTCACGCTGTCGTCGATTACCTGTGACCCGAACTGCGCACAGCAGCCGGGTGAGATCGTGCCTGTCGCGCTGTGACGTGGGTGCCTCGCAGGCACCCAACCGGTGCCGTGTCGCGTCCTACATCACGCCAAAGATCGCCGAGCCCTTCAAAATCAACGCTGCGGGCCCCAGGATGACGATCAGGATCGTCGGAAAGATCAGGAACGTCATCGGGATCAGCATCTTGATTGGGGCCTGGTGCGCCTTTTCCTCTGCTCGCTGGCGGCGCTTGATGCGCATCTGCTCCGATTGGATGCGCAGCACCTTGGCAATGCTGATACCAAGCTGATCCGCCTGGACGAGGGCCGCGACGAAACTGGTCACGTCGGGAACATCGATCCGCTCGGCCATGTCGCGCAATGCCTCGCGGCGTGATTTCCCGACGCGCATTTCTGTAATCAGTCGGGCGAACGCCCTGCTGATCTCGTTATCCCACTTTTCGGCCACACGCTGCATCGCGCCGTCAAAGGGCAGGCCGGCCTCGACGCTGATCGTCAGCAGGTCGAGCGCGTCGGGCAGCTCCTTCACCACAGCCTCCTGGCGCTTACTGATCTTGCTGCCCAGCCAGATGCCTGGCAGCAGGAAGCCGAGAAAGCCGAGGCCGGCGACAAAGAGCAGGCGCTGCCCAAGCGCGGTACCCGTGACCATCGTGAGGATAAAGGTCAAGCCGGCGAGCAAGACAGCGGCCAGGCCGCGGATGCCCATGAATTGGGTAGCGGTCCAGTTGTTCGGATTGCCCGCCAGCTCCAATTTGCGGCGCGCCGACTCGAGCGACTGCTGCGGCGCAAAGCGAGCCACAAATTGCGCGCTGGTGTTGATCAGCGGCACCATGACGCGCTGGCTGAAAGGTTGGGCCAGTTCGATCTCTTCAAGTGTCATCGGCCGCCCGCCATACTCCACCAGGCGCGCCTCCACCTCATCAGCAGCGCGTGGGGCGGCGATACCGGCGATGATCAGCATCAGCGCCAGAAAGGTCATAACCGCAATGCCGACAACCATCATAGATCCCATCGTCTACACCTCGATATTTACGATCTTGCGGATGATCATAAAGCCCATCCCAATCATGAACGCCGCGACCCCCAGCATAATCCATCCGCACGGATCGGTGAACATGCGACCGATGTAGGTTTTGTTGATCAAGTAGAGAACGAGGCCAAGGACCACAGGCAAGCCGGTGAGGATGTAGCCCGAGATCATCTGCTGGGCAGTCAACACCCGGATCTCGCCCTTGATGCGCACGCGCTCACGGATCGTGTGCCCGATGGTGTCGAGGATCTCGGCCAGGTTACCGCCCACTTTGCCCTGGATGTTAATGGCCGTGATCATCAGGTCAAGGTCATCACTGGGCATGCGGCGCAGCATATTGTTGAGCGCTTCTTCGTAGTGAAGGCCCAGGGCGATCTCTTGCGTCACGCGCCGGAATTCGCCGGCCATCGGATCCGAGAGCTGCTGCGCCACCGTCTCCATCGACTGCACGATGCTAAAGCCCGAGCGGAGCGAGTTGGCCAAGAGGGTGATCGTGTCGCCGAGCTGGTCGTTGAACGCATTGAGGCGCCGGCCCTTGCGCATATTGAGATAGATGCGTGGCACGAAAAAGCCGACGACACCAAACACCAGGCCGAGAATCGGTGAGCCGAAGAGCAGATGTCCCAACGCTCCGAACAGGAGGACGGATAACACATTCAACGTCATGAACTCGGCGACGCGCAGCTTCAGATCGGCACGGGCCAGGTCCAGGCGCATATTGGCGGAAAACCCCCGTTTTGATACCGCATCTTCCAGCCCATCCATCGCCGACTTGCGTTGCTTTTTCTTCTTGCCTGGCGCTTCTTCGACCTCGCGTGTCGCATAGCGGTCGAGCCGCTCTTCGATCGTGTGCTCCTCAGCGCGCGTGACGCGGCTCAACCCCACAAAGATGACGAGCACGGCCAAAAAGGCACCGGCTGCCAGCAGGGCAGGGTTCATGCACATCCCTAACGATTCCATCTCCGCTACTCTCGCTTCTAGCCCTCACCTTCTGCGCAGAGCGGGCTCCCTCGCCCGCGCCCGGCCGCCTGGGAGCGGCCTCTGCAGTGAATCCGGATCTCTTGCTCTATAACCGGCGGCCCGTGGCGCTCACACCAAAGATCGTCGGTGGCAAGTGAATGTTCGCGGCCTCAATGATCTCCATGAACTTGGGGCGGATGCCCGTCGGCTTTAGCCGGCCGATCACCCGGCCCGCCTCGATCCCCTGCTGCTCGAACTGGAACAGGTCCTGCATCACGATCACGTCGCCTTCCATCCCCTGCACTTCTGTGATCTTGGTGATCTTGCGCGTGCCGTCGCGCATCCGCTCCTGGTGGACGCAGAGGTTGAGGGCCGAGGCCACCTGCTCGCGGATGGCGCGCAGGGGCAGGTCCATGCCCGCCATCAGCACCATCGTCTCCAGGCGGGCCAGCGTGTCGCGCGGCCCATTCGAGTGGGCCGTGGTCATGCTGCCGTCGTGGCCCGTGTTCATGGCCTGCAGCATGTCGAGTGCCTCCGCGCCACGGCACTCCCCGACAATGATCCTATCAGGGCGCATACGCAGAGTATTGATCACGAGCTGCTGCATCGTGATCTGCCCCCTGCCTTCGACGTTGGCCGGGCGCGTTTCGAGTGTGATCACGTGATCCTGCTGCAACTGGAGCTCGGCCGCGTTCTCGATGGTGATGATCCGCTCGTCGTTTGGAATAAAAGCAGACATGACGTTGAGCGTCGTCGTCTTGCCCGAGCCAGTGCCGCCCGAGATGACAATATTCAACCGTGCGTGCACGCACGCCTTCAAGAACTCGAGCGCCTCGGGTGTGATCGAGCCATAATCGATCAGCGACTGAGCCGTGATCGGGATGCGCGCGAACTTGCGGATGGTGAGCACGGGGCCGACGAGCGACAGCGGCGGGATGACGGCGTTCACGCGCGAGCCGTCGGGCAGGCGGGCATCGACGTAGGGCTGGCTCTCATCGATGCGCCGCCCGAGGGGTGACACGATGCGGTCGATGATGCGCAGCACGTGGTCGTCGTTCTCAAACTTGACGTCAACCGTCAGAACACGGCCGGCGCGCTCGACGTACGTCGCGTTTGGCCCGTTGACCATAATTTCAGTGATGGTGTCGTCGGCCAACAGCGGCTCGATCGGCCCATAGCCCAGGATCTCGGCGATGATCTGCTCCAACAGGCGCTGCCGGTCGGCGCGGCCGAGGATCAGGTTCTCCTGCGTCAGCAGGGTATCATACATCTCTTCGATCGTTTGCCGGACCTCGTCTGTCCTGGTGACGTCCATCTTGGGGTCGAGCTCGGCGATGAGCTTGCTGTGGATACGGCTCTTGAGGTCGTGAAATGTGTCGCGTGCTGGCGCGACCGGTGTGCGTCGAATGCGCAGATCCTCCAGGCGCGTCGAGCGTTCGGGCTCTTCGGCCGGCCTCGCCGCCGCAGCGGCCGTCTGCTCTACCGGGAGCTGCTGGCTTTTTTCGATCCTTCGCAACAGAGACATCTTCCGCTTCCCTTTCTTCCACTAGCGCTTCAGCCGTCCGAACAACCCGGCGCGCTTGCCGCGCTCCTGTTTTTCCTCTTCAACCTCTGCTGCTGGCTGCGCGGCAGCCTCTGGCGCGAGCTGCGCCAGCTCCTGGCGTGCCAGCTCCTGAAGGGCCTGCGCGACAGGGTGGTTGGGTTGGCTCATGATCAGTGGCAGCCCCTGGTTCACCGCTGCGCGCATAACGCGTGTGTCCTCCTCGATCTGTGCCAGAAACGGATGGTTCATGCTGCGCTCGATCTGCTCCCCTCGAATGCCATCGCGCACGCCCACCTTGTTCAAGACCAGGTCGATGCGATCCACCGGGAACTCGAGTGCTTCGGCGATCTCGAAGAACTGCTTTGTGGTCTTGATCGACGGGATCTCGGGAGTCATGACGAGCACAATCCTGTCGGACATGTCCATCGCCCCCAGCACAATGTCGTCCAGGTAGCTCCAGCTATCGAGCACGACATAGTCAAAGGCAGCCACGATCTGCTTGACGAGCGCCTTCATGTCGTCGCCGTCGATCGTTTCAGACATCTCGGGCTTGGCGGGTGCGGCCAACACCTTGATCCCCGACTGGTGTGGCGACATGAGCGCGTTGAGAATATCGCCGTCCACTTCATCGCCGCGCGCCACGGCATCGGCCACGGTGCGCACACCCTGCAAGTTGAGGAGTACATCCATGTCGCCAAACTGGAGGCTGCCGTCGACAAGGGCCACTTTGGAAGATGTGAGCTGGTGGAGGCCGATGGCCAGGTTCGACGCGACGACGCTGCACCCCGTCCCCCCCTTTGGGCTGTAGACAAGGATCAGCTTGCCGCCCGGCGCCTTGCGGCGCGGCGCGCCTCCCCCGTCATCCGCGCCGCGTGGTGTCCCATCGACCCCCAGCCCCCCCACTGGCATCGCCGCACGGCGGCTTGCGCTCATCTCATAGACACGGTGAATGCTGCTCGACAGCTCTTCGCTGGTGAAGGGTTTGGTCAAAAAGTCCATCGCGCCCGCGAGCATCGAGCGCCGCAGGTAATCGGCCTCGCTTTGCACCGACATCATGATCACCTGCGACGCAGGGGCGGCACGGGTAATCTCCTGGCTGGCACTGATGCCATCCATGTCGGGCATATTGATGTCCATCAGCACGATATTCGGCTGCAGTTTGCGCGCCTGCGCGATCGCCTCCTGCCCATTCGCTGCCATCCCAATGATCTCGATGTCGGATTCAAAGTAGAGCAGTTTTCGCAGGTTCTCCCGCGTCTCGGGAATATCGTCGACGATCAGAATCGTAATTTTCGGTTTCTCCATCATGGTCTGCGTTTCACGTCTCGATTCATTTCATGGTGGGGCGCTCGCCCCCATTGCCAGCGACCACCCTGCCTGCCTGGCCCTTGTTCTATTCCCCCGGCTGCAGCAGCTCGTCCACGGCTTTGATCGTGTACGGTTGTTTTGCCGGCACGCTCACCCCAAACCGTGCCATCAGGTAGTCAAGGGTCACCTGTTGCGTCTGCACCAACTCGACATCGTCCTCAGCGCGCACGGCCAGGTCGATGCGCGCCCCGATCTCACGCGCCAGCTTGAGCACCAGGGCATCCTGGCGCGTCACCATCACAGTGATGTACCCAGGCAGCACCGGTTCGACGGCCGTGTCTCCCTGCCGCTGTTGCTGTTGTTGCTCGGCCGCAGCCTCTGTCGGCGTCTGCGGCTCTTCCCAGCGCCCCACCCCGATCACGCGCACATCCTGGAGCGTGAGCTGCGCTGTGCGGCGCGGAAAGGGCTCGCCGACCGTCGCTTCGGCCTGCCCCTCGGCAGCCGGGCAGAGAGGGGGGCACACCGGCTCGGGCACCTGCAGATCAGGGTCGATGTCGACAAAGACAAAGGTCATCAGCACGTCGACGTGCATATCCGGCCGGATGCCATATGACACGCTCGACAACTCGTCGATCGGCATCGCGACGGCGACAAACCCCGGCTCTACCAACTGCCCCAGTTGGCTTTCTGCCACAAACTCTTGCTGCGTCATCAGGAGATCGGGCTGGAGAATCGTGCCCTGCGGGATGGGCCCCGCCGCCAACATGCCTGTCGTGCCATCGAGCGTGCGCATGGCATTCGTCGGGATCGACTCGACAGGCCGCGGCTCCAATGCCAGGCGCCCATCCACCAGCTCATTCTCGGCGATCGGTTGAATGGCGACGACTACTTCCTCACGCTGCACCTGCTCGACATCTGTCGGTGCCGTGCCTGTTTGCAACAGGAAAAAAACGGCAGCGGCGGTAGCAAGGGCCAGGATCAGGCCCAGCAGGATCAGAACTCTTCCCCGTCGCATTGACTTCCTCCATATATAGATTTGGCAACACTACCCACTGCATCGCTGCAGCCCGGCGCGATGAGGGCGCCAAGCTTATTCCCGGTTGCGCACAACGAGTGCGCGGCGCACACTGGCCGACAACAGGAGCAGCACACCGAGCGCAGCGCCGCCAATCAGCAGCCAGCTCCCCGCCCCTGTCGTCGGCATTTCTGGCTCTGGCGTCGGTCCGGTGCCAGATGACGTCGACGCGCCGGGTGCCGTTGCCGACGGGGCAGCCGGCGCTGGTGCCACACTCAAGGTCACATTGAGCTGATTGCTGCCACTCAGGCTCACACTCACCGCCCCTGTCGACTGGCCATTGGGCAGCACCGCCTGGAGCGTGGCGCTGCCCGCGCACAGCCCGCCAAACCCAAAGCGCCCCTGGTCGTCCGACTGGATGCTGCTCGACCAGCCATCGCCGCGGATGATGACCGTGGCACCTGCGACAGGCTGGCCTGCCTGGCCAAGCACCACCCCCTGCACCGTCGATTGACAGCTCGGGTTCGGCTGGGGCGGCGACGGCTCGTCCGTCGGAACCGGCGTCGGCTCCCTGGTGGCGCCGCGGGTCGGCGTCGCGGTAACCGGTGTCGGCGTGTAGCTACTCGTCGGCGAGGGCGTGTCGGTGGGTGTCGGCGAGGGCGTGTCGGTGGGTGTATCAGAGGGAGTCGGCGTGAAGGTATGAGTGGGCGTCGGGCTGGGCGTGTCGGTGTATTCGGGCGTGGGCGTGTAGGTCGGCGTGAATGTAGACGTGATCGGAAGCTGGCACGCAGCAGCAGGCGCCGACCACACCCAGGAGAGCAGCACGATCGCGCCAACCAGCCCGCACAGCCAACACCCGGTGCCCTTCGGTTTGCTCATGGCACTCTCCTCCCCTCAGTGCTTTGCCACTGGCACTACTTCCGATTGTACCAGAAAATACGCAGAACTGCAACTCTGCGCGCGACCGCTTTCACTACCAATATCTCTTGTAGACCATCGGCAAATAGACTCCGCCAGATTCGATCACGATGGTCGTGTGCCACAAGTTGTTCGCCTCATACTCCTCAGCGTACATCCCCCAGTATGGGTTCTCTCCTGGGAAACCGTACGCCGTGTCGATCTGGACGTACACATCGTACACCCCTGGCGGCAGCACGCTGTCCCCCGTCAGAAGGTTGGGAAAGTAGACCACCGTGCTGGCGCCGGCTGCGAGGGAATTGATATTCTTGGCATGGTCAAACCTGCAGCATGCGCCATTCAGGTGAAAGCCATAGTCGTGGTCGGAGGGGCCGGTGGGCGGCTCGGATGATTGAGGCTTGACGTAGAGTTCCGCCCAAAAGATCTTGGCATCGTCTCCCTCAGGATTGGCATCGAGATCGCCCTGGTTGACAATCACGGCGCGAAAGGTAACCGGGGTGCCCGGTACGACGCGCTCCGGCTGCCACGTCAGGTCGTCGACGACCAGGTCGACGCGGGGTGCCGGCGGCTGCATCACTGTGTGCGTCACCACCGGGCTCGACACCGGGTTCCCCTCAGCCGTGTCCACGTACGCCTCATTGCTGATCACCCAGTGGTTGGGCAGCGTGGTCGTCGTGATCGCAACCACGATCTGGATCTCGCCCGACGCCCCCATGGGCAGGCTCGGCACCTCCCACACGTTGCCTCCCGGCTCCGCCGGCGGTGGATCGGTGTGGAGGACCTGGTAGCTGCCGGTGGGGTCATAGTTATCTGTGATCAGCGCCTGGGTGAGATCCCGGCTGCCTATGTTGGTGTATACGACGGTATAGGTGATGTGCTGCCCGGGGTCGACGTTGCTGCCGGCGGCCGGATCGGCCACCTTGTCGACCAGCAGGTCCACCATTTTAAGCGGCAACGGAAAGATGTACTCGTTGTCGGCCGGCACCGGGTCACTGATCGTTGCGCCAGCCCGATCGACGAATGGCCGAAAGTCGATCTCTACCTGGTTAACAATCTCCTCCACGCCTGCCGGAATCGCCGTGTTGACGTCGACCTCAAACTCCACGACCCCGCTTTCACCTCCCTGCACGCTGCCCAGGGAATAGGTGTAGAACCGGGTGGTGCCGACCCGCTGCCAATCCACCCCCGCATAGGTCGTATGCTCGGGCAGCACTTCGGTAATCGTCGTGTGCGGCGCCAGGTACTCACCCGTGTTGGTATAGTACACGTAATAGAGCAGAGGATCGCCAGGGTTAACCGACTCGACCTCGCCCGCATCCTTGCGTACCTGCAGATCCGGATCGTCGAGCTCGTAGAACACCTCGACCTCATCCAGCAATGGCGAAGCGTTCGACACGCTCGTCTCAAAGCTGGCGCGGTACTGAAAGTAGCGGACATTGTCGGGCATGGGCGAGAAGGGATACGTGTTTGCGCCGTTCACGGACTGGACAGGCGCTGTCCAGTCCGACCAGTCCGCGCCGTTGGCGCTGTAACGAAACTCCATCGCAATGCTCATATTTCCCGGGTGGCCGTACGTCGTGTCCCACGTCACCTGGTGCAGGATGGCCGGGAAATTGGACAGGTTCATCTCCTCAGATAGGTAGCTACCCTCTGGTGAGTAGAGGTTGCCTACGCCGTGGACCGAGACCGCATACACTGTATCCCGGGTGACGACGTCCACATCCTTGCCGCCCAGGACGTACAGCCAGCCATGCGCATCCACCGTCTCGTGGAAGGCGCGCACCTCGGGCAGGATGCCACCGGTCTGCCACGCGCCGATGGTGCACGTGGGCGGCGGCACGCCCAGGCACCAGTCGTAGAGGCGGAAAGAGGGGTTGCCCGGGTCGACGAGCGCCGCTTTGACCGTGCTCGAGATACCCTGGCTGGGGTAGAGGGCGTTCGCCACCCCACCTGTGAGCAAGATCTCGCTGCCATTGATGAGCACACCGTTGTGCGCATAGACGTGCAGGGGCAGGTTACCCTGGGAGATCTGCCAGGGTGTGAGCGTGCCGTTTGCGGCAAAGTCGGCAAAAAAGACCTCGAACGTCGAGGTGGTGCGGTTGCGGCCGCCGATATGATACACCGTGTCCTGGTCAGCCCCCTCATACACCACCGTGTGTCCATCGAACAGCCCCTTGGGCAGTGACTCGGTGGTGCTGAATGCGCCCAGCGAGCCGTCCGCGTTGATAGGGGCATAGTACACCGTGGAGAGGGGGTTCGGCGCACTGTAGCCACCGATGACGTACAGGGTCTCGCCGTGCACGACAGCCGACGCATAGTGGAGCACGACCGGCAGGTTTGCCTCGAGCGTCCACGCGCCGACGGCCCCTGTCGTATTGTTGATCGGGGCACGGTACACCGTGTCGGTTGATGCGCCGCTCGAGAGCACGCCCCCGATGACATAGAGCGTGGCCGTGCCCCCCGCTCCGCGATAGACGGCCGCCGTGGCACTGTCCAGTTCAACGGGCAGCGCGGTCTCTTCGACCCACGCGCCAATCGTGCCGCTGAGGTTGAGGGTGTTGCGATACACCTCGGCCCGTCCATTTTGCTCCGCGTCGATGCCGCCAATGACGTATACAAAGTCGCCATTGGTCACCGCGGCCATATCGGCCAGGGCGCGCGGCAAAGGGGGAAGCGCGGCCCAATCACCGGTGAGGCCAATGGGCAAAAGCTGGACACTGTGGATCCCCTCCGACGGGATATCGAGCAGGCCGGTGCGGTCGAACGAGCCGGTGTCGAACTGGGCCAGGGTCGTGTGCACCCTGGAGACCATAACTGCCTGGACGGTGGCGGTGACGAGCAGGACGCCGAGCAAGGCCAGAGGGATGGCGAGCAGCAGAGGCCGGGGCAGAGCCCCACGTGGGCGGGTGATTTGTTCCGTGCTGTTCATTTTACCTCCATAGTGCCGGCACATCGGCTGCAATTGTCACGCGCCCGAGTGTGCCTGATTTCTCTCGATTATAAGGCGCTGAGCGAGGGAAGGCTTCTCTCCTCCTCCCCCCGCTCAGCCTCGAACTACCGCCTATTGAGTTTCGCCTCGAAGTGGGCCAACGATCCGTCGTACCTGCATCCTCCCTCGATTTGTCCAGACGATCAAGGTTGCGTCGGCATACGGTAGGATGGCGCCGAGATCCCGGTGTCGATGCAGCCATCCTCGAACGGCTCTTCGACCCATCGGACAAACTCGCCGATGACACACTTGTCTGTCTTGCCGCACGGGGCACAGTCGCCAGAGTCGCGTTCGACGTAATGGGTTTTAGAGTTTTGGGCGCACGTCATATGAAAAGCCCCAAACCCCGCGATGCGAAATACCGTGTTGTTGCCCGTCCCGTCTACGTCGTCATAGATGGGAATGATCACCGTCGGCCAGTCGTCGTCCGCATCGCCATCCACATAGTACTCGAGCTGGCGGCCAAAGTTCGGTGGGTTGTTGTTGAGAACAGGTTGAAAGTTGACGCCCACGGAACCATGCACCCAGTCGCCGATGCGCCACAGGCCGCTGCGTGTGGTATCGTTGATGTTGGGGCGCAGGCTGTTGTTGACCGAGGGCTGTTGCTTGCAGTTCGGATAGGGGCAGCGGTTGTTGCCATCGCCATCCACCCAGTAGATCCAGCCAAAGTTGCCGGGCGCCAGCTTGTCATTGTGATCCCACATGATATAGTCTGTGCCAATCACCGGCCGCTGGTTCGGCTCGCCCGCAAAGTTCCCCAGAAACAGGGTAATCGGGAACAGATGCTCGCCGCTGCACGGCCCTGTCAGGACGTAGGCGGCCCCCGGCGCATTGACCGTGATCTCGTCGACCCCGAGCAGGTGGGCAAAGTAGGTGGCGAAGGTCA
>JAFGIA010000133.1 GCA_016929795.1 Anaerolineae bacterium
ACCTGCAGGACCGGAACCTGGAGCTGTATGAAGAGATTCTGCGGGAGGCGCGGTCGAGGTTCGAGCCGGGGGAGCGGCTGCGGTAGGGTGGGGATTGGGGATCAGGTATTGGATATTGGCGATTCGCTGGAGTCCTGAGCTGCTCGGGGAAACGGATGGTCAGAAATAGAATGCGAGGTAAGGGGTATGGCGAGGGCGTTCAACGTCGTGATCGAGCGTGATGCAGAAGGGTACTATGTGGGCAGTGTGCCAGAGCTGCGCGGTTGCCACACGCAGGCCAGGTCGCTAGACAAGTTGATGGAGCGGATTCAGGAAGCGATCGAGTTGTGCTTGGATGTCGAGGACGAGGAGACGCCACCGTCTGAATTCATTGGCATGCAGCGTGTATGGGGGGATGCATGTATGATGGGACACGGATTTGCACGGATAACACGGATTTTGCACGGAGTCGTTTGTTGCTGATCCGTGCAAATCCGTGTGAATCCGTGTCCAGAAACGTGACTGGACTGGATTTGCCAGAGTCCAGTAACTGACCTAGCTGACGGAGGAGGCAAGGACGTGGATATTGACAAAGCGAACGCACAAGCGGTCGAACGGATGATGGAGGCGCGGCCGGTGCTCGTCGGGCTGGGCAAGGCGATCGACGTGGTGCCGGGGATGCGGGAGAATCTGCTGCTGCACGCGGGGCCGCCGATCACGTGGGAGCGGGCGTCGGGGCCGATGCGCGGGGCGATCACGGGGGCGCTGATTTTCGAGGGCAAGGCGAAGGATATGGCCGACGCCGAGCGGCTGGTGACATCCGGCGAGATCGAGCTCGACCCGTGCCACCACCACCAGGCGGTCGGGCCGATGGCGGGCGTCACCAGCCCGTCGATGTCGGTCTATATCCTCGAGAACAAGACGCACGGCAACAGGTCATACTCGAACCTGAACGAGGGATACGGCAAGGTGCTGCGCTACGGTGCATACAGTGCCGAGGTGCTCGACAAGCTGCAGTGGATGGAAGAGGTGATGGGGCCGGTGCTGGCGAAGGCGATCGACGCGGGCGGTGGGATCGACATCCGCGCGCTGCTCGCCGAGGCGCTGCACATGGGCGACGAGGGACACAACCGCAACAAGGCGGGCTCGATCCTCTACACTACGCGCCTGGCGCCCTTTGTCGCCAAAACCGCACCCGATTCAGGCACCGCGGCTGAGGTGCTCAAGTTCCTGGGCGACAACGCACTCAGTGTGCTCAATCCCGTGATGGCCGCATGCAAGGGCATGGTCGATGCGGCGCACGGTGTGGAGGGCAGCACCGTCGTCAGCGTCATGGCTCGCAACGGCACCGATTTCGGCATCCGCGTCAGCGGCCTCGGCGACCGGTGGTTCACGGCACCGGTGGCGACGCCGCAGGGCCTCTACTTCCCGGGCTTTACGGCTGAGGACGCGAGCGGGGATATCGGCGACAGCACGATCACCGAGACGGCGGGCATCGGCGGCTTTGCGATGGCGAGCGCGCCTGCGATCGTGACATTTGTCAGCGGCACGCCCAAGGATGCAATCAATGCCACGCTCGAGATGTACGAGATCACGGCGGCGGAGCACAAGTACTTTACGATGCCGCCGCTGGATTTCAGAGGCACCCCGACTGGAATTGACATAAGGAAAGTAGTGGAGAAGGGGATCACGCCGCGCGTGAACACGGGCATCGCCCACAGAGACGCCGGGGTGGGCCAGGTTGGTGCGGGGTTGGTGCGGCCGCCGATAAAGATGTTTGAGGATGCGGTGGTGGCGTTTGCCGAGAAGTATGGCTTCTGAACCGGTACCGGGTGGGATCGACCGTGGTAGAACGGACCCGGGGGGCACGCCTGGTGTGTGGGTGTGAGAGAAGGGTGTCATGAGCTATACCACATTCAACAGGATGCTGCACCGCACTGCGTGGCGTGTGCCCGATGAGACGTTCGTTTATTGGACGGATCGGGATCGATCGGTCACCTACGCCCAGGGCGTCGAGTTGGTCGATCGGGTCGCCGGGGCGTTGTACGAGCTGGGCGTGGTCAAGGGCGACCGCGTCGGCATTTTTGCCCACAATGGGCTGGATTACGTGCTGGCCATGTTCGGCGCGTGGCGGCTGGGTGCCATCTCAACGCACATCAGCGTGCTGCAGCCGGAAAATCTGGTCTATTACGTGCATGATTCGACGCCAAAGGTGTTGATCTACACCGGCGACAGGCAAGATGTCATTGCCGCCGTGCGCGACCAGATGCCCAGCGTGCAGCACTATATCTGCTATGACGGGCCGCGCGAGGGCTCACTGGCCTGGGACGCGCTGCTCGACTCGACCCTGCCGCCGCCTCCCGACGACGTCGACGAGATGGATGCGGCGCACCTCTCCTACACCTCCGGCTCGTCGGGTGCGCCGAAAGGCGCACTGCTGGCCCACGGCTATACGGCGCGCGCCACACACTGCATCGCCGAGCGACTGGGGCTGACGAGCGACGATGTAACCCTCGGCCCCACGGCGTTGTCCAGCTCCTTCCACCTGGTCGCGAACTTGTTGCCAGGCGCACACCGTGGCGCGGCGATCGGCGTGATGGGCCGCTGGGATGCAGCCATGGCGTGGGATGAGATGGAGGCGCGTGGTGTCACGATGGTGGCCGGCAACCCTCTGCTCTTTGCCGACCTGTTGGGCGTGTGCCGCAAACGGGAGAGAAAGCCCCGCTCTCTGAGAATGCTGCTCTCGGGTGGGGCACCGGTGCCACCCGAGATGAAGCGCGCCTTTGTCGACGATCTGGGCGTGTTCGTGGTCGAGAGTTATGGGTTGAGCGAGCTTGGCGGCTTCTGCGGCATGGGGTATCCGCGCCGCGAGCCTGAGCAGCGGATGTTCGCCATCGGACCGACGCTGCCCGACCGTGAGGTGCGCATCGTCGATGCAGAGGACCGCGAGGTGCCGATCGGCCAGCCGGGCCAGATCCTGATTCGGCCAGGCGTGATGCTTGGTTACTGGAACATGCCCGATAGGACCGCAGATGTGCTCCGTGGCGGATGGTTGCACACGGGCGACATGGGCATGATGGATCGGGAAGGATACATCTCGATGTTGGGACGCTGGAGCGAGCGCATCGTGCGCGATAGCCAGGTGGTCTTTCCACGCCCCATGGAGGAGAGCCTACTTCGCCACGCTGCCGTGCGCTACGCGTGCGTCATCGGCAGCCCTGATCCTGTGCGGGGACAGGTGCCGAAGGCGATTGTCGAGCTGCACGCCAGCTCTTCGGCAACGGCACAGGAGCTGCTGGAGCACTGTCGCACCGACCTGGGCATCGATAGTAGCCCGGAACTGCTGGAGATCATCCGCGTCATGCCCATGACGCCGACGGGCAAGATCGGACGGGCGGATCTGCAAGCGCGGGAACGGGATCTGATTGCCTCACGGGCGAAAGCATAGACAAAGAGAAAGAGGGAGGTATGCAATGGAGCGTGAACAATTCATCCAGGCGATGACCAATGCCAGGTTGTATGACCTGACGCAGGGGTGCAG
>JAFGIA010000134.1 GCA_016929795.1 Anaerolineae bacterium
TCTCATCTCCCCGAGTGCTCTGCAGTCTACCTTTGATGATCGACAGCGCCGCGCCGTCGTGGACGCCCTGGGACAGGCGGGCAGCGATTACAGGCAGGGCTTCTATCAGCATGGCTTTTCTGGAGCCTTTGCCGACCTGGATCGGGGAAAAGTCCTGGGCTTCCTGGCGTTGACCCGGCGCTACATCGAGCACACGCTGGGGGAGAACAGGCGCGAGGATGGTCTATACCACGCCTACAACGTCCTGCAAGTCGACGAGGGCGGCGCCAGGGTCGGGCATCTGTACGAGATGCTTGAAGGGCAGGTAGCCATCCTGTCTTCAGGGTGGCTGTCCGCCGCAGAGTCGCTCACCCTGCTGCAAAGCCTGCGATAGAGTGCTTTGTACCGCGCCGATCAGCACAGCTACATTCTCTACCCCGACAGAGATCTGCCCGGCTTCCTGCACAAGAACTGCCTGGATCCAATCCTGGTGAAAAAGTCGGCCTTGCTTACCAGGCTCATGGAGCAGGGAGATCGGACGCTCGTCGTGAGAGACGAGGACGGAATGTGCCATTTCCCGGGAGGCTTCCGGAACGCCAGGGACGTCAAGCGCGTTCTGGCCAGCCTGAGAGCGCGCGACGAGTACGCGGATCTTGTCGACACGGAAGGTGACTTGATCCTTGATCTGTTTGAGAACGTGTTCGATCATGCCTCGTTCACGGGCCGCTCCGGGACGTTCTTCGCCTACGAGGGCCTGGGGAGCATCTACTGGCACATGGTATCAAAGCTGCTGCTCGCCGTCCAGGAGACGCTGCTGCGCGCCCATGCCCAAGGCGAGCCTTCCTCGACCATCCAGGCGCTGATCGACGCCTACTATGAACTTCGCAGTGGCCTTGGCTTTAACAAGCCACCGGACGTCTATGGGGCGTTCCCCACCGATCCCTATTCACACACACCTGCAGGCCATGGCGCCAAGCAGCCAGGTATGACCGGACAGGTGAAGGAGGAGCTCCTGGCACGGATGGTGGAGCTGGGCGCTGTTGTGGACCAGGGAGTACTCTCTTTCGAACCACTGATGCTGCGCGAGAGTGAGCTCACGGCTCAAGAGAGCACCTTCAAGTACATTGATGTGCACGGCCAGGAGCAGTCGATTGATCTCCCCCCGGGTTCGCTGGCCTACACGTTTTGCCAGGTACCGATTGTAACCATTTGTTCCGACGAGGATCGAGTTGACATTGCCTACGCCGACGGCCGCCAGCACCAGGTTGCTGGCCGATCCCTGGATGTGGAGACGAGTGGGCACGTCTTTCGCCGCGATGGACACATCGGGCGAATCACCGTCTATGTCGTGATGTAGGGGCCTCCTTCGAAAGGTATTGGGGCTGCTTGACTGACAAATCTTTTTCATAGGCATATCACCGAGGCGAAGTCGGTGGCGGACGATTTGAAGGCCGGCATGGCTCTCGTGGCGTGCTGCCTCCGCGAAGCCATGGCCGGTTCCGGATCAGGCGTACCCGATAGGCGCACTCTGGAAATCAGGTCCAAGCCCTGGCTCAGGGCACGGTGGACCCATTTCCAGCCGATCTTGAGATAGCTATTGCCCCGAAACCAGTGAGCATCAATGGCACGACGGCTGCTTTGCTCAACGACCTCAGTGCCTTGAGACACGAGGTACAGAGTCGTGATGGCGAGCACAAAACAGAGCCGATTCAGCGCATCGGCGTTGCGGATTAGAGAAGATTCGAGTTGAAAGCCATTGGATTTATCATCGAGGAAGTTCTCCTCGATGTCGAAGCGCCGGCCATATTCCTCAAAGGTGGTGATGCTCGTCGGCTCACTACTGAGCACATACCAAAACTCCTTGCTCCTGGGGTGATAGGCAACGGCGAGATGCACGGGGCCATAGTGTTCAGCCGTGATGAACACATTCTGTAAGAAGTAGGCTTGTCCCCGAGCGGGGGTGAAGTGCCTGACCTTGCAGGAATGGCGTCCCCGACGAAAGACCGAGAAGTTGCCCTTCAAGCGGATCCACCACTGCCAGCCCAACTTGGTGGCATGCGCCATGAGTTCCGTGTCGGCAAAGCCCCGGTCGGCCAAGAAGATGACTTGGCAGCGAACAGGCAGAAGAAGCTGGGCTGCTTTGTTCAACAGGTTTTTGTACACTTCAAAGGCCACGGTACTACTGGGATGCTCCAGTACGGTCCACACCAGGGGCACGGCTCGGCCCCGGTAGACTACCGAAAGGCGAATGATGCAGTACTTGCCCCACAACATCGAAGTGTCCAAAGCCAGGTAGAGCACGTTTTCGCCCCATTCCGACAAGGCTTGCTGGATCAGGGGACCGTAGAGCTTGTGCACCTGGATGCGCTTGTTGTCCAACCACCGTCGGAAGCGACGAACGGTGCTTTGCGCAAACTGCGCTCGGCTGTGGACGAAGGGCACCCATTCGGGCAGACTGATGGTGTGAGATTGAATCAAGCCGACCATCATCCAGGCCAATGTTTGCAGATGCCGCAGATCGAGCCAGTTCCGATGTTGACTCAAGACCGTAACCAGTGTATCATAGAGCCGGGGCGTGTTTTCCATTGTCTACTCCCTGTTCTGGCAATAACAGAGAGTATACGCGTGGTTGGCGCTTTTGGGAAACACGCCTGACCTTGTCCGCCGAATCAAGGCTGTGCCAAACGAGAAAGGGAGAGGATTCTTTTACTGGGAACCCGAATGGATTCCGCTTGAGGGTGCAGGATGGAAATATGGAGAAGGCGATGAATGGGATAACGTCACGTTGTTCGACTTTGACGGAAATGCGTTATCTTCGCTTGGCGCCTTTCTTGGTTGGTGATCTGATCGTAGCCGTCCGGCTCGAAGGGTAATCGGAACGACGACCGGCCCTCTACGGAGAGTGGCGCAGTACCAGTGGCAGGTATCGCTCGAAGCGAGGAGGGGTCACGATCTCGATCTTTGTCGTCGCCGTGAGCTCACTGACGTGATTGCTGGCAGTTACCACTGCTGTGTATACAGACGCGGCAGTGTAGGTGTGAGTGATGACTGATCCCACTCCGATCTCCCCGTCGCCAAAAGCCCACCGATAGCCCACCTGGCTGCCGGCTGCGACCGTCGCCGTCAAGGTCGTGTGGAATCCCCAAGACGTCGGGCTGTCGTTGATGGCGCTCAGCCCGCTGATCACCTCCTCCACAGTAATTGTCGTTGCGGTGGTGAACCAATCGCTGATGCTCTTGCTGGCGGTCACAACCGCGGCGTAGACGCCTGTGTAAGGATAGGTGTGTGTTACCAATGCGCTCCAGCCACTGTCGCCGTCGCCAAACGCCCACGTGTAGGTAAACTCGGCGCTTGGGGTGAAGGTGAGGGTTGCCATCAGCTCAGTAGGGCTGCCCAGGGGAGTGGGGCTGTCGTTGATAGCTTCCAACGGAGCCTGCGGATAGGTCTGGAAGGCCCAATAGGCAAGTTTGGGCTCCCGGTTGCCATCCACGAGGCCCCAATCTGCCGGGCAGATCGCCTCTAGATCGGACGACAGGGTAGCCGGATCGATGCCGAGCCTCCGCGCCATCTCTTCTGCTGTCGAGGTCGTATCGTGGTACTGGTACCAGACGATCGTCTTGACTCGATCGTGATTTCCCTCTGGATCCTCCACCTCATGGAACAGGATGTCAAAGCTAGCCCCAAGGTGCTGCGCCTGCACCGCTCTGCCCACGCACCACGGTTTCATGTCCGGGCAATTTCCGATAGCCGGGTTGTCCAGCGCGCTGTTCCAGCCTATCTCTGTGATCCAGATGTCCTTGTTGCCATCTCCCCTCGAGTCCATATAGTCCAGGTACGCATCCAGAATCGTCTGCGGTGGTTCGCCGTCATCCCACAGGTATACGTTTGGGTCCAGGATGAACTCGTCGCCCACCTTGGTGAAATAGGGGTGTACAGCCAGGATGTCAAAGGGACGGGCACCCGCCCAATGCTGGTCCCAAGCGTCGTATAGAGGTTCCAGATACTGGCTGGTAGCCCACACATGATCCAGGCCACCCAATAGGATCTGGTTGTCGGGATCAACCGCCTTGGCTGTCTCGGAGACCTTGACCAGGAGCCGGGCATAGTACTCGGGATCGATGTGCCATAGCGCTCCATTCTCTTCGTTCCAGATCTCCCAATGGCGGATGCTTCCTCGGAAATGGTGGCTCAGGTACTCGACGGTCTCGGTGAAAAGCTGCTGGTAGGGGATGTAATCCTCGGGATCGTTCCAGTCCTCCTTGCCATCCCCGTCCAGATCAGGCGGAATGGTCGTATAGTTCACCAGCCCAATAACGGCGATGCCATATTCGCACAGGCTGTCTACAATGCCGGCGTACCTGTCCAGGTCGAGCGAACCATCAGGCTCCATCTGCAGTTCCAGGCGAACCCAGTCTGTGCCGGCGTCTGCGATCCTCTCGACCTGACCGGGCAGCTCGCCGGGATGAACGTGCAGACCCTTGTTGCCCGGGTCGGTGGCAGAGCAGGGCAGGGCCCTGGCGATCTCGATGTCGTCGAGCCAGCTCCCCTCGTAGGCAACCGGGTTGTCCTCATCGCTTTCAAAGTTCCAGGCTACCCAGATCGAGTCGTGAGCAGGGCTGCCAGTAAAAGAGGGGAAATAGACGGTATACTCGGTCCAACTCGGTACCACGACATCCCAGGAGAAGCCATAGAACCAGTCGTCCGAGCCGTCATTCACTCCGAAAAAAAAGTCATCGTGGCTTTCTTCCACCTGAGACCAGAGCCAGAATGCGGCGTAGGCGCTGCTGGCATCGCTTAGATCAAAGGGGCCGCAGACCAGCCAACTGTTGAGATTGTCCGGGTAGTTGACAGGTGGTTGTGGATCGATCCCATCTGTGCCTCCGGCGGCCGGCCATGCGGCCCGGTCGCCGGTATGTGGCCGGTAGTCATCGCCGTCCCACGTGCGGTCGAACCCATCGTCGGAGCCATCATACACGATCTGGCACAAGCCGGGCCAGGGCCACTCGTCCTCAAAGCCCTGCGCCTCCAAGATCTCCCAGCCGCTGACCGTGCCGGTGATCGGCGCGAGAGGAGCCGGGGGCGCAGGATCCGCTCCGTTCCTGGCTGGCGCTGGCACCTGGAAGCACCCTTCACATCTCCTGGCGGCCGGTACGCCCCGCGGACCCTCTGTTGCCTGGTACATAGGGGGGATCTGAGTCCGCTGCCCGGCCTGGATTGGTTGGCTCGGGGGGGCCTGCCGGCTGGTGTATGGGCTGCCCACATCGTCTGCCGTGGATGTGACTTGCCGTGTGTGCGCAGGCTCTGTGGACCATGGTTGCCGCGCGAGGTTGCGGCGCGCGGTGACGGTCAGGATCAAGGCCATGGCGAGCACAATCCCTGACAACCAGCCTATCCGCCTTACCCAAAGGCTAGTCACCAGACACCCCCTAACTCTATTATATCCGCAAATGGTCTGAAAATCAAGCTCTTGAGGCGCGCAAAGGCCCTTCCTCCGGCTCCTTTGTTTGACACGTGGCAGTGGACTATGCTACAATGGTCTGGGAATGGAAAGGAAAAGATGGGTACACTGAGAAACAAGCAAACGAATTTGTGCCCTATATCGCCCAGCGCCGCAAGGCCATAGTGAGGCCTGACGAATCGATTCAAGCGCTTGACAGCCAGCTTGAAGAGAGGCGTCAGGTTCGATCTCGAGATGACGCTCAAGCGCAAGGTACTAACTCTATACGTCGCCGTTACTGTGATGATCCTTGCCGTCGTCGGAGGATTGTTGTTTGCACGATTCCGGCACGATCGGCTTGAAGACCTCGAGCGTGAGCTGCTGAATCAGCTCAAGCACATTGACTTTGCCCTGACCAATTTCATGGCGGAAGCTGACAGCAACGTCGCCGCCCTGGCTGCCAACGAGATGGTTCGCACCAGGCAGGATCAGGAGTTCACCAGCTTTTTGGAGGCCGACCCAGAGACCTGGGTCTACAACCCCAGCGAGCTTGAGCAGGGTATCGTCGACCTTTTTAACACCTTTCGCCTCACCCATCCCTACATGAACTCGATCTACATGGGACGGGAGAATGGAAGCTTTGTCCGCTCCCACCCCCGTGCAGAGCCCACCCGGTACGATCCCCGCACCAGGCCCTGGTATGTCCTGGCTCGCGACAACCCGGGAAAGGTGATGTACACTGAACCGTATCGATCGGTTACGACCCCGGACGTAAATATTGGCGTGGTGACTGCCCTCGTCGACGACACAGGCGTGGTATACGGCGTCGTGGGAGCCGACATTACCCTGGCCAGCCTGAACCGGTACCTGTCCGGCTTTGAGGTTGGGCATGGGGGGCAGATATTGCTTCTTGACCAGAGCGGAACCATTCTGGTGGGCAAGGACGAAGCGTCGAGTTTTCAGCTCGCTGCACCATTGGCGGGTGATGAGGCAGGGGCTCTGCTGGAAGGCGAGAACGGGGTAGTGCCCTATGATACGACATCGCGCAGAAGCTATCTCTTTTTCTATACCTCTCCCCAGCTCGGGTGGAAACTGGCGATCGTCATCCCTCGTGGCGCAATCCAACGTGAGATCATGAGCGCTGTACTCCCGGCGCTCGCCGGGCTGTTGGCCGCCCTGCTCCTGTTGAGTGGGTTGACCTTTGCCGGCCTGAACCGGGCGGTGCTCCGGCCTCTCGTGCATGTCCACGACGTGACGCTCGACGTGGCCCGTACCGGCGATCTGGACCTCAGGGCCGAGGTCATGGCGCAGGACGAGATCGGAGCGCTCGCCGCATCCCTGAACCTGATGATGTTGAACCTTCGAGATGTGCAGCAAGATTTGCGGCGAGAGCGTGACCTGGCCCAAGCACTCAAAGATGCGGCCACGACCATGACCACTACGCTAGAGTTCGAGATCGTGCTGGACCGTATCCTGGAGCAGGTCAGCCGCGTCGTTCCCAACGAGGCCTGCAACGTGATGCTGATTCAAGAGGATCGGGTTCGGGCGGTGCGCTGGCTAGGATATGAGCGCCTTGGAGGCGAGGACTATATTGCACATGCCGAGTTTTCCCTCTCGGAAACACCCACCTTCAGGCAGATGGTGTCGAGCAAGAAACCGCTGCTCGTGCCGGTTGTCGAAGCATACCCGGGCTGGCAAGGCAATCCAGATCTGGCCTGGCTGCGTTCCTATGCTGCCACGCCCATCATCATGCGAGATCGCGCCATCGGCTTTCTCAGTGTCGATAGCTCTGTTCCCAACTTTTTCCAGGATCACCACCTGGAGGTTCTGCGGACGTTTGCCGGTCATGCCTCGGTTGCTATTGAGAACGCGAGGCTCTATGAGCAGATCCGGCATGACGCAGTCGAACTGGAGGCACGCATCGCCTCTGCCACCCAGGAGCTTGCCCAGCTCTACCAGAAGTCGGAGCAGCATGCGGTCGAGCTGGGCATCCTCTACGAGATCGGCAAAGAGATCACAGCCACTCTGGCGCTTGATGCCATGCTTCAGACGATTGTCGACAACGCCGTGCGGTTGGTTGGAGCCGACAAGAGCCTGCTCGCACTGATAGACGTCGCGAAAGAAAGGCTGGGCGAGATCGTGGGGCACGGTTATAGCCGGGCTCAACTCGACGCACATACCTTTGGGGAACTTCGGGATGGCCTTACCGGTTGGGTGCTCCGGGAAAAAGTTGCCACGTTGACCGATGACCTCCAGAACGACGAACGGCAGCACGGTGCCGCTCTCGTCAGTGCCCGCAGGAGCGGAGATCGATCGGTGGCTGTTGCGCCACTACTCCTGGGGGATCAGGTGCTCGGCACACTCACCGTGGTGAACGGCCCCGCCAGGCCTGCCTTCACGCCGGCCGATCTGAACCTCGTCACCATGCTGGCCAGCCAGGCGGCTGTTGCCATTCAGAAGGCGCAGCTCTACGAGGCGGCACAAGAGGCAGACCGGCTCAAATCGGCCTTTTTGGCCAGCATGTCTCACGAGCTGCGCACGCCGCTCAACTCGATCATCGGTTTCACCGGCATCCTGCTCCAGGGGCTGGTCGGGCCGTTGAATGGCGAGCAGCAGAAGCAGTTGGGCATGGTAATGCACAGTGCCCGTCACCTTCTGGCTCTGATCAACGACGTGCTCGACATTTCCAAGATCGAGGCCGGTGAGCTGCAGTTGGCTTCGGAACGGTTCGACGCGTGCCAGGCCGTTCAACACGCTGTGCAGACGGTCACCCCCATTGCCAACAAGAAGGGATTGGCGCTCATCGTCGAGGTGTCGCCAGAAGTGGGTCGCATTGTAGGCGATCGACGACGGCTGGAGCAGGTCCTGATCAACCTGATCAACAACGCCCTCAAGTTCACCAACAAGGGGGAGGTGCGCATCAGGAGCCACGTCGCAAATGGCAAGCTCGTCACCCAGGTGACAGATACGGGCATCGGCATCCGGCCAGAGGACCTGCCCAAGCTCTTCAAACCATTCCGCCAGCTCGAGACCGGCGTGGCGCGCCGGCACGAGGGAACTGGCCTCGGCCTGGCCATCTGCGATCGACTGGTAACCTTGATGGGCGGCACCATTGGGGTAGAGAGCCGGTGGGGCGAGGGGAGTACCTTCACTTTTGCACTGCCGACAGGAGAGGACAATGAAGCGCAAGATTCTCGTCATCGAGGACAATGAACAGAATCTCTACCTGACGACCTTTATCCTGGAAAAGCATGGCTACAAGGTCATCCAGGCACGAGAAGGCAGTGAGGGAATCCGCTTGGCTGGTGAGAGTGAGCCCGACTTGATTTTGCTGGATATCCAGCTACCAGAGATGGATGGGTACGAGGTGGCGCACGCACTCAGGCGAAACCCAACACTCGACAGGGTGCCGATCGTGGCGGTCACCTCCTATGCGATGGTCGGCGACAGGGAGCGTGTCCTGGCTGCGGGATGTAGCGGGTACATTGAAAAACCGATCAATCCTGACACGTTCGTCGCCGAGGTTGAGACGCATCTACCGGGCAAGGCGCTTGATATGGGAGGCGAATCATGCCTCAGGTTTTGATCGTCGACGACAAGGAAGAGAATCTCTATATGTTGCAGGTGCTGCTGCGCGGGCATGGCTATCAAGTAAGCGCGGCGCGGAATGGGATCGAGGCGTTGGAGATAGCCCGGCGCGCCGTACCAGATCTGATCATCACCGATATCCTGATGCCCGGCATGGATGGGTTTAGCCTGTGCCGCGAGTGGATAGCTGACCAAGAACTGCAATCCGTGCCCCTGGTCTTTTACACTGCCACCTACACCGATCCCCAGGATGAGGCCTTTGCCCTGAGCTTGGGGGCGGCAAGGTTTATCCGAAAGCCTACCGAGCCGGACGCCTTTGTCGAGATCCTGCGTGAGGTGTTGGAAAATCACGCCGCGCACAAGCTGGCGCCTCTCCTCGATGCGCCGAGCCAGCCCGCCGAGGCCTATTACCAGCAGTACGCCGCGACCCTGATCCGCAAGTTAGAGGACAAGATGGCGCAGCTTGAAGCTGCAAACCGTGCACTCGAGCTTGACATCGGCGAGCGCAAGCGGGCCGAGGAGGCCCTCCGTGAGAGTGAGGAACGCTTGCGTCTCATCGCCGATCACATCGGCGATATCGTCTGGCAAATCGATATGGGGATGCGCTTTACCTATGTCAGCCCTGCTGTCGAGCGGGTTTTGGGCTACACTGTGGATGAAGTGCTGGGGCGGGATGTTACCACCCTGCTGGATACGGAGGGCGTGATCCAGATGAAGCAAACCATCCAGTCCAGACTGGATGGTGCAGGGCGAGCTTTTACTGGCGCGACCGTGTACAGGATGAAACACAAGGACGGTCATTGGGTCGGGGTGGAAGTGATTTCTTCGTTGATGTGCGACCCAGAGGGACATCTCAGCGGCTTTGTCGGCGTCACGCGCGATATCTCTGAGCGGCTGCAGGCAGAAGAAGCCCTGGCTCGGCGTGCCTCGCAGTTGGCGCTCCTCAACCGGGAACTGATCTTGCTCAACCGGGTGATCGCCGCGACGGCAGCGGCAGCCAGCCAGGGCGTCGAGCCGGTCCTGCAGACCGTCTGCCGCGAGTTGGCTCTCGCTTTTGAGATGCCGCAGGCTGCTGCGGCTCTGTTCGATAAAGAGAAAAACGCGGCGGTCGTCGTGGCTGAATACCTGGCTCCAGGCCGGCCTTCTGCCCTTGGTGTGCCCCTCCTGGCCGTGGATGATCCTGCTGCCCGGTACCTGTTAACCCAGAAGATGCCCCTCGTCATCGAGGGGGTGCAGACAGATCCCGGGGAGGAGGCTATCCACCGCCTGATGTCCCAGCAGGGCATCATCTCGTTGCTCCTCCTGCCACTCCTGATCGAAGGGGAGGTGGTCGGCAGCCTCGGCGTCCACGCGGTCGAGTCGCGTCGCTTCACCAACAAAGAAGTCGACATCGCCTGGCGCGTGGCCCAGCAGGCCTCCGGGGCGCTGGCCCGCGCCCGCTTGGAAGAAACCCGGCAGTTACTGAACGCCGCGGTGGAGCAGGCGGCCGAAACAGTGATGATCACCGATACTCAGGACAAGATTCTCTATGTCAATCCTGCCTTTGAGCGGATCAGTGGCTACAGCCGGGACGAGGTCCTGGGCCAGAGCCCCAGTTTTCTCGAGAGCGGAAAACATGACGCGGCTTTCTATCAGCATCTGTGGGAAACCATCCGCGCGGGACGGGTGTGGCAGGGACGCTTTATCAACCGCAAAAAAGATGGCAGCCTGTTCGCCGAGGAAGCGACCATCACCCCGGTGCGCAATCGCGCCGGCAAGATTGCCAACTATGTCACCGTCAAGCGCGACGTGACCCGCGAGCTGCAACTGGAGGATCAGTTCCGCCAGGCGCAAAAGATGGAGGCTGTCGGCCGCCTGGCAGGGGGCATCGCCCACGACTTTAACAACTTGTTGACGGTTGTCAGCCTCAGTGCGCAGATGCTGGAGCGCAAGCTGCATCCTGGCGACCCACTTTCATCCCACGTGCAGGTCATCCAGCAGGCTTACCAGCGCGCCACCAGCCTGACCAAACAACTGCTGACCTTTAGCCGGCGCGAATTCATCGAGCCCCAGTTGGTTGATCTCAACCAGGTGGTGGGCGGGTTGGACAGGATGGTACAGCGTCTCGTCGGCGAGGACGTAGAGTTGTCGATTTACTCTGCCCAGGATCTCTGGTCAGTCTGGATCGACCCCACCCAGGTCGAGCAGGTTGTGATCAACCTGGCGGTCAATGCCCGCGACGCCATGCCTGATGGAGGCAAGCTGACCATCGAGATGCTCAACACTGTGCTCGATGAGATCTATGCTGCTCAGCATCTGGGAGTGGATCCGGGGGAGTATGTCTTGTTGACCATCAGCGACAATGGGGCGGGCATGACCGAAGAAGTGATGGACCACCTCTTTGAGCCCTTTTTCACCACCAAAGAAAGGGGCAAAGGCACCGGGCTGGGGCTGGCTACTGTGTTTGGCATTGTCAAGCAAAACGGCGGGCATATCTGGGTCTACAGCGAGGTGGGGCAGGGCACGGCGTTCAAGATCTACCTGCCTCGTGCTGTCGACGGCCAGCCAGCCCTGGCGCGCCGTCCGCAGCCCCCGGCGGCAGTGCGCGGCTCGGAAACCCTGCTATTGGTGGAAGATGACCCCCTGGTTCGAGCGATGACGCGCGACATCCTGCTTGGTCTTGGCTACCAGGTGCTGACGGCGGGCGATGGGGTCGAGGCGCTCCAGGTGGCCGAGGCGCATCCAGGTTTGATCCACTTGCTGCTGACCGACGTCGTTCTGCCCGGCATGAATGGCAGAGAGCTGGCCGACCGCCTGCGGAGCGGCCGTCCCGAAATGCGGGTGCTGTATACGTCAGGCTACGCCGACAGCGCCATTGTGCAACACGGGGTGCTGGCCGAAGGGATGCATTTCGTATCCAAGCCTTTCGAGTTGGAGGCCCTGGCCCGCCAAGTGCGCGAGGCCCTGGATGCCCGGGGCTGATGGCCCGGGGCTGATGGCCCGGGGATGGTTCCTTGCCCTGGGTGCAAAAGCGTGATATGATGTAGGCAGTTCATTCTGCGGGGAGGAAGGATCATGAGCACCGACGGGGATCTACAAGAACTCTCGGGGGGGCAACCAGACCAGCCAGGGACTGGTCCGGAGCAGGCGGCGGGTGAGCCTGCGACCCGGTTCGGCGGGGGCCTCGGCGATCTGCTGGGGGCGGTTCTGGGCAGCGATGTCGGCGGCGAGGTGGCGGAGGAGGGCGGCCTGGTGGGGTTGCTGGGAGCGGTCTTTGGGGGCAACGCCAGCAGCGAACAGGCCGAACCCGCCGGTTTGGGTGCGCTGCTGGGAGGATCTGTGGCTTCCCTCATCGAGCGCCTCGTGGGCGGCCTTGGCCTGGAGCCGGAGACAGCTCAGGTGGCTGTGGCCTTGGTGCTCGACAAACTGCTAGGTGCCCGGCGTGGCGAGGCAGCCTCGGCCGAGGCGGATGACGCGGCCGCGATCGACACGGCCCCTGGGATCGACCTGCGTGCTGTCCTGGCCCTCCTGGGCAGCGATCAAGCTGTCGACGCGGAGGCACTGCGCGGCAGCGGGCTGGTCGGCGAGCTGGCCGAGAAGGCTGGCCTGGACGCGGACATGGCTGCCGAGGTTGTGCTCCAGATCCTGGCCCTCCTGGCCGGCAAGGAGCCGGCCAAGCCACGCAAGAAGCGCAAGACGACCAAAAAGACGACGGCCAAGAAAAAGGCGACGACTAAAAAGAGTACGGCGAGGAAAAAGCCCGCGGCGAAGAAGGGCACGACCAAGAAAAAGCCGGCAGCCAAAAAGACCACGGCCAAGAAAAAGCCGGCAGCCAAAAAGCCGGCAACCCCAAAGAGCACGACCAAGAAAAAGCCGGCTGCCAAGAAGAAAAGCACGAGCAAGAAGGCGTCCGGTTAGCTGGTCGTCGTGGTCGAGTGCACCCTGGTGGGACTTTTACCCGCCAGGCCTTACTCCTGGCCGATCTCGTACCAGATTTCGGAGAAAAAGCCCTGCGCGTCGGGCTGGCTCACCTGGCGGACGACCTCGGGTGTTCCGTCTGTGCAGCGCCATTCGTACACCGTCTCGCGCCCGGTCACCACGGCAGGGACAAAATCCGAGTTGGGATTCGCCGTGCAAAAGTCGGTCATTTCCTGTGTTGGCGTCTTGTCCAGATTCGCCTTGGCCTCGCAGGGCAGGTTGGCGCCGACAAAGCAGGCCACTACCTGGCCATCGACGCAGCGCCAGACAGAGCCGTTTTGCAGCATGTCGAGCGGAGTGTCGGGCGCGTCAAGCGCCGTCTGCAGGCCGCGGGCGACCGATTCGGGCACAGCAGGGCCGGTGTACGTCACATCGGGCGCATCGACGGTGCCTATGTCGGCGCAGTAGGCGAATGGGTCGGTGTACGTTTCCGGCGCGGCAGCGCCGCCACAGCCCACGAGGGCTGTGGCCACGAGCAGCAGGGTGAGTGTCAGGAGCATGTTCCTGTGTGTCATCCTATTTCCCTCCAGTCCACAAGCGGGCCAGATTTCACGAGTTCGTAAAAACCCACTACCCTGAAGTATACGCCTGCTCTCTGGATCTTGCTCGATGGTTCGCCCACGGAAAACCCACGCTGCGCGATTGGAAGGTTGGAAAGCTGGCCAGCTTTCCAACCTTCCAGTCTCGTGTCCCGAGATTGGGTTAGCCGGCAGCCGTGACACCACCGGACGCAGGCGCTTCGCCTCTCAGGTATGCCTCCATGTAGGGCATAAAGTGCGGGATGATGAGCGGTAGCATCTTGGGCATCAGGTTGTCCATGGCTGCTGGCATCAGGTCGGGCATCTGCGCTTCCATGTGCGGCGGCATCGGGACATGCCGGCTGACGGCGGCGAGCATGTCGGGCATCACCTTGGGCATCATGCCGGGCAGCAGGCGTGGGAAGAGGATGGGCATCATCGGGCGCATCATGGCGATCATGGCGTCGCGCACGGGGGCGGGCGAGCCCTGGATCATATGCATCATCGCCGGGAAGGGGCCGGGCATGGCGGCGATCATCTCGGGCAGCAGCTCGGCCATAAACTCGGCCATCGCTTCGGGCTTGAGCAGGCGGATCATGGCCTCGAACACGCCCCACATCTCAAGCGCGTAGGGCGTCGAGTCGGGGTGCTCGATGCCTGCACCCTCGCACGTCAGTGCGGCCAGGTCAATGATCGGCAGGTCGCGGCCGGTCTTGTCGGCAGTCACGCGGAGCTGCACTTCGCAGCAAGGGCAGGCGGCGATGACTGCCTGCGCCCCCACGGCGTCGGCCTCTGCCAGGCGCACATCGCCGACGCGCTCGCCCACGTCGGGGTCGGCCACCAGGCTGAGCACCGAGCCGCAGCAGTGTGCCGACTGGCGATTGTGCTCCATCTCGACGAGCTCGATGCCCGGGATCGACTGGATCAGCCTGCGCGGCGCCTCATAGATCTGGCCTGCGCGCCCCATGTGGCACGAGTCGTGCCACGTCACGCGCATGTTGACCTCGTGCTCGAGCTGGAATATCCCGGCGTCGATCTGGTCGGCCAGGATCTCGCTGTAGTGTTTGGCCTCAAGATGGTAGTCGATACCCAGCTTGGCCGCCCACTCGGGGTAGAATGTATGCCACACCAGCCAGCACGCCGGGCAGGAAGTGACCACGGTCTTGACGCCACGCGCCTGCATAGCGGCGATGTTGTGGCGCATGATCTCTTCCCACGTGTCCCACAGGCCGGCCATCAGCATCGGGATGCCGCAGCATGCCTCGTCAGTGCCCAGGTAGGTGAACTCGATGCCAGACTTGTGCAGCAGGCAGGCGGTCGCCTGGGCGATGTCGTGTTCGACATAAGATGCGGTGCAGCCGGGGAAGTAGGCGATCTCGGCCCGCTCGGGCAGCTCGCCCACCACCTCGGGGGGCATCCACTTGGGGCGGTCGGCACGGTAGGAGGCCCAGATGTTGTGCTCCTTGCGCATCGACTGGCGCATGATCTCGAAGGGGGGGAAGGTCATTTTGCCTTTGTCGTGCACCAGCTCGCCGCGCAGCTTGAGCCAGCTCGGCTCGATTGGGAGATCCTCGCAGCAGCGCACGTGGCACAGCTCGCACGTGGTGCAGGCCAGGATAGTGTCGACCATCTTCTGATCCCAGTCGACCTTGCCCTCCATGTATCGCCGCAGGAAATACCACTTGCCGCGCGGCGTCTGGCTCTCCCAGCCGCGGCCATAGTACTGGTCGCACTCGTCCACGCAGTAGCCGCACTGGCTGCACGCGTAGGCATACCAGGCCACGTCGGCCGGGATGCCCCGTTTCCCGTTCCCGTCGATCCGCTCGCCGATGGGTGATTTGGACGCGTTGCCAAAGAGGCGTACCACCGGCTCAAAGGCGCCGGCAGTGGTCATAAAGGCCGATAGGAGCGGCTTGCCGTCCACTACCTTGCCGGGGTTGAGCAGGCCGGCCGGGTCCACCTGCGCCTTGAATTCACGCAGGCGCTGCACCCTGCCAGCGCCCAGCACACCTTCCGCCTCGTTGGTGAAATAGAGACCGGTGGCGTAGGCGCGCCCGCCGTTTTGCTTGGCCACCTTGAGCACACTCAGGGCCAGGCCAAAGGCAAAGTTGAAGGTGAATTTGCGCTCGTCGTGCAGGATGAATCCGAGCAGCGTCACCTCGTCGTTGGCGGCATCGACCATGCCCTCCATCAACATTGGCAGCGCGATCCGCTCTTCGAGCCCCTTCAGCGCCTGCCCCAGACTCGACAGTGGCACGACGACCTCGCTCGGCGCCGTGCTCGGGCCGAGGCGCTTGCCGTGCATCAGGTTGAAGCGGTTCTCCCACTCGTGGGCGACGATCTCGTCCTCGATGGTCACTCCACCTGCCTCGTGGAGCAGTGCAGGTAGCTGGGCGTCGACCACCATGCGGCGCGACTCGGGCGCGGCGAGGATGGCGAGGTAGCCTTGGGGAAGCAGCGGCCTGTGCTCCTCGACAGGGTGCCCGTGCTCGAGGCGCGGCGGCAGGTTGTTGTGCACCTCGGCCATCGTCGGGTTGATAAAGCTCACAGACCAGAGGGGCAGCCTGGCCTGACGGATCGCGGCGAGCGCGCGCGCCAGGCCGCCCGCCGTGTCAAAGAGCACGCCCCACAGTGCCAGCGCCTCGGCGGGCTGCACCCGGATCGTCACCTGGGTGATCAGCCCCGTGATCCCCTCGGCATCGCTCACCAACTCAATCTCTTCGCCCGAGAGCTCGCGCACCTCGCCGCCGGGCAGCACGACGCGGCACGACACAACGTTCTGGCGGAAGGTGCCCCACTCGTAGGCGCCAAAGCCGACGCCGCCCTGCGCCAGCCACCCGGCCACTGTCGACGACGGCGCGCTCGATGGGTAGGTGCGCAGCATCAGCCCCTGCTGATTCAGCGCTTTCTCCAGCTTTTCCCACACCACGCCGGGCTGCACCGTGGCGGTCATGGTCTCGGGGTCGATCGCGAGGATCTGGTTCATCCAGGCGAAATCGACGACGAGCCCGCCGCGCGCGGGGATGACACCGCCATAGCCGGAGGTCGATTTGCCGCGCGGCACGACGGGCACGCCGTGGGTGCGGGCAAAGGCCATCACCTGCACGACTTGCTCCTCGGTCAGTGGCTGGACGACGGCGGCGGGCCGGGTGCTGCCGATGAGCGGCTTGACCAGGCTCGGCAATGAGCCCACGTCGTGGCCGTAGAACATGCGCTCCAGCGGGTCGAAGGTGACGCGCTCGCCGGCAATGTCACGGAGTGCCTGCTTTTGTGGGGCTGATAGCTCTTTCATCGATGTCTCTCTCTCCTACCAACGGGTTTGTGTGTTACACATTGGAAATCTCGGCGATGCGCTGCAGGCGGCCGAGCAGGTTGAGGCGCTCCTCACCGATCTCGGAAAGGGTGGCGGCGACGCGTGCCAGCAAGCCAGCGATCTGCCCCTGCCGGCCCTCGTCGAGGATGGGCACGCGCGCCAGCGTGCCTTGCAGCTTGTTCTCGTCCACTCCGGTGGCGGCGGATAGCGCCGCGATCCGCCCGGGCCACGCCTCGCCGCCGGGCGGCGCGCTGAGGAATTGGCCGGCGTGCACGGCGCCCACGAGCTGGCCCGCGACGCGGACCGGCACGGTGAGGATGTTCAGCCCGGTGTGGCAGGCCGAGAGGGCAGGCGTGTCGCCGCATCCCGCGATGGCACGTCGCCACGAGGCGGCGCACCGCTCGCGCCCGGCTTCCGTGGCGAGGATCAGGTCGCAAAAGGCGCACGAGTGGGCTACCGGCGTGAGGGGGGGGCCATCCGCGGCCGTCGTGACGGTGCCCACCTGGAGCGCCTCGGCAAAGATGCCCTGGATGGCGCGCACGCACGTGATGGGCAGCGCGCCGGGCGAGGGGGGCGCCTCGTCATCCACGCACGGCGCTTCGGGCACGCCCAGGTCGCCGCGCTGCGCGAGCAGCCAGCGCTCGATCACCTGCCGCGAAAAGCGCCACTGCCCCCCGACCTTGAAACCCTGCAGCCGCCCATCATTCAACATGCGGTAGATGGTGATGCGATCCACCTGGAGCAGGCTCTGCAACTGCTTTGTCGTCAACAAGCTGTCTGTCTCAACCATGACATCCAATGTACCAAACAATGGCGCACGTGTCAAGTTGATAGGACGATATGGTATCGAGATATATCCTGATATAGAAAGTAACAAACGCGTCCTGGGCGACCTGGATGCCGGGGAGTGCGACCAGGCCGGCGCCCGGGCGCACTATGACCGGGCAGCAGTAGTCGGCGCTGGCCGAGACTTGACAAAGGAGCCTGCCGCGTGTTATGATCCTCCCCAGGCGCACCACCGCGTGGGGCCAGCCATGACACAAGGAGGAGAGAACCGTGAATATCGTCAGAATCATCCACGAAAAGCCGGTGCCGGTGACCATCTTTCAGATCGAAGGCGCGATCGATATCCAATCAGCAGACGAGCTGCTGGGGCAGGCCAGGGCCGCCTTTGACGGCGGCGCGCGCAACCTGGTGCTCGACCTGGAACAGGTCACCTTTCTCAGCAGTTCGGGGCTGCGGGCCATCCACCAGATCTTTACGCTGCTGCGCGACGCCACCGCGGCCGACGCGGACCCGGCCGTGTTCCAGGGCATCAGCGCCGGCACCTACAAGTCGCCACACCTGAAGCTGGTCAAGCCCTCGTCGGGCGTCCTGAATGTGCTCAAGATGTCGGGCTTTGACATGTTCCTGGAGATCTACCCCGACCAGGCCACAGCGCTGGCTTCGTTCCAGTAAAGAGCCAAGAGGTGAGACGATGCAGCCACTGGAAGGGTTGCGGGTATTGGATCTGACGCGGGCGCTGGCAGGGCCGTTCTGCACGATGATGCTGGGCGATCTGGGGGCGGACGTGATCAAGGTGGAGCGGCCCATCTCGGGTGACGAGAGCCGGGGATGGGGGCCGCCTTTCGTGGGCGAGGCCTACGGCCCCTATCTGGGCGAGTCGGCCTATTTCATCGCCGCCAACCGCAACAAGCGGAGCATCACCATCGACCTCAAAGCGCTGGAAGGGGTCGAGATCGTGCGCAGGCTGGCGGCGCAGTCCGACGTGCTGGTGGAGAACTTTCGCACCGGCGTGCTGGACGAGATGGGCCTCGGCTACGACGACCTGCATGCGATCCATCCTCGCCTGGTCTACTGCTCGATCAGCGGCTACGGCCGCACCGGGCCGTACGCCGACCGCCCCGGCTACGATTTTGTCATCCAGGCCGAGGGGGGGATGATGGGCATCACCGGGCCGGAGGAGGGCCCGCCCTACCGGGTGGGCATTCCCATCGTAGACATCACGGCCGGGATGTTCTCGGCGACCGCCATCCTGGCCGCGCTGCGCGCCCGCGAGGTGACGGGCGAGGGCCAGCTCGTCGACCTGTCGCTGCTCGATACCCAGGCGGCGCTGCTGACCAACGTAGCGTCGAATTATCTCGTGGGCGGCGCGCCGCCCCGCCGGCTGGGCAATGCCCACCCCAACATTACCCCCTACGAGGCGTTCCGCGCGCGCGACCGGTGGTTCGCCCTGGCCGCGGCCAACCAGCGGCAGTGGGCGATCCTGTGCCGGGCGGTGGGGCAGCCGGCGCTGAAGGACGACCCGCGTTTCGTCGACAACAATGCGCGGGTAGCCCACCGTGCTGCGCTGCGGGCCATCCTTGAAGAGGCATTCCTGGCCCGCGACGCGGCCGAATGGCTGGAGGTGTTTGAGGCGGCAGGGCTGCCGTGTGGGCCGATCAACACTGTGCCCGAGGTGTTTGCCCATCCCCAGGCCGGGGCGCGCGGCCTGGTCGAGGAAGCCGAGCACCCCACGGCGGGCACGCTGCGCTTTCCCGGCTTTCCCTACAAGCTGTCGGCTACCCCCGCCGCGGTGCGCCGGCCGCCGCCCTGCCTGGGCGAGCACACAGAGGACGTGCTGATGGATCTGCTCGATTTTCCGCGCGAGGAGGTTGCGACACTGCACGAGCGCGGCGTCGTCTAGATCTACCAACGCCCCGTGCCCCGTGCACCCGGATGCTCTGTTTCGAGTTGACACCCCCTTATGGTTGTGGTATACTGAGCCGGTGTGCGCGGGGGGAGGCCCGCCCGCGCTTCTCGCACCTGAAACAAAGCAGTCGCACAGATGGGTAGTACTGCGATGGCCGTAACCAGGCAGACAGATGCCTGCGCTTGGGCAGACGTTGATGGATCGGTTATTGAGCGAGCGATAAACGACAGGCAGATCGGTCAATAGCTCGATGGGCAGCGTGCCCGCCATGGCGCGGAGGGGGAAGGGGAACGATGCCAGTTACGCGTGCAAACGTGCGTTCCGGGGCGTACTATGACTCGGTAGTGCTGATGCAGTTGCAGCGGTCGCTGGGCGCGCTGCCCGGTGTGGTCGACGCTGGCGTGGTGATGGGCACGGAGGCCAACAAGGAGATCCTGGCCCAGAGCGACCTGCTGGCGCCAGAGGCGAAAGCGGCCGGCGCCGACGACCTGGTGATCGTGGTCAAGGCGGACGACAAAGCGGCGGCGGAGGCGGCGCTGGAACAGGTGGACGCGCTGTTGAGCCGGCGGCGCAGCAGCGTCGAGCAGGATTACCTGCCCAAGAGCCTCGACTCGGCCGCGGGGATGCTGCCTGAGGCACAATGGGTGCTCGTGTCGGTGCCAGGGCGCTACGCCGCAGGGGTGGCACGCCAGGCGCTCGGCCTGGGCAAGCACGTGTTCCTCTACAGCGACAATGTGTCGGTCGAGGACGAGGTGTCGCTCAAGCGGGCGGCTGTGCAAAAAGGGTTGCTGGTGATGGGGCCGGACTGTGGCACGGCGATCGTCAACGGCACCGGGCTGGGTTTTGCCAACAAGGTGCGGCGCGGGCCGATCGGGATGGTCGCCGCGTCGGGCACGGGCTTGCAGCAGGTGAGCAGCCGCATCCACCAACTCGGCAGCGGGGTGACCCATGCGCTGGGCACCGGCGGGCGCGACCTGTCGGAGGCAGTGGGCGCGGCCACCGCCTACCAGGGGCTCGACCTGCTCAGTCGCGATCCCGAGACCAGGGTCATTGTTCTCGTATCCAAGCCCCCCGCCCCGGCCGTCGCGGGCCGGCTGCTGGCCGCGGCGCGTGCCGCAGGCAAGCCGGTGGTAGTCGATCTGATCGGCTACCAGCCTGCCGTGCGGCAGGTGGACAACCTCCACTTTGTCGACACCTTTGACCAGGCCGCGGAACTGGCCGTGCACCTGGCGGGTGAGCGCGAGGTGATGCCCTACCCGGTGCCGCAGGCCGAAAGAGGACGGCCGGCGGTGGGCAGCGTGCCCCCCTTTGCCGCAGGCCAGCGCTACCTGCGCGGGCTCTTTTCGGGCGGCACGCTGGCCTACGAGGCGCTGCTCATCCTGCGCGACTACTTTCCAGCAGTCTATTCCAACGTGCCGCTGCGTCCCGATCATCGGCTGGAGAACCCGATGCTCAGCCGCGAGCACACCATCGTGGACCTGGGTGAAGACGTGTTCACGGTGGGGCGACTGCACCCGATGATGGACAACGACCTCCGCATCCGGCGCCTCAAGCAAGAGGCAGAGGATCCGGAGGTCGCTTTGATTTTGCTCGACGTCGTGCTCGGCTATGGCGCGCACCCCGATCCCGCGTCAGGTCTGGCGCCGGCGATTGCGGAAGCACGGGCAGCGGCACAAGAGGCGGGCCGTCCCCTGGCGGTGATGGCCGTGGTGGTGGGTACCGACGAGGACCCGCAGGATATGGCGGCGCAGGTGACACGCCTGGAGGAGGCCGGCGTCGAGGTGTTTACCAGCAACGAGGAGGCGGTGCGCGCCACGGCCCGGCTGGTGGGCGGGCGCCAGGCGGCAGCCGCCCGGGGGGGCGGAGAACCGCTGCCCGACGTCGAGCCGCCGCCCAAGGGGACAGAGGTGGCACTCGACGTGCTGCGCCAGCCGCTGGCAGCGATCAACGCCGGCCTGGGGTCCTTTGCCGAAAGCTTGAAGGCGCAGGGAGCGCGCGTGGTCCACGTCGACTGGAAGCCACCGGCCGGCGGCAACGAGCGGCTGGCGGCACTTCTGGAGAGGATGAAACGATGAAAGAGTTTGTGGCCGCGTGCGTGCAGATGGCCGTCACCCCCAACGACGTGCCGGGCAACGTGGAAAAGGGCGTCGCCTGGCTGGAGCGCGCGGTGAGGGAGTACGAGGCAGAGCTGGTGGTCTTTCCGGAAACGGTGACCACCACATTTGTGACCGGCCTCGACGCCGATGGCTTGTGGGACCTGGTGGACGAGGCGCCGGGACGGATCACGGCCGAGGTGCAAAAGGCGGCCAGGGCACACGGGGTGCACGTCGTGTGGCCCACCTACCGGCGCGGGCCTGAGCGGGGTGTCGTCTACAACTCGTCGATCCTGATCGGTCCCGACGGCGAGATCATTGGCATCTATGACAAGACGCACCCCTTCCCGCTGGAGCGCTGCGACACCGGCGGGTGGGTGACGCTTGGAAACCGCGCCGACGTGTTCGAGACGGCGCTGGGCACGATCGGCATGATCATCTGCTACGACGGCGACTTTCCGGAGCTGTCACGGCTGCTCGCCGTCAAGGGGGCCGAGGTCATTGCCCGGCCCTCGGCGCTGCTGCGCAGCTTTGACATCTGGTACATCACCAACTGTGCGCGGGCGTACGACAACCACGTATATGTGGTCGCCACCAACTCGGTCGGACCTGATGCCGGTGGGAGCTACTATTTCGGACACAGCATGATCGTGACGCCGATCGCGTGGCGGCTGGCGCAGGCGCGTGGCGGCGAGGAGATTATCGCCGCGAAACTGGACCCCGAGCCGCTCAAGTACGTGACGTGGGGCAGCAAGGCGCTGCAGGTGTTCGACCACCTGCAAGACCGCAACCTGGAGCTGTACGAAGAGATTTTGAAGGAGGCGCGGTCGCGGTTCGAGCCGGGGCAGCGGCTGCGGTAGGGTGGATATTGGATACTAGCCAACTATCCAATGACGGGAGGAGGTAAGGACGTGGACATTGACAAAGCAAACGCACAAGCAGTCGAACGGATGATGGAGGCGCAGCCGGTGTTGATCGGGCTGGGTAAGGCCATCGACGTGGTGCCGGGGATGCGCGAGGATCTCCTGCTGCACGCGGGGCCGCCGATCACGTGGGAGCGGGCGTCGGGGCCGATGCGCGGGGCGATCACCGGGGCGCTCATTTTTGAGGGCAAGGCGAAGGACATGGCCGAGGCTGAGCGGCTGGTGACCTCGGGCCAGATTGCGCTCGACCCGTGCCACCACCACCAGGCCGTCGGGCCGATGGCAGGGCTGATCAGCCCGTCGATGTCCGTGTATATTCTCGAGAACAAGACGCACGGCAACAAGTCCTACTCGGGCCTGAACGAGGGGTATGGCAAGGTGCTGCGCTACGGCGCGTACAGCGACGAGGTGCTCGACAAGTTGCGCTGGATGGAAGAGGTCATGGGGCCGGTGCTGGCGCGTGCTCTCGAGGCCAGCGGCGGGATCGACATCCGCGCGCTGCTGGGCGAGGCGCTGGCCATGGGCGATGAGGGGCACAACCGGAACAAGGCCGGCTCGATCCTCTACACGACGCGCCTGGCGCCCTTTATCGCGCGGACGGCGCCCGATCCGGGCACCGCCGCCGACGTTCTCAAATTCCTGGGCGACAATGCGCTGAGCGTGCTCAACCCGGTGATGGCTGCCTGCAAGGGCATGGCCGACGCGGCCCACGGGGTGGAGGGCAGCACGATGGTGAGCACCATGGCGCGCAACGGCACCGATTTCGGCATCCGCGTCAGTGGCCTGGGCGACCGCTGGTTCACGGCACCGGTGGCCACGCCGCAGGGCCTCTACTTCCCCGGCTTTACCGCTGCCGACGCCAGCGGCGACATTGGCGACAGCGTCATCACCGAGACGGCGGGCATCGGCGGCTTTGCCATGGCCAGCGCGCCGGCGATCGTGACGTTCGTCAGCGGCACGCCAAAGGATGCCATCAACGCCACGCTCGAAATGTACGAGATCACAGTGGCCGAGCACAAGTACTTTACCATGCCGCCCCTCGACTTTCGCGGCACACCGACGGGCATCGACATCCGCAAGGTGGTCGAAAAGGGCATCACGCCGCGCGTGAACACGGGCATTGCGCACAAAGATGCAGGTGTCGGCCAGGTCGGCGCGGGGCTGGTGCGCCCACCCATAAAGATGTTTGAGGATGCGGTGATAGCATTCGCCGAAACGTACGGGTTTTAGTGAGATTGGTATTTTGAGCTATACGACGTTCAACAGGATGCTGCGGCGCACGGCGTGGCGTGTGCCTGACAATACGTTTGTCTACTGGACCGATCGCGACCGGTCGATCACCTATGCCCAGGGCGTCGAGCTGGTCGATCTGGTCGCCGGGACGTTGTGCGAGCTGGGCGTCGTCAAGGGCGACCGCGTCGGCATTTTTGCCCACAACGGGCTGGACTATGTGCTGGCCATGTTCGGCGCGTGGCGGCTGGGTGCTATCTCGACGCACATCAGCGTGCTGCAGCCGGAAAATCTGGTCTATTACGTGAATGATTCGACGCCGAAGGTGCTGATCTATACCGGCGACAGGCACGACGTCATTGCCGCCGCGCGCGGCCAGATGCCCAGCGTGCAGCACTATATCTGCTATGATGGGCCATGCGAAGGCTCACTGGCCTGGGACACGCTGCTCGACTCGGTACTGCCGCCGCCACCTGACGACGTCGACGAAATGGATGCCGCCCATCTGTCCTACACCTCCGGCTCGTCGGGCGCACCCAAGGGCGCGCTGTTGGCGCACGGCTACACGGCCCGCGCCACGCACTGCATCGCCGAGCGGCTGGGGCTGACGAGCGCCGATGTGTCCCTCGGACCCACGGCGCTGTCCAGCTCCTTCCACCTGGTCGCCAATCTCCTGCCCGGCACCCACCGCGGCACGGCGATCGGTGTCATGAGCCGCTGGGACGCGGGCACGGCGTGGGACGAGATGGAGCGGCGCGGTGTCACCATGATGGCCGGCAATCCGCTTCTCTTTGCCGACCTGCTGCACGTGTGCCGCACGCGAGGGAAAAAGCCGGACGCCCTCAGGATGCTCCTCTCCGGCGGCGCACCGGTGCCGCCCGATATGAAGCGCGCCTTTGTCGACGATCTGGGGGTGTTTGTCGTCGAGAGCTATGGGCTGAGCGAGCTCGGTGGATTCTGCGGCCTGGGGTATCCACGCCGGGAGCCGGAGCAGCGCATGTTCGCTATCGGGCCGACGCTGCCGGATCGTGAGGTGCGCGTCGCCGACGGGGAGGACCGCGAGGTGCCGATCGGCCAGCCGGGCCAGATCCTTATCCGGCCTGGTGTGATGCTGGGCTACTGGAACATGCCCGACAAGACCGCAGAAGTGCTGCACGGGGGCTGGCTGCATACAGGCGACATGGGCAGGATGGATCGGGAGGGCTACATCTCGATGTTGGGACGCTGGAGCGAGCGCATCGTGCGCGATGGCCAGGTGGTCTTTCCGCGTCCCATGGAGGAGAGCCTGCTTCGCCACCCTGCCGTGCGCTACGCGTGCGTAATCGGCAGCCCTGATCCTGTTCGGGGACAGGTGCCGAAGGCGATTGTCGAGCTGCACACCAGCTCATCGGCGACGGCACAGGATCTGTTGGAGCACTGTCGCGCCGACCTGGGCATGGATAGCAGCCCGGAGCTGCTGGAGATCATCCGCACCATGCCCATGACGCCGACGGGCAAGATCGGACGGGCGGATCTGCAAGCGCGGGAGCGGGACCTGATTGCCTCCCAAGCGAAAGCATAGGCCAAGAGAAAGGAAGGTATGCAATGGAGCGTGAGCAATTCATCCAAACCATGACCAATGCCAAGTTGTACGATTTGACACAAGGGTGCAGCATCTTTACGCCTCCATGGCCAGGAGACAAGGCGCTCGAGATTCACTTTTTCAAGCGCGTGACCGGGGCTTATGGCGGCGGGCTGGGTGCGAACGGCCAGCTCATCCAGTGGAGCAACTCGGTGGGCACCCACCTGGTGGGCGAGCGCGCATTCCACTCGGGGATGCGGTCGATCGCCGACATTCCGCTCAGCGAGCTGACGGGGCGAGGCGTCGTCGTCGACATCTCGGATCTGATGTCCGACTATGCGCTCTATACCCCACAGATGATCACCGACCGCGCCGACGTCAAAAAGGGCGACATCCTGATCATCAACACCGGCTACCACCGCTACTCGTGGGACCAGCCGGACGTGGTGAACCCAAAGGCGCAGGGCGGCGTCGAGTCAAAAGAGTTTGGCTTCCTGGTGCGCCACCCGGGGCCGTCGCCCGAGTTTTTCCCGTGGGCGCTCGACATGGAGCTAAAGCTGATCGGCGTCGACTGCGGCTCGGCCGAGCACCCGATGAATACCAACCTGCGTTACATGCACGCCAACGAGTTCGAAAAGGCTGAGGCCAAGCTGAAAGCGGAGTATGGCAAGACGTGGGACGAGATGTTCCCACCCGCCGGGTATTACCATCTCACGCATTCGACGATGCCCAAAGCGGGCATGCTGCTGGTCGAGTCGATCGTGGGCCAGATCGACGAGCTGAAGGGCCAGCGGGCCTGGATCATGGTCATGCCGATCCCCCTCGCCGAAGCCGAGGCAGCGTGGTCGCGCGTGGTGGCGATGCAGGCGCCGGACGGGATGGGCGATAAAGATTTCTATCAGATGATGGAATCGGCCCAGATGCTCGACCTGACGCTGCCCTTCAGCGTCATGACGCCCCAGTGGGCCAACTACGAGCCGCTGTCGGTCAAGTACATCAAGCGCGTTGGTGGACAGTATTTCGGCCTGGGGCGCAATAGCTCGATCTGCAAGGCGAGTTTCCACCTGGCGACGCACATGGATGGCGAAAAGCACTTTTATCCGAACGGGCGGACGATCGGCGAAGTGCCGCTGCAAGAGTGGGTGGGCCCTGGCGTGATCGCCGATATCTCGCACCTGGTGAGTGACGTCAGCGTCTATACCCCCGAGATGATCGAGTCGGTCGTCGACGTGCACGAGGGCGACATTCTGATCACCAAGACGGGCTGGCACAAGTATGGCTGGAACAGCCCTGACTCGGACGAGTTCCGCTACATGATCCGGCACCCCGGCCCGTCGCCCGACTTTTCGCGGTGGTGCATCGAGAAGAAGCTCAAATGGCTGGGCGTCGACGCCGTGAGCCAGGACCACCCGATGAACACGATCCAGCGCATCTGGCACCCCAA
>JAFGIA010000135.1 GCA_016929795.1 Anaerolineae bacterium
CCCTACCACGACTTTGATGGCCAGATCCCGGCCGAGCTCGACGCCGAAGTGCAAGCCATCATCGCTGGCATCATCGCCGGCGAGATCGACACCGGCTGGTAGACCCGCCGGCATATAGAACCAGCCCTGGGGTGGTGCCGGTGGTCCGGGGCACCGGCTGCCTGGCACCACCCCTTGATGCAACATAACACAGGGAGCGACGATGGCCCCAATCCTGGAGGTGTACGACGTCACCAAACGCTTCCCGGGCGTGCTGGCCAACGATCACGTCAGCTTTTCTCTGCAACAGGGCGAGATCCTGGCTTTCCTGGGTGAAAACGGTGCCGGCAAAAGCACCCTGATGAATATCCTCTATGGCCTCTACACCCCTGACGAGGGGCGGGTGGAGGTCCGCGGTGAGCCCGTCCAGATCGACAACCCCAACGACGCCATCGAGCTTGGCATCGGCATGGTGCACCAGCACTTTCAGTTAGTGCCCGTGTTCACCGTGGCCGAGAACATTGTCATGGGCACCGAGCCCACACGCTTTTCTTTTTCCTGGATCACCCTTGCCATCTCGGCCGCGATTGGCGCCCTGCTCTTCCTGATCGGCGGCTTCTTTGCTTTTGATACCTTCGGCCAGACATTGCTGGCCATAGCCGCTGGCACCGCTGCCACCGCTGCCATCTATGGCCTCTTTCTCTTCCTCAGTTGGCTCAGCCGCCGGCTCAGCTTTCCCCTCTACTTTCCTCTCGTCGCCCTCCTGGCTGCCGGGGCTGCTGCCGCCGTCACCTACTACCTGGGTGCCCTCGCTCGGATCCCTCTCGTCGTCGTCCTGGGCATCCTCTTTGCTGCCCTATCCCACCCCGCCATGCGCGTGATCGGCACCACCCTCGACCGCCACACCGCCGCACGCCGCATCCGTGCCCTCTCTTCCCAGTATGGGCTGGCAGTGGATCCCGAAATGCTCATCGCTGATCTGCCTGTGGGTATCCAGCAGCGCGTCGAAATCATCAAGACCCTCTACCGCGAGGCCGAAATCCTGATCCTCGACGAGCCCACCGCCGTCCTCACGCCCCAAGAGACCGAGGAACTGTTCGAGATCATGCACAGCCTCACGGCCCAGGGCAAATCGATCATCTTTATCACGCACAAACTCAAAGAAGTGATGGCCATTGCCGACCGCATTGTTGTGCTGCGCAATGGGCGGGTCACCGGCCAGACGTCGCCGGCCGAAACCTCCGAGCAGGAGCTGGCCGAGATGATGGTCGGCCGCGAGGTCGCGCTGGTCGTCGACAAGGGCCCTGCCCATCCCGGCGACATCGTGCTCGAGGTCGAAAACCTGACCGCGCTGGACCAGCGTCTTCATCCTGCACTGCGCGGCGTAACCCTGTCGGTGCGTGCCGGCCAGGTGCTCGGCGTCGCGGGCGTGCAGGGCAACGGCCAGACCGAGCTGGTCGAGGTCATCACCGGCCTGCGGCCTGCCACTGGTGGCTCCATTCGCGTCCTCGGGCGTGACGTAACCAACGCCACCCCGCGCACCGTGACCGAGCTCGGTGTGGCGCACATCCCCGAGGATCGGCAAGAAGATGGGTTGGTGCTGAGCTTCCCCGTCGAGGACAACCTGATCCTCTCCACCTACTACCAACCCCCCTTCTCGATGGGCCCCGAGATCCGCTACAAAACCCTGCGCAGCTATGCGCTGCGCCTCGTCGACGAGTTCGACGTCCGCACTCCCAGCGTCACCCTGCCGGTCCAGAACCTGTCAGGTGGCAACCAACAAAAAGTGATCGTGGCCCGCGAGTTCTCCCGCCCCATCAAGCTGCTCATCGCCGCCCAGCCGACCCGCGGCCTCGACGTCGGCTCGATCGAGTACATCCACCGCCGCCTGATCGAAAAGCGGGATGAGGGCACGGCCGTGCTGCTCGTGTCGGTCGAGCTCGACGAGATTATGGCCCTCTCCGATCGGATCGCCGTCATGTACGAAGGCCACATTGTAGACACGGTCGATGCTTCCAGCGTGACGCGTGAGCAACTGGGCCTGATGATGGCCGGCGCTCACGCCGAGACGGCGTGACACTGCCAGCGTGTGTACAGGAGCTGACCATTGACTGAAGGAAAAGAGACGCCTTTGCCTGGCCTGCGGGATCGCCTCAACCGCCTGCCCCGTTGGGCGCATCTCGGGCTCTGGATAGTTCTCCTCGGCCTGGCCATTCTGCTCAAAAAGTGGCTCATCCTGGCCCTCTTGCTCGTGCTTGGCCTGTGGCCTTTGGCCCTTCTGACTGGGCTCATAGTGCTGGGGATTGTCTCCACCGGGCAGGGGGGCTGGCCCTGGCTCAAGACATGGCTCGGCGCGCGGCTCCGCTCATTCGCCGTCCCTGCCCTGGCCGTCGTCACGGCACTGATCATTGGCGGCATCATCCTGATGCTCACCGACCAGGAAGTGCTGCAGGTCCTGGGCGACGGCCACATCGGTGAGGCGGTGCGCCTGGCTTTTGCCAACCTGGCGCGCGCCTACGGTGCGCTGTACGAGGGGGCATTGGGCAACCCCCGCAACATTCTCACCGCCCTGAGCCAGACCGGCGCCGAGGATGGATGGAAGACCCTCCTGCGCGCTCTGCGTGGTCCCAGCGATAGCATCGTCCAGTCCGTGCCCTATATCTTTGCCGGGCTGGCCGTCGCCCTTGGCTTCCGGGCTGGCCTGTTCAATATTGGCGCCGAAGGACAGATCGGCATCGGTTGGTTGGCCGCCGTGATAGTGGGCTTTAGCTTCACCAACCTGCCGGCCTATCTCCACCTGCCGCTGACGATCCTGGCCGGCGCCGTGGCCGCCGGCTTGTGGGCCGGCATTGCCGGCCTCCTCAAGGCGCGTACCGGTGCCCACGAGGTCATCACCACCATCATGCTCAACTATATCGTCTATCGCCTGAGCGAGTGGCTGCTATGCGGCCCGCTCGAATTCACCCAGGGCACCTGTCGCACCCAGGATATTGCCGAGAGCGCCTTTCTGCCCCGCTTCCTCGACCACCCCGTCACCATCCATTGGGGCTTTATCCTCGCCCTCGCCGCGGCTGTTGCCGTTGGCTGGTTCCTCTTCCGCACTCGGTGGGGCTTTGAGCTGCGCACGGTGGGCGCCAATCCGAACGCCGCGCGCTATGGCGGCATGAGCGTCGGGCGCACCTACGTGCTTGCCATGTTCCTCAGCGGCGCGCTCGCCGGCCTGGGGGGAGCCAGCCAGGGGTTGGGCATTACCCATAACATCGCCCTCGGCTTCCAGGCGGGCTATGGCTTTGACTCCATCGCCCTGGCCCTCCTCGGCAAAAGCCACCCCGTCGGTGTCGTCCTCGCCAGCTTTCTTTTTGGCATGTTGCGCGCCGGCGCCGCCCGCATGCAGTCCGTCGCCGGCGTGCCCACCGAGATCGTCCAGATCGTCCAGGCCCTGGTGATTATCTTTATCGCCGCACCCGCCATCATCCGTGTCCTCTACCGCCTCCGCGCTGCGCGCCGCGAGGAAGCCGAGGTCGCGGTGTTCACCCGTGGGTGGGGCGCATAGGAGTCGACCGTGACGGTAGAGACAAAAACCATCGAGAATGCCAGTCCGTTGCGCCTCACCCGTGGGGACGTGTGGGGCACACTGCTGATCGCCATCATCGGGGCGCTCCTGATCGTCCTGGGTGGCTCTGGCACACAGCCAGAGTTCACTTCGGCATTCACCGATCAGACACTGGGCACACTCTTCACCCTCCCCTCCCGCGCGACCCTCTACACCATCGGCGGCCTCTGCTTCTTTATCGCCGGCCTGCGTCTCTTCCGCCAGCTCCAGTCACTGCGCAGCGTCATGAACTGGAGCATCGCCCTCCTGGCGGCCTTTGCCTTCCTCGTCTGGATCACCGCCGGCACCAGCATGAACCTGCCTGGCATGGTCCAGAGCACGCTCCTGGCAGCCACCCCCCTGACCCTTGGCGCCATGGCCGGCGTCATGTGCGAGCGCGCCGGCATCTTTAACATTGCCATCGAGGGCATGATGCTGGCCGGCGCCTTTGCCGCCGTCGCCTTTGCCAGCATCTTTGGCAGCCTCTGGATGGGGCTGCTCTTCGCCAGCCTGGTCGGCGCCCTCATGGCTGCCCTGCACGCCGTCCTATCCATCAAGTACCAAGTCGACCAGATCATCTCGGGCACCGTGATCAACATCCTGGCTGCCGGCGCCACCCGCTTTCTCAACCTGCGCCTGCTCGAGCCCGCCGGCCTCAGCGCCCCCGGCTCCTTCGCCCTGATCAGCATCCCGGTCCTGTCCGAGATCCCCATCATCGGCCCCATCTTTTTTCAGAACCAACCCACCGTCTGGATCATGCTCATTTTGCTCGGCGTCATCCAATACGTGCTCTTTGCCACGCCCTGGGGCCTGCGCATGCGCGCCTGTGGCGAGCACCCGCGTGCCGCCGACACCGTGGGCGTCAATGTCATCCGCATGCGCTACACCAGCGTCATCCTCAGCGGCCTCATTGCCGGCATCGGCGGCGCTTACTTCTCCCTCGGCGTCGTCGGCACCTTCGAAGACAACATGACCCGCGGGCAGGGGTTCGTCGCCCTGGCCGCCATGATCTTTGGCAACTGGAACCCGATCGGCGCCTTTCTCGCCGCCCTCCTCTTTGGCCTGGCCAACGCACTCCAGGTCAAAGTGCAGATCATCCAGCCCGTCATTCCCTTCCTCAACCAGCCCATCCCACCCGAACTGTTGCAGATGACCCCCTATATCCTCACCATCATCGTCGTCGCCGGCGTCGTCGGTCGCACCCGCCCACCCGCTGCCGGCGGCAAACCGTATGAAAAACAATGACCCGCGCGCCGATCACCGACCCTGCCGCCCTGCGTGCCTACCTGGAGGCACACTACGGCCGCCCGGAGGCTGCCCCCATCTCGCCCTGGGCACGCGTCGAGACAGCGCTTGCCCATCAAGAGCCTGACCGCGTTCCCTTTGACTTCTGGGCCGTCCCCGAAGTGTGGGCCCGCCTACGCGCGGCGCTGGGCACCCAGGAGGACGAACAGATTCTGCGCCTGCTCGGCGTCGACTGCCGCATGGTCCTCCCCGCCTACGTGGGCACGCGCGCCCGCCAGCTTCCCGACGGCACCTTCGTCGACGCCTGGGGCACCCATCGCCGCCACGTAACCCACGAGTTTGGAACCTACGCCGAATACGCCAGCCACCCATTAGCCGGTGCCGAGACCGTGGCCGACGTCCTGGCCTGGGATTGGCCCCATCCCGACGACTGGGACGTCTCTGGTGTCAGGCAGCAGTGCGCGCGCCTGAACGGCAGTGCCGGACCCGCTCCGGCCGTGCGCTACTCCCTCCGCTACGAAGTGGGGGGCATTTTCGAGTGGTCATGGGCCCTGCGTGGCTTTGAGCAGTTCCTGGTCGACCTGGTCCAAAACCCCGGCCTGGCTGGCGCGATCATGGATCGCTTCACCGACATCTATATCGAGAACACGCTGCGCGTCATCGAGGCCGCCGGTGGCCTGCTCGACATGGTCTATACCTACGATGACGTTGGCATCCAGGGTGGGCTGCTCATGTCGCCGCGCATGTGGCGTCGCTACATCCTGCCCCGCCACCAGCGGCTGAACGCCGCCATCCGGACCGCGCCCTACCCGGTCAAGATCATGTACCACTCGTGCGGTGCGGTCTATCCCCTAATCGGGGCCTTTGTCGACGAGATGGGCATCGACATCCTCAACCCGCTCCAGCCGCGGGCCGCGGGCATGGACATGGTGCGCATCAAGTCCGAGTTCGGCGCTCGCCTGTCATTTCACGGCGGGGTCGACATCCAACACACCCTGCCCCACGCCACCCCGGCCGAGGTGCAGGCCGAGGTGCTTGATCGCTGCCGCGTGCTGGGCGCCGGTGGGGGGTACATCTGTACGTCGGCTCACTACCTCCAGGCCGACACACCCGTAGAAAACATCATCGCCATGTACACCGCCCCGCGCCAGCTCACGACGGCGGGGGCGTAACTTCCAGATCCAGCGTTGTGGTCCGTCCCGACTTGACTTCGATCAGCCGGTCGACGACCTCGTAGCCATTTACCCATACCTGCAAGACATACTCTGCCGCCGGCAGCGTGAAAGCAAAATGCCCGTTCGCGTCCACCGGTCCCTTTTGCACAATCACCCCCTTGTGGAACACGTCCATCCCGGGCATCTCCTCCGAGCGCTTTAGCCCATAGATCACAACCTGGATGCGCGCCGCACTCGGGTCCGCCCCACGGACCGTGCCCTCCACGACCCCATCGCGCTTCCCACACGCCGCCAGCGTGAGGCTGGCCACGATGACAACGAGGACCCCCAGTCCCCCTCGGGCAACCAACAACAGCTTCTGATTTCGTTTCACCTTCCTGATCCCTCTTGCAGCCAATCGGGCAGCCGCATCACCCTTCTATTTCGATCCTGACGTATCCAATCTCCCCCGGCTCCACCACCACGGGTACCACGTACGATTTTTCCCCCACCTTCACCTTCACCAGGTAGCTGCCTGCCGGCACGTAGGCCAGGGCAAAATTCTCTCCCAGGCTGTCGTCCGGGTTCACCTCTGTCGCCGCGTACGTCTGCACCTCGCGCCACCACTTGTTCGGCGCCTCGGCCCGGAAAAAAGTGACCGGCAGCTCTGGCACCGGCTTCCCCCGCGCATCAACCACCAGGCCCGCGATTACCCCTTGCCCTGGTTCAGGTTTCAGCCACAGGACGGGATTGCGCGTGGCTGCATAGTCATTGGCGCCCAACCGTACCTCCAGGTGCAGGTGATTGCCGATGGCCACCCCCGTCATCCCCACCAGCCCAACCACGTCGCCCGGCTCCAGGTGCTGGCCCTCGACCACCTTCAGCTCTGACATGTGCCCATAGAGGAGAAAAACCGGTTCCTCGTTCCAGCGCCGATCCAGTTCCTGTATGACCAGGTTTCCGTAAAAGTCGAGCTTCAGACCATACACCACCTCGGCGTCATTCCCTGCCAGGATCACCCTTCCTGCTGCCGCCGCCAGCACAGGCGTGCCGGCAGGGTTCGTATAATCGACACCATGGTGCAGCCGGTAGCGCCCGCCGCCAGTAGATCCATAGGGAAAATAAGTGCCCGGCTGCCTGTCGCCCTCGGTGTCAGGACCAATGGGCGGCAGCAGCCACAGGTGGCCCGCAGCCGGCGGCGGTGTAGGCGTGGGCACCGTGGGCGTGGGGCTGGGACGAGGCGTACGAGTCGGCGTCGGCGTTGCCGTCGGCGTCGGCGTCTCAGTCGGCGTCGGCGTTGCCGTCGCCGTCGGGCTGGGCGTCCACGTCGGCGTCGCCGTCGGCGTCAGCGTCGCGGTAGGCGTATGCGTCGCCGTGCCCAGCACCGATGGCTCTCCAGCCGTCGGCATAGTGCCCAACGTCGCCAGCACGACCAGGCTGGCGATCAGGGCCACCAGCGCCACGGCCGGCACTCGATTCACAACATTCTCATGCAACACACTCAGAGCCTACGGTGCCCACGAGATCCGCTCGGTGGTCCAGTCATAGTCACCGGCGCCATAGGTGCCACCCAGGTCAAAGAGCTGGCGCTGGTTCCCGCCGTCGGCGTTCATCACCCAGATCGCCCACCCTCCCCCTCTGTTCGAGACAAAGGCGATCGATTTTCCATCGGGTGACCATGTCGGCAGCCCGTCCTGCGCCCCATTATTCGTCAGCCGCTGCAACCCGCTGCCATCCATGTTCACGCGGTACACTTCCCAATTCCCGTCCCGCGCCGACATAAAAGCAACCTTCTGGCCATGCCCGGACGGCGCCGTGTCGGTGCCGTTCCCCGTGATCTTTTGATAATTTCCGCCCCCTGCGCCCACCCAGAACAATCCACACGCGCCCTGATCCACCAAAAAGTCACAGCCATGGTACACCACGCGCCCGTCTTCCATCCAGTATGGATACTCACCCCGGATCTCTGTCTGGGCCACTCGGATCCAGTCCTGTTGCTTGCCAAACATATCGTGTACCATGCCCAGGCGGCTGATGCCATCCCCCCACGCCAGCGTCGAATAGGCCACGATCGTTCCATCCGGCGACCACGTCGGGTACGCGTCTTCCGAATAGTTGCTCACCTCGATCTTTTCGCCGCCGCTCGCGTTCATCCTGACCAGGTGGTCCAAGCTCGGCGCCTCGCCGTTCACCGCCAGCATGGTGCCGTCGCGGCGAAACTGCGGCTGGCGGAACCCCGTGCCCAGCAGATTGCGCCCTTCCCCGCTAATCTGGCTGACGTACAGATCATACTTGTTCTCAAACCGGTTCCACACCGTAAAAGCGATCTTGCCCGACAATGCCGACGGTCTGGCCGTGGGGACCACGGTGGGCGCTGGCGTATTCGTGGGCCGCGGCGTCGCCGTCGGCCCGCTCGGCGTCGGCGTGTGTGTTGGCGTCGCAGTCGCAGCCAGCTCCGTAGCCGTCGGCGTCGCACTCGGCCTCGACGTTTCAGTGGCCGCGGCGACGGGGGGCGAACCCGTCGCCGTCGTGTCGGGCGTCGCTGGCGTGCCTTGCTGCGCAGAGGTAGCCACCACAATCGGCGTCCACGTCGGCGTCGCCGTCATCTCTGCCGCGGGCACAGCCGCGCCGGCCGGAATCGTGAGCACCTGCCCGGGGCGAACGAGCGCCACATTCGTAATGCCATTGGCCTCGGCCAGCTCGTCGACAGAGATGCCAAAACGAGCCGCGATCTCTGCCAGCGTTTCGCCGGCCTGCACCGCGTAGCCCTGCTCCGCCGCGCCGGGCGTCGCCACTCCTCCTGCGGCCGTGGGTGCTGCCAGCGCCTCGGTCGCAGTCGCCTGCGGTGTGTTACTGGGCACAGGCGTGCTGCTCGGAACCGGGGTGCGGCTCGGCGTCGGCGTAGTAGTCGGCGTGTAGGTAGATGTCGCGGGACGGGGCGTATACGTCTCGATCAGCGCGACTTCCGTCGGCATCCCCGGTGCCGGCGTGCCTTCACCCAGGTCGCGCAACACCAACACCCACAGCGACACCCCCCCCGCGACGAGGCAGGCGAGGACGAGAAACGTGGCCAGCGCAGCGCTGATCCGGGGCAGCGCCGGCCGGCGCAGCCTGGGCGCCGGTGTCACCACCTCCGCCGTGGCCACCGGCGCGGCTGGCCGCGGCCTGGCCCGCCTGCGCTCCCGCGTCGCGGCGGGCACAGGCGCCACCGCCATCGTCTCGGCCGCATCCCCTGCTCGGCCGGCGGTGGGTGCCCGTCGCGGGCGCGGCCGATCCGGGCTTGGGATGTCCGGGATAGTCAGCGGCTCCGCCGGCAGACTAACCGTCGCAGCCAAAAAGTCATCGTCGGTGTGTTGATATGGGTCCGCCGGCACCCAGTTGCGCCCGTCGTGCAGCAGCCAGCGGCCGTCGCGTGCGCCAATCCGCCAGCGACGGCCTTCAGCGTCCGTCACTTCTAGCTCGGCAACCCTGTCGAGAAACTGATCTTCCGATATCTCACCTCGCTGGAGGCAACCCTCCAGCTCATAGTATGCCTCTTTTGCTTCCGCAAAGTGCATCAATCACCTCGGCGCTTGCCATGTGGGCGTGCCTGCCGATTATAGCACAAGTTGCACGCCTGCGACAAAACGGCCAGGCCATAGTGAGCGCAGCGTCAGCGCCCCACCTCCACCCGGCCGCTAGGGGGCTTACATGCCCCAGATGGTCTCGACGACGGCAAAGTAGGATCTGAGCCCCTTTTTCACCCCATCGTCGGTGACGAGCATATTGAGTAATCGCCAGTCGGCGCTCTCAAGCTTTTTCTTGGCCGGGCGCTCCCGGCCCTTCAATCGCAGCGCCTGCTGAAACATCCTCGCGGCCAGATCTGTATCGCCCTGCATCGCCCACGCGATCCCCGCGAGCACGAAAAGCCGCGGCGTTCCATACGGTGACAGGCCGCGCTCCAGCCACTCGAGCGCAGGGACAGGATCTCTCAGGCGCAGCACGGCTTCGACCCACGCGTCATGTCCATATCCAAACGCGTCCGGGTCCATCGCCGCCACCTCGCGCCACGCGTCGCGGGCATCGACCGGCCGGGCAGTCGCGTGGGCAATCAATCCCCGCTGAAACCCTGCCTGCAGCTCGTTCTCATCACGCGCCACATATTCGAGTGCCTCGGTGTACCTGCCCGCCTCGGTCAGCATCTCGTACACCTCGCGCACCGTCTTTTCGGCCTCGGCATCGTGGCCCACTGCCTCTTCCCAGGCGCCCGTCGCCTCGTCGATCTGGCCCAGCTCCTTCAACAGCAAAAAACGCTGATACTCGGCCCGGGCCAGAATATCCTCGTCCTCCTGGGCGCGGCCTGCCTCCAGGGCGCGCTCGATGGCTGCCTGGCTTTCTGCCAGCCGCCCTTCCACGAGCGTCTCGCCGGCCAGGTCCAGCCAGATCCTCAGATCCTCTGGATTCGCTTCGGCCAGCGCATACAGCTCAGCCAGGCCCGCATCCACCTCCCCCTTGAGCACCAGCAGCACGGCTTTATTACGCCTCAGCACCTCGACCCCTTTCGGCTCGCGTGCGATCAACGCTTCTATCTCTTCCAGCGCTTCCGCGAACCGGTTCAACTGGTAGAGTGCGTCGGCCAGTTCGAATTGTGCTGCATCCCGCATCTCCCCCAGCTCTGGTCGCCGGGCCAGGATGCGCTCTGTCAAGCGGCCCAGCTTGTCTGTCAGCCGCTGGTATAGCTCAATCGCTTCCTCCATCTCCCCTGCCTGATAGCGCGCCCTGGCACGGTTGAAGAGGCCCTCATAACTGTCGGCCAGCGGCGGTGGCTGTGCTGGTTGCCTATTCACGCGCCGCCCCCTTCCGCATCCACCACGGCAGACCTGTGCTTCCCCTTGCGCACGTGGCGGTAAACGTAATAGGCCACACCAGCGACGAGGACAATCGCAATCGGGATATCGAATGGGCGCATGATCGCCCTCAGATCCTCCCAGTGCTCACCAAAGTAGAACCCGCCCAGCGCCAGCAGGCCGCACCAGATAAAAGAGCCGATGAAGGAAAAAATCGTAAAGCGCACAAAATGCATCCGCACCACGCCCGCCGGGAACGAGATAAAAGTGCGCACGATCGGCAGCAGGCGCGAAATGAACGCCGCCCAGTCGCCCCAGCGCCCGAACCAGCGATCCGCCTTTTCCAGGTCCTCCTCGTGCACCATGATATACCTGCCATACCGCTCGACCAGCGGTCGCCCACCCCACGCGCCGAGCGCGTACGAAATCACCGAGCCAAGCGTGCAGCCGACGGCGCCCCACAGACCGCCCAGCCACACAGCCTGCCATGCCGATAGGCCGCGCGCCTGTACCAGCATCCAGCCTGAAAGCGGCATCGTCACTTCACTCGGGATCGGAATATTGGCGCTTTCCAACGCCATGATCACCACCACCCCACCCCATCCAATCGTCTGGAAAAGGCTCGTGAGGAACTCGACCAGTTGGTGCTCTAACGCTTCCACCTATTCACTCCTCCTCGTTACAAAAGCTCGCCCCCTTCACTCTAGGGGCGGGCGGCCCATTATAGCATTCTGTCACACTGTTGGCAAATCGGCTACTAGAGGCGGAACCATTTTGACACATTGCGCCAATTTGAATACAATACAGCGTGCGGGCCTCCACAGGGGGCCCAGGCACAAAGGGGGTGCACACACACATGGGCAAGACTTTTGCCGAAAAAATTCTCGCCCGCAAAGCGGGCCTTTCACAAGTTGTCCCTGGTCAGATTGTCACCGTACGTCCCGACAAGCTTCTCACCCACGACAACACTTCGGCCATTGCCAAGACCTTTCGCAAGATTGGTGTGCAGCGCGTGGCCGATCCCAACATGAATGTGATCATCCTCGACCACGTCGTGCCGGCAGCCAACGAGACCTACGCCCAGAGCCACAAAGAGACGCGCGAGTTCGTGCGCCAGCAGGGCATCGACGCCTTTTACGACATCGGCGAGGGCATCTGCCACCAGGTGCTGCCCGAGCATGGCCATGCGCTGCCGGGCATGCTCATCGTCGGCAGCGACTCGCACACCCCCAGCCACGGCGCGCTCGGTGCCTTTGCCGCCGGCATTGGCCGCACCGAGGCCGCCGCCGTCATGGCCACCGGCGAGATCTGGCTGCGCGTGCCCGAGAGCATGCGCATCGTCGTCGACGGCGCCCTGCCCCACCATGTGTCGGCCAAAGACCTGGCGCTGCGCATCATCGGCGACATTGGTGCCGATGGGGCAGACTATCGTTCCGTCGAATTCGCCGGCCCTGGCATCGAGGCCATGAGCATCGCCAGCCGTCTCGTGCTATGCAACTTGGCCGCCGAGATGGGCGCCAAAAACGCCTACGTCGCGCCCGACCACCTCACGCGCCAATGGCTGGCAGGCCGCACCCGCATCGAATACGAGACAATCCTTCCCGATCCCGACGCCACCTACGTCGAGGTGCTCCACTACGACCTCTCCACCCTCGCCCCGCAACTGGCCAGGCCCCATCGCGTCGACAACGTCGTGCCCGTCGCCGAGGCCGCCGGCTTGCCTATCGACCAGGCGCTCATCGGCACCTGCACCAACGGCCGGCTCGAAGACCTGGAGGCGGCTGCCGCCATCCTGCGTGGGCGCAAGATCGCGCCCTGGGTGCGCCTGCTCGTGCTCCCCGCGTCGCGCGAGGTTTTGCTACAGGCGATAGACGCCGGCCTGATCGCCGACCTCGTCAAGGCCGGCGCTACACTCCTCAACCCCGGCTGCGGCCCGTGCCTCGGCGCCCATGAAGGGTGCATGGCCCCCGGCGAGCGCACCATCTCGACGGCCAACCGCAACTTTCGCGGCCGGATGGGCAGCCGCGACGCCGAGATCTACCTCGCCAGCCCGGCCACTGTCGCTGCTTCCGCGCTGGCGGGCGAGATTGCCGATCCGCGTTCCATCTAGCCCCTCTCTCACACCGTGTGGGCGCCAAGAGACCGGCGGGGGTAGACAGAACCTGGCAGAACCGCACCTTTTGGACCAGCAGGCGGCGCCACTGCCGCCAGTTGTATATCGTGGAGGAAGAACTTGGAGACCAAGATTACCGGACGCGTATGGAAGTATGGCGATGATGTCAACACCGATGTCATCTTTCCAGGCAAATATACCTACAGCATCACCGACCGGCAGGAGATGGCACAGCACGCCCTGGAAGATCTGGACCCTGATTTCATCAAGAACGTGCGCCAGGGCGACATCATCGTGGCCGGCAAAAACTGGGGCTGCGGCAGCTCGCGTGAGCAGGCCGTCATTGCCCTCAAAGAGGCAGGGGTCGGCGCCATAGTGGCGCGCTCTTTTGCCCGCATCTACTTTCGCAACTGCATCAACGAAGGCCTGCCCATCGTCACCTGTGATGCGGTGGATGGCATCGAGACAGGCCAAGAGATCACCATCGACTTTGAGCAGGGGCAGGTGACCACGCCACGGGGCGTGTACACCTTCCCACCGCTGCCGTTGTCAGTGATGGAGATCCTCAACGCCGGCGGGCTCGTAGCCCACATCCAGGCCAAGCTGGGCCTCGCACAGCCGGCAGCGTAAACAATCGGCCGCTCCGTGCACCACTGCGCGCACCGCGGCCATCCCATTTTGAAACTCGTACCAAGGAGGAAATCGAAACGTGGCCAAGTACAAAATCGCACTGATGCCGGGCGACGGCATTGGCAACGACGTCATGGATGCTGCCAGGATCGTACTCGACAAGATTGCGCTCGACGCCGAATACATCCTGGCCGACATTGGATGGGAATTCTGGCGCACAGAGGGCGAGCCCTTTCCGCAGCGGTCAATTGACATCCTGAAGCAGACCGACTGCGCGCTCTTTGCCGCCATCACCTCCAAGCCCAAAGAAGAAGCAGAGGCCGAGCTGGTGCCCGAGCTGCAGGGCCAGGGGCTCGTCTACCGCAGCCCGATCGTCAGGATGCGCCAGATGTTTGACCTCTATGTCAACCTGCGGCCATGCAAGGCGTACGAGGGCAACCCCCTCAACTTCAAGGAGGACATCGACCTGGTGGTATTTCGCGAGAACACCCAGGACCTCTACGCCGGCGTCGAGTTCCATCCCGTGCCTGACGAGGTGCGCCAGGCCCTGGAGAAGCATAGCAAGAACATGGCCGCCTTCAAAAACACCGACTCGGCCGACATCGCCATGTCGGTGCGCATCCTTACCCGCGAGGGATGCCGCCGCATCGTCCGCCAATCGTTCGAGTATGCGCAAAAGTTCGGCTACCCCACCGTGACCCTCGTCGAAAAACCCAACGTCATCCGCGAGACGTCAGGACTGATGGTGCGCGAGGCGCGCAAGATCGCCAGCGAATACCCGGGCATCGACCTGTGGGAGACAAACGTCGACGCCATGGCCATGTGGCTGGTCAAGAACCCCGAAGACTATGGCGTCCTTGTCTCCAGCAACATGTTCGGCGACATCATCTCCGACCTGGCTGCACAGCTCGTCGGCGGCCTCGGCTTTGGCGCCAGCGGAAACATCGGCGACAACTATGCCGTGTTTGAGCCGACCCACGGCTCCGCGCCCAAGTACGCCGGCCAATATGTCGTGAACCCCATTGCCATGCTCCTCGCCACCAAGCTGATGCTCAACTGGCTGGGCGAGACAGAGAAGGGCCACGCCCTGGAACAGGCCATTGCCGGCGTCATCAAAGAGGGCCAGGTGCGCACCTACGACATGGGCGGCGACAGCGGCACGCTCGACGTCGCCCGCGCCATCGCCGAGCGCCTGTAGACTCCACGGCACGTAGCTTGGTAGACTGGTAGATTGGTAGATTGGTAGATTGGAATGCAATTCCGCCTACCAATTTACCAATCTACCAATCTACCCCTATAGGAGCGGTGCATGGACTTTGAGTGGAACGAGGAGCAACGCCTCTGGCAGCAGGCGGTGCGCGACTTTGCCCAGGCCGAGATCGCACCCCGCGTGCGCGACATCGACGCGCAGGAGCGTATCCCGCGCCAGATCATTCACGGCCTGGGGCGGCTTGGCTTGCTGGCGCCCCTGACGCCAGAAGCCTACGGCGGGGCGGCGATGGACTGGACACTGGCCACCATCGCCGCCGAGGAGCTCGGCCGTGCCGACATCAGCCTGGCCGTGCCTGTCCTCTACCTCGTCGAGGCGGCGTGGGGGTTCATCTTTAGCCGCTACGGTGCGCCCCAGCTCAAGTCCGAGCTGCTGCCGCGCGTCGTCGCCGGCGACGCCTTTCTCGGCATCGCCACCACCGAGCCTGGCGGCGGCTCCGATATCCTGGGCGCCTGCCAGACCCACGCCCAGCGCCACGGCGACCAGTGGGTGATCAATGGCGAAAAGGTGTTCATCAGCGGCGTGCGCGAGTCGCTCGACATGGGCGGTATCCACCTCTTGCTCGCCCGCACCGATCGTAACCCCGAGGCCGGCCACCGCGCCTTCAGCTTTTTCGCCCTGCCCCTCAAGGGCACACCGGGCATCACCCCCACCTATTTCGACGACATGGGCCGCATGGGCATCTCCACGGGCGGCTTTGCCCTCGAGAACGTCCGGTTGCCGGCGCACCACCTCGTTGGCGAACTCAACCGCGGCTTTTTCCACGCCATGGAAGGCTTTTCCGCGGCGCGCGTCCTCATTGGCGCCTCGTGCGTCGGCGCTGCCGAAAAGGTGCTCGACATGGGCATGCAACACGTCAAGGAGCGCCACGCCTTTGGTCGCCCCCTCGCCTCCTACGAGGGCATCTCCTTCCCCCTGGCCGATCACTATGCCCACCTCGAGAGCACACGCCTGCTGACCTACAAGGCGGCGTGGACCCTCGACCAGAAATATGGCCCTGGCACCAGGACCCACTACGACGTCGCCCTCGCTGCGGCACTCACCAAGCTGCGCGCCCCCGTCGTCGGCTTTCAGATCATGAACGAGGTCGCCGACTGGTTCGGCGCCATGGCCTACACCAAAGAGCTGCCCATCGAGATGGGCATCCGTGGCATCCGCTCCTACTCGATCGGTGCCGAAGGCACAATGAACATCATGCGCCTGATCATCGCGCGTGAGCTGTTGGGAGCAGAGTATCTGCCGTACCGGCAATAATAGTTGGTAGATTGGTAGATTGGGACAGACCAATCTACCAGTTTACCGTGCCCCAAATGGGAGTGAACCGCATGACACAGCACATATTGGCCCTGGATCAGGGCACCACCAGTTCGCGGGCGATCGTGTTTGATCATGATGGGCGCATCGTCGGCACAGCGCAAAAAGAATTCCGCCAGATCTACCCCCAGCCCGGCTGGGTGGAGCACGACCCGGAAGAGATCTGGCGCAGCCAGCTCTCCACGGCGCGTGAGGCACTGGCGGCTGCGCGTGTCCAAGCCAGCGCACTGGCCGCCATAGGCATCACCAACCAGCGCGAGACAACAGTCGTCTGGGACCGCGAGACAGGAGAACCGCTGCACAACGCCATCGTGTGGCAGTGCCGCCGCACCGCCTCCCTGTGCGATCGCCTGCGTGCCGGGGGGTGGGCCGATCCCATTCGGACCAAAACCGGCCTGGTGGTCGATGCCTACTTCTCAGCCACCAAGCTCGCCTGGCTGCTCGACGAGGTGCCGGGACTGCGCGCCAAGGCAGAGCGCGGCGACGCCCTTTTTGGCACCGTCGACACCTTCCTGATGTGGCGCCTCAGTGGCGGCCGGCTGCACGTCACCGACGTAACCAACGCCTCGCGCACCATGATCTACAACATCCACACCCTCGATTGGGATGACGAGATCCTGGCAGCGCTGCGCATCCCGCGCGCCATGCTGCCCCGCGTGCGCCCCTCTTCCTCCGTCTACGGCCTTGCCGAGGCCTCGCTGTTCGGCGCCGAGGTGCCGATCGCCGGGGCGGCAGGTGACCAGCAGGCGGCGCTCTTTGGACAGACGTGCTACCTGCCGGGACAGGCCAAGAACACCTACGGCACCGGCTGCTTCCTCTTGATGAACACCGGCCAGTCGGCCGTCTCCTCAGAGCGCGGCCTGCTCACCACCATCGCCTGGCAGGTGGGGGAGGCGGGCCCGGTCATCTATGCCCTCGAGGGCAGCATCTTTATCGCCGGTGCCGCTGTGCAGTGGCTGCGCGACGGCCTGGGCATCATCCAACACGCCGCCGAGACCGAAGCCCTGGCGGCGCAGGTCGAGGACACAGGCGGCGTCTACTTTGTGCCCGCCTTCGTCGGCCTGGGCGCTCCCTATTGGGATGCCTACGCGCGCGGCACCATCGTCGGCCTCACGCGCGGCACCGACCGCCGCCACCTGGCCCGCGCCACCCTCGAGTCGCTTTGCTTCCAGAGCCGCGATGTGCTCGAGGCCATGTGCGCCGACTCGGGCATCGATCTCCAGGCCCTCAGGGCCGATGGCGGCGCCGCCGCCAACAACCTGCTGATGCAGATCCAGGCCGACGTCCTGGGGGTCGCCGTCCAGCGCCCCGCCGTCGTCGAAACCACCGCCCTCGGTGCCGCTTACCTTGCTGGCCTGGCCACCGGCTTCTGGGCCAACACAGAGGAAGTGGCCCACCAGTGGCGGATAGACGCCGAGTTTCGCCCCCAGGTGCCCGGCGCGCAGCGCGATGCCCTCTACCACGGTTGGCACCGCGCCGTCCAATGCGCCCGCGGCTGGGTCGAGCCATAAATCGAGTTATCCCTGTCGATAATGTGCCTCGGGCAGAGCCCGCAGGCGCGCCGCCGCCTGTTCCGCCGTCAGGTCGCGCTGCGCCTCGCCCAGCATCTCGTACCCAACCATGAACTTGCGCACCGTCGCCGATCTCAGCAGCGGGGGATAAAAGTGCGCGTGGAGCTGCCAGTGCGCCTGGTCGTCGGCCGCAGCCCCGGTTGGCGCCCCATGCCAGCCCATCGAATAAGGAAAAGCCATCTCGAACAGATTGTCATAGCGCGTCAGCAGCCGCTTCAAGATGCTGGCCAGCGCGTCACGCTCATCATCTGCCAGGTCGGGCAGGCGCAACACGTGGCGGCGCGGCAGAAGCAGCGTCTCAAAGGGCCACACGGCCCACCACGGCACCACCGCCACCCACTGCTCATTCTCCACCACCACCCGCTCTCGCGCCTCAGTCTCGAGCGCCACATAGTCCAGTAACAGCGGCCGTCCCCTCTCTGCCCGGTAGCCCCCCTGCTGCCGGTCCTCCGCTGCCGGCTCGTTCGGCAGCGCGTCGACCGCCCACACCTGGCCGTGGGGATGCGGGTTAGACGCGCCCATCATAGCCCCCCGGTTCTCGAACACCTGCACCCATCGATAGCGCGCGCCCAGCTCCTCCACCTGCTCCGCCCACACATCCACCACGCGCCGCACATCCTCCGCCGCCATCTCTGGCAGCGTCAGGTCATGCCGTGGTGAAAAGCACACCACTCGGCAGGTCCCTGGCACCGTCTCGTACCGCAGCAAAGCCCTCCCTCCGGCCAGAAGAGAGCCAGCGGGAGATACATCCGGCAGCAGCGCGGCAAAATCGTTCGTGAACACAAACGTGCCTTCGTAGGGGGGATTCCGTACGCCGCCAGCGCGCTCGTTGCCCGGGCACAAATAGCATGTGGGATCGTAGGCAGGCCGCGCCTCCGCCGGCCTCTTTTCCACACTACCCTGCCACGGGCGCTGCGTACGATGGGGCGACACCAACACCCACTCGCCTGTCAGAGAATTGTATCTGCGATGGGGGTGATCCTCTGGCCGGAACTCCTGGTGCGGCAACTCGATCATACACTCTCCTGGCCTGCCGGCGCCTACCCCTACCCCTTGAGCGCCCCTGCCAGAATGCCCCGGATAAAGTATTGGCCCAGCGCCAGAAAAAAGATCAGCGGCACCGCCAGCGTGATCAGCGCCGCCGCCATCTGCAGCTCGTAGCGGGCGACGAAACTGCCCTGGATCTCTTCCAGCTTCATCTGGATCGTCTGCGTAGCCGGGGTTGCAAGCGTAAGCGCCAGCAGAAACTCGTTCCATACCTGGGTAAAGATGAGAATAGCCGTCGACGCGTAGGCGGGCATCGCCACCGGTATGACCACCCTGAAAAAGATCTGGATGCGGTTGGCGCCATCCACCTCGGCCGCCTCTTCCAGCTCGCGCGGGATCGAGGTAAAGAAGGTGCCGAGCAGTACCGCGGCCAGTGGCACGTTCAGGATCAGGTAGCTGAGGATGAGGCCCCACAAACTCAGCGCCAGGTTCGTCCCCGTGATCTTGCCCAGCCAGGCGACAAACTGCACCAGTGGAATCAAGATCACCTGGTAGGGCAAATAGATGGCAATGCCGACCAGGATAAAGAGCACCTTGGCAAAGGCCGTCCGCGTGCGGCTGAGAAAATAGCCGCCCAGCCCGCCAAAGAGCAGCGACATGGCTGTGACCGCCACCGACACAATGCCCGAGTTTTTGAGCGCAGGCAGGATGAGCTTGAACGACTCGGCATAGTTTTCAAAATGCAGGTCCGCACTCGGAACAAGATATTGGCGCTCGACAATGTCCGCCGGCGTCTTGAGCGACGTGACCACGACCACGTACATGGGCAAAACATAGGCCACCGTGAGCACGGCCAGCGTGATAATGACCAGGATCCTGAGATTACGTGTCTCTGCTCTCATTCAAACCACTTTCTGAAGGCATAGATCGTATACGGAACCACAATGATAAACGCCAGCACAAAGATCACCACCCCCAGGCCGGCCCCCATACTGACCAGGTGCTGCTGGAAGGTCGCGATCAGCATAAAAAAGGCCAGCACATCCGTAGCCGAGCCGGGCCCGCCAAAGGTGACGACATACACGATATCAAAGACCTTGAGCGCCGAGATCAGGAGCAAAGAAACAAGAATCAGAATGCCGCCCCGGATGTTCGGCACAATGATCTGGATCAGGATGCGCAGGCGACTCGCACCATCGACCAGCGCTGACTCGATCATCTCGACCAGTTCCGTGGTGCGGAATGAGGATTGCAGAATGAGGACGGCAAACCCGAGGTACTGCCACACAAAGATGACGATCAGCCAGTAGGTCGCCGTGCTCGGATTCGTAACGTACCGCCCTTGCAGCGTATCGAGGCCGATCCCACGCAGGATGGTGTTGAACACCCCCTTGTCAGGCTGGTACATCCACGACCAGATCGTGCCCGACACAATGAACGACATGGCCACAGGGTAGAGAATCAACGTGCGCGTGTAGGTCTCGATCCCCTTGAACGAGCCCAGCTCCAGGAGGTAGGCAATAAAAAGCGCAATAATAACGGTGGGGATCACACCCAGCACCAGCCACTTCAGATTGTTGGTCACCGCCTGCTCAAAGCGCGGGTGCTGGAACATCATCTCGTACCACTTGGTGCCGGTCAGGTCATAGTTCGGCGCCACCCCCTGCCAGTTGGAGAAAGAAACCCAGATGGTCCAGCCCAACATGCCATACAGCAACGCCACAAAGACGAGGAGGGGGACGACAAAGACCAGGATCTCGCTCGGCGTCAAGCGCGTCCTGCCGCCTCTGCGTCTTCGCTTCGGAAGTCTGCGTGCGGCCAACATCCTCTCCCTCTTCCGAATCCTGCCCTTCTACACCTTCGACGGTACACACTCCTGGTAGGGACGCACACTGTGCGTCCCTACCAGAGCCATTGCTACCGGGTGAACGCCCTCCTTAGGGCCATTGATACCAGGCCGCCTCGTTCTCCACGTCGTACGTCTCGAACAGCGTGGCCACCTGGGCCAAATAGTCGTCGATATCAGGGCTCTCGTCCGCCATCAATCCGGCGATGACGATCCAATACTCGTTGGAAAAGCTGGCCGGTGCGATGCTGCCGTGCTGGTCGAGGATCAAGTTCCCCGGGTTGGCGGCGACAAACGTGGCCATCTCCTCGCGGATCGGATCGGGAAATTCGCTCGGAGCGATGTCAGTGCGTGCGAACATGCCGCCCTGCGCCACATCCGTTGGGATCTGCAGCTCGGGCGAGGCAACGACACGCAGCCAGTCCATGGTGGCGCCAGAGTGTGGTGCACCCGCCGCCAGGCCATAGGTATCAGGGTGGAACAGCAGGATGCGCTCGGGCTCTGTGGGGAAGGTGACCGCCCCAAAATCCTCGCCCGGCGTCCAGCCATTGCTGATGAACGCGCCAATGGCCCATGTGCCCATGATCACCATCGCCGCGTCACCCGACACAACCAGGCCCACCGACTGATCCCACGTCAGGTTCGAGTGGAAAGGATAGACATACTCGCCCAGATCGACGAGGCGCTCGAGGGCCTCGCGATAAACGGGATCGGTCTTGACGTCGATCAGGCCCTTGTGTAGATCGACATAGTATTCGGGCCCCCCCAGCTCCAGGATCAAGCTGTCGAGCACAAACGGCGCTTCCCAGTTCTCCGTCGTCCCCAGCCCGAGCGGGGCCTTTTCGGGGTAGGCTTCCTTGATCGCCTCCGCTGCCGCCATCAGGTCTTCATAGTTCGCCGGCGGCTCCAACCCCAGCTCATCGAACAAGGCCATGTCATAGTAGAGGATATTCTGGATGTGCATGTTGAGCGGCACGACGTACGGAACACCATCCACCGACACCGCATTGGCCAGCGGTCCCGGCACGACGCTGTAATAGTCGAGCTCTTCCCACAGATCCGCCAGCGGCTCCAGGGCGCCACCGTCGACGTACGCCTTTAGCTCGGCACCCCCCAGCGTCTGGAACGTGTCAGGCGGAATGCCGGCCGCCATGCGCCCCTGAAGCACCACGCGGTGGCTCACCCCGCCACCGCCTGCCACCGGGTTTTCCACCACTTCGATGTCCGGATATGCATCCTTCAGAGCGGCAAACATGGCGTCAGCGGCCTCACGCTCGCCGGGCCCGGTCCACCAGTGAAAAATCTCGATCTTGCGCTCCTCTGGCAACGGTGTAGCCGTGACCACCACCTGTTTCTCGACCTCCTGGGTGACCACGACCGTTTCGCGGATCACTTCTGGCTCGGCCGTAGTTCCACAGCCTGCCACCAACGTGGCCAGCAGCAGGAGAACCATCGTGAGATAAACGCTCTTTTTCATCTTTTCCTCCTCCGCACTTTTGCCTGTCAGTTTCACCCGGGCCCAGGGTAGCGGCCCGTATCTTGGAACCTATCCGTTCTGTCTTGAGAGCGTGGTTCACCTCCTTTCGCCAGTTTCGAGCCTCGACGGCTCATGGCAGCCCGAGGGCTGTTGTCGAAAAATAGGGTGACTCGATCAGAGCTCCCCTTCACGTCGATCCACGCACGATCAGTTCCACGCCGAGGTGGATCGGCGCAAAGTCGGCCTCCGGATCGGCCAGCATTTCCAGCAAGCGCGTGACCGCCTGCCGGCCCAGTTCATATTGATCGATACCAATCGTCGTCAGGGGGGGCACGATCAGGCCTGAAAACTCGATATTGTCAAAGCCCACGATCGCCAGATCCTCGGGCACGCGCCGCCCCAGCTCGTGGCAGGCCTGAACAGCTCCCACAGCGATCAGATCGTTGTACGCAAACACCGCCGTCACTTCAGGATAATGATCGAGCAGCTCTCGCGCCGCCTCGTGCCCGCGCTCCACGTCAATGCTCCGCGAGCCGGTCAGAATCCACTCTTCTACCACCGGCAGCCCGTGGCGGATCAACCCCTCGCGGAAACCCTGCACCCGCTCCATCACCATCATCGGCGTAGCCCTGCCCACCAGCATGCCAATGTGCCTGTGTCCTTTTGCCACCAGGTGATCCACTGCCCTGCGCGCGCCACCACGAATGTCACTCATCACCAGGCCCATCCCGGCATGATCTGGAAAGGTGCGATTGACGACGACCAACGGCCGGGCCTGGCTTGCAAAAGCCTGGAGCTTTTCCTGGTTCTCCCAACAGGGAAAGATGACCATCCCATCGACGTTGTGATCGGCCAGCGAGTAAAGCGCCCGGATCTCCTGGTCGGGGTCATAATCTGAATTGCAGAGGAACACATCATAGCCCTCGGACTGGGCCGTGTCGAGCACGCCGCGCGCTACCTCGCCAAAGAAGGGGTTCGAGATGTCGCCCAGGATCAATCCGACCGTGTCCGTCCGCTGTGTCACCAGCGCGCGGGCCACCTTGCTCGGTCTGTACCTCAGCTCATCGATCGCATCGAGCACACGCCGGCGAGTAGCATCCGCCACCTCCCCCTGGTTGTTGACCACGCGGGAGACTGTCTTGATCGAGCAGCTTGCACGGCGTGCAACGTCGCGCATGGTAACCGCCACGACGATCGACCCTCCTCCACTGCGGACTTCTCATCGCTATCGACAACGCTAACGACAACGCTGTCATATCATACCACACTACAGCGCGGTTGTCAATACCCCAATTCTGAAACCTTTTGCTACGTGCTTGTGTTGGGTAAACAGAGGACAACGGGGGGAAATAAAAAAAGGTTCTTCTGGCAGCGACCTACTCTCCCAGGGACCTGCGTCCCAAGTACCCTCGGCGCTGGAGGGCTTGACTGC
>JAFGIA010000136.1 GCA_016929795.1 Anaerolineae bacterium
AGATGTCGACCTCGCCGGTCTTGAGCTGCTGCGTGCCGATGGTGGCGTCGGGCACGATCTTCCAGATATAGCCCTCGAGCTTGGGGGCGCCCAGGTGATAGTCGGCATTGCGCACCAACGTGATGTGGTCGTCCTTCACCCACTCCTGGAAGAGGAAGGGGCCGTTGACCACGCTGGGAGCCGTGTTCTCGGGATTGTCCATGATGTCGGAAAAGTCTGCGGCGTAGAGGTGTGCCGGGATCCAGCCCAGGCTCAGGTCAGACAGCGCAACGCAGTTGACCTCGGAGTAGACGATCTCCACGGTATAGTCGTCGACCAGGTTCACGGCCTCGACATAGTCCACGGCGCTCAGGCGCGGCGAGTCCACCTGGCCGCTCAGCAGTGCCTGGAAGGTGTAGGCAAAGTCCTTGCCGGTCACCGGCGTGCCGTCGGACCAGTTGACGCCTTCGAGCACGTGGAAGGTGTAGGTCAGGCCGTCCTCCGACACTTCCCAGCCTGTCGTGAGCTGCGGAATCCACTCACCCGACTGCGCATCCTGCACGACAGCGGCGCCAAACATCAGGTTCTGCACGTCGGACGACATGTCGTCACTCGACAGGATCGGGTTCAGGTTGTCGGCATCGGCGAACGAGACTTCGGTTACCCAGCCACCTTCAGGGATGGTGGCTTCTTCGCCCGTTGGTTCGATGGCTGTCGGCTCGACGGCCGCCGGTTCGGCTTGACCTTCCTGGCCGGTGGCCGGCTCCTGGGTGACGCCGGGCTCGGGGGTCGCGGCGGGGCCGCACGCCGAAGCGAGCATAGCCACAACCATCAGCAGGGCAAAGAGGGACATCAGGTTCTTCTGGCTAAACATCTGGACTCCTCCTAAATGTAGTATCGCGCTCAGTATAGCAGACCGGAGATCAGTTCTCAACGGTAAAAGAGACGATTCTTTCTACGAGCAATGATTGACCTGTCATCGTGCCTGGCCCACTCGATATGTAGCGGGATCTACGATATTTGTCGTAGGCTGGAGTAGCACACACTACTGCCCCGATGAAGTGGTTGGATAGGGATGTCCTGGCCCAAAGTGAGCGATGTCCTGCTTGCCGAGTTGTAGCCCGCCATTCCGTGCTACGATCTCGAAGGTGACCAGGGTGGAGCCAAGGCCAGATGCTCCCCACGACGCGTGGTACTCGCCTGCTTCGAGGGGGGCGTTGATGCTGACGACTGTGGTCAGATCGCCCGTGGAGGGTGGGATCCGTGGCAGGACTGTGTCTGATGCGGAGCGGAGGGTGCCGTCGGCGTGAGTCAGTGCAAAGTGAGCCACGAATTTGTCCGCAGGCAGCTCCTGAGTGCCCCTGTTGGCCACTGCAAGCTCGATGTGGGTCTTGCCCGACGGTTCGACAGAGATGTGGCTGACATTGAAGGCGAGCAAATAGGGGGTGGATGTGACGGTGGGAAGGGGACCAGAGCTTGTGCATGCCGCCAAGGCTGCCAGAGTGAGCAGCACCCAGATCCCCTGTCTGTTGTGCATGGTTACGGCCTCCCAACACGCTTACTATTCATTCATGACGATCTCATTAAGCCGCGGGATGTAGGGCGGATTGGCAATCCGCCCTACATCCCGCCCCGATTTTTTGAGACGATATTCATACTATATCCGTGCGCCTGCGGTTTGTCATGGGGCAAAGGAGGGATTTGCGATACGAGGAAAGGAGGATGTGGTGAGAGGGCGAGTCGGCGACGGGAGTAAGGTGCCTACGACTAAACGCGTAGAGCGTGGCGTTGAGAGAAAATTTTAGAGCGTTCAGCAGGCCCTGGTGCTGAACGCTCTATTCGGAAGGAGAGACAATGTTGACTGGAGTATACCAGGGATGGGCAGATCTGTCATCGGAGAAAGGGACGATCCGGGGTACGAAGAAAGGTCTAGTCGCAGCTAGGCCAACTACGACAAATGTCGCAGGGATGTGATGCGTGCTTTTCACGTACCACGTCACGCATCACGCCTTACGTCGAGTCGTCGAGTGATGCGATGCCGGCGCGCAGGGCGTAGAGCGCGGCCTGGGTGCGGCTGTCGAGGTTGAGCTTGGCGAGGATGTTGCTGACGTGGGTGCGAACGGTAGCCTCGCTGATGGTGAGCAGGTCGGCGATCTGGCGGTTGCTCAGACCCTGGGCGACGCGCTGGAGGATCTCGACCTCGCGCTCGGTGAGGGCGTCGACGGCTGCCTGGCGGGCATTGCCGCCGGCCATCTCGCGCAGGAGCTTGCGCGCGACGGAGGGGTGAAGGGCCGATTCACCCTGGTACACCTGGCGGATGGCATCGACCAGCTCGTCGGGCCCCGAGTCTTTGAGCAGGTAGCCAAGGGCGCCAGCACGGATGGCGGGAAAGATCTTGTCGTCGCCGGCAAAGCTGGTGAGGACCAGGATACGGGTCATGGGGCGCTGGGATGTGATCGCCTCTGTGGCTTGCAGGCCGTCGACCTCGGGCATCATCAAGTCCATCAAGATCACGTCGGGCTTGAGCGTGCTGGTCAGGTCGATGGCCTCGCGCCCATTCTGTGCCTCGCCTACTACCTCGATGCCCTGCTCTGTCGATAGGAGTGCGCGCAGCCCCTTGCGCACGATGGCATGATCGTCGGCGATCAAGATCCGGATAGGGCGTTGGTCGGCCATGTGTCTTCCTTTCGTCTGTTGCCCACAAGCGGGCAGGTTCTCTACCCCCTACGCTTCACGGCGTGACCTGGCGGCTGCCAACGCGCCAGGGCCGGCCTGGGGTGTATTTTCGTCGTGTGTCGTGCCGGCGATGGCTGGTTCGGAGGTCACGGGTGGGACCGCCTCGGAGCCGGCATCGACCTCCACTCGCACGCGGGTGCCGCTGCCCGGCGTGCTTTCGATCGTCAGCCGTCCGCCCAGGCGCGTTGCCCGCTCTTCCATGGTCTGCAAGCCAAATCCACCATGTTCGGCGACGGCAGCCGGATCAAAGCCAAGCCCATCGTCGGCGATCTCGAGGGTGGCGGTGTGGCCCTCGTGTTGGAGCTGCACCGAGACGGTGCGTGCTTGGGCGTGTTTGAGGGCATTGTTGAGCGCTTCCTGGGCGATGCGATAGAGACCATCCTCCACGTTGGGTGCCAGGTGGCCGTAGCCGTCGTAGCGAAAGTTGGTATCCAGGCCTACGCGCACTTCGACGGCTTCGAGGCGGGTCTGGATGGCGGCGGCGAGGCCCTCGCTTTTCAGGACAGGCAGGCGCAGCTCAAAGATCAAAAGACGCATCTCGCGCAGCGATTCTTGCGCCGTGGTGCGAATGTCGTTCAGGTGGTGGGCAGTGAGGTCGAGGGCGCCGCGTGATAGCTGGCGGGTGGCGGCCTCGGCGTAGAGGCTGATTCCGTACAGCGCCTGGGTGACCGAGTCGTGCAGGTCGCGCGCCAGGCGGTTGCGCTCTTTCATGATGGCCAGCTGTTGTGCCTGCTCGTAGAGGCGGGCATTTTCGACGGCGACGCCGATCTGCTGGCCGATCGAGGCAAGCAGGGAGATTTCTTCGGCTGTCACCGCCCGTGGCATGCAGCTCCCAAGGTTGATGGCGCCTACGGGGCGGCCCTGTGCGATCAGGGGGATGCTGATCACCAGAGCCAGCCCGTCGTCTTGATCCAGGTCTACGAACGATCCAGCCCAGGCCTCCGTGGGTGCTTTTGCACGGAGCGACAGATCGTGGACTACCGGCCGCCCTTCGGCTGCCGCGCGGCCGGCGAGGCTGCCGGCCAGGGGCAGGGTGGCACGCGCCGGGTAGCAGTTGTCGTTCTGGGCGGGCAGCCCACGCCACGCGATCGGGACAAGGGTGCCTGGGTCCTCATCAAGGCGGAAGGCCTGGCCGCCGTCCATGCCCATCGCCTCGATCACCTCGTCGAGGGCAGAGTTGAGGATCTCGGACAGGTCGAGGCTGTGGCTCACCTGGGCGCTGATGGCGTTTAGCGTGGCCAACTCGCGCGTGCGGTCCGAGACCTTCTGTTCGAGGTGCGCGTATGATTCCTGTAGCTGCATGGCCATCTGGTTGAACTGGTCCGCGAGCGCTTCGATCTCGTCGCCGGAACGGGCCTCGACGCGCCGGCTCAAGTGCCCGCCAGCGATTTCGCGGGCGGCGTGGATCAGGTCGACGATGGGGCGCGTGATGCGGCGCACGCCGATGCTGACGATCAGGGTGGGAACGAGAATGCCGAGGGCGAGCAGCGCGATCAGGAGCTGGCCATAGAGGCGGCTCGTCTGTGTCAGGGCGGCCCAGTTCTCCTCTATCACCAGGCCCCACGAGGTGCCGGGCACGGGGGCAAAACTGGCGACGATCTGGCGTCCCTCCACGTCCTCGGTGCGATACGCGCCCGACCAGCCCTCAGTGACGAGGTCGACCATCGGCTGGCCTGCCAGGTTGTGGCCGATATAGTCGGGGTTGGAGTGATAGATCACGCGCCCCTGACTGTCGACCAGGTAGATGGCATTGCTCTCGCCACGCACCAGGTTTTCGATGCTGCTGTAGAGGACGCTGTCTGCGCGCTCGCCCAGCCGGAAAAAGCCGACCATGCCACCGGTGCGCTCGCCTTGCCTGTTCGTGATAGGCATAGCCACGACGACGATCTCTTCGCCGCGCGCCGCATCGGTCACAACGTCAGAGTAGACAGGCTGTCCCTGGTTGAGGGCATCCGTCAATGCTGTTCCGCGCAGCCACGCGGGCCGGTAGCGCTCATACTGCAGCGGCTCGGCGGCGACAACGGCACCGTCGGCGTCTAGAAAGATAAAACCGTCAAAGATCGCCAGGTACTGGTCTGCGAACGGGTTGACGTACGAGGTCAATTCGCGGCCCAGGAGCTGGGCCGACAGGCGCGTCAGCTCCTCGTCGCGCTCGATGACCAGGTTTTCCGTGACGCGCTGGTAGGCGTACAGGCTGACCAGCGCGACGGCTACCAGGATGATCGCCGTGGGCACAAAGGACCAGGCGATGATCTTGCCTCGCAAGCTGCCTCGCAACATTGCCTCTCCAGGGGGCACAGTGGATCGGAAGCGCCCAAACATCATAACGCACCATCGCGTGGTTTTGTTCCGGCAGGCGCTCCGCAGGCCCATCCTGCTCTGGGTCTATTATAGTCGATTCGCGCTGCGACGGCAACCGCCAAGTGGATAATTGTGCCTGGCCGAGTGGACAGGTTGGCGCCAGGGCACGTCACACCGGCCTGCGTGCGCCAGCGTAGCCGGGATCAACAGGCATTCACGATCGACTCGATCTCGACTTTGAACCCCCTCTCCGCCCTGGTTTCTCAAAGCGCCGCGGTGAAGCGGCCCACATGCCGCCACCGATGATCAGGATGCCGCCGCAGAGATGGGCAGGGCCGATGGGCTCGTCGAGGAGCAGGAAGCCGATCAAGGCGCCGTAGAGGGGCAGGGTGTTGTAAAAGACCATGGCGCCACTGGCGCCGAGGCGCTGCACGCCGGCGTTCCACGCCAGGATGCCGCCCACGCTGGGCACGATGCCGATATAGGCGAGGAGGAGGAGGAGCTGGGGGCTGATGTCGGGCGGCAGGGTGCGGATCTCGACGACGGCCAAGAGGACGAGGAGCGCTGTGCCGAGGAAGGAGGAGAGGGCGGTGGCGGAGAGGACACCGCGCGTGCGCATGACCCGCCGGCCAAGGACAGAGTAGAGTGACCAGAGCGAGACGGCGACCAGAATGATCAGGTCGCCGGGATTGACAGAAGCAGCCTGCCACACTTCTGCCGAGCCACCGGAGATGAGAATGGCGATGCCCACGAGGCCAGCGATGGCGCCTGCCACCTGGGGCCGCGACATCGGCTCGTGGATGAGCAGCGCAGCCAGCAAGCCGGTGATGAGCGGGCCGAAGCCGTTGATCAGGGTGGCGTTGACGGTGGTGGTGTAGCGCAGGCCGAGGTAGAGGGCAGGGGCAAAGAGGGCGACGCCGGTGAGGGCCATGCCAGCGAGCAGCCAGAGGTGGGGCTCGAGGCGGCGCGCCTGCGGTGGGCGGCGGCTGAGGAGCAGCGCCAGGAGCGCGGAAGAGACGACGTAGCGCCCAGCGGCGAGGCTCGCCGGCCCAAGGTCGTGGCGCATCCAGCGGCCGAGGGCGATGTTGGTGGCCCAGGTGAGGGTGGCGACGTTGACGAGCAGGATGCCGATCAGGCGCTCGCGCCGGTCGGCGGGATGCCCAGGGGCTTGGGCATGGCACTGTGGCCTGCTTTCGGGGTGGACGCTCAATGCGCCGGCCTCCGGTGGAGCACCCCTGTCATGCAGCCGATGCCGCCCGCAGCTTTGGCCAGCTCGTCGATCTCTACCTCGCGGCAGGCGATGCCCGCCGCCTCGAAAAAGGCGCGGGTGGCCGGGCTGCCGGCGGGCATCAAGATACGGCGCGGGCCGAGGGTGACAAAATTGAGTGTGTTGCGCCGGGATGTTTCCTCCTCGTCGGGCATAAAGAGGAGGCGGAAGCCACGGGCGCGCAGCGCCTCGACGGCCGCGTATGGCACGCGGCCGTGCCAGGCGATGGCGAGGTCGGGGCCGGCAAAGCGCAACGTGCCCATCAGGTGCATGGCGCCAAAGGGCAAGCCCGCGTACACGACAGAGACGCCCATCTCGGCGAGGGTGGCGGCTACCTGTGCGGCGCCTTCGGTGTTGGTGCGCAGGCCAGTGGCCAGGAGCACGGTGCGCGCATCGAGCCAGGCGGCGTCGGCGCCTTCGAATACGCCGTGTCCACGCACGGTGCGCAGAATGGGGATGCCAAGGTCGGCCAGGCGGCGGGCGATCCAGCGCTCTTCACCCGCACGTACCGTCGAGGCCGGGCGGCCGACGATGGCTCCCTCGGGCGTCATGAAGAGGAGATCGGCGACAAAGATCAAGTTGGGTGGTGGCGTACCGGGTGGGCTGACATAATGGACGGTCACCCCTTCGGCGCGGTAGGCGGCGGCCAGGGTGTCGTGTTGGGCGGCGGCCAGGGCGGCGTCGATGGCGTCGAGCTGCTGGGCAGCGTCGGGATCGGCGGCGGCCAACTCGGGGCCAGGGCGATGGAGCAGGACAGCCTTGAGCGGTGCCCATTCAGAGTCGATGCCGCAGGACGCCCAGAGGACGCCAATTTCGTCGCGCAGCGATGCGGTGCGCGGCGACCAGCCGGGACCGCCGTAGGCGGCGGCGTTGATGAGGTCGGTCATGGTCGATCTCCTGAAAGGAACAAGTGACAAGCAGCAAATCACAAGTGGTGCGGATTATAACACGAGTGGGCGGGAGGAGCCAGTTGGCGACACTGGAAGGTCGGAGGAAAGTGGAAAGCAGCTTTTTTACCCAGGCTTAATGTCCAAGTCATCGACAAAACATTGACAAATGGCGGGATATATGATACAATGCTGCCGATGACTATAGAGAGCGCCTGAGAGGAGATTCACACGTGAAACGCAATCCGTTGGCCCTGATTTTCGCCTTTGTATTCGTCGACTTGTTGGGCTATAGCCTCTTTTTGCCGCTGCTGCCCTATTATGCGGACACGCTGGGGGCGTCGCCACTGCTGGTGGGGCTGCTGATTGCGTCGAATGCACTGGCACAGCTCGTGGCGGCGCCGACCATCGGCCGCCTGTCGGATCGCTACGGACGGCGGACGATGCTCATCTTTTCGATCGTCGGCACGCTGATCAGCTTTCTGATGCTGGGCCTGGTGGAGCCGCTGGGGGCGCTGCTAGCCTCGCTGACGGGCGGGCGGCTGGCGCTCGGCACGGCGGCGCTGGCGATGCTCTTTGCGAGCCGCATTTTCGACGGGCTGGCGGGCGGGAACATTGCCCTGGCCAGGGCATACATCACAGACGTGACGGACGAGGAGAGCCGGGCACGAGGGCTGGGCATGATCGGCGCGGCATTTGGACTGGGGTTCATCGTCGGGCCAGCGATGGGTGGATTGCTGGCGAACTGGGGGCTGGTGACCGAGTGGTTTGTGGCTGCGGGGCTGTCGCGCTACGCGGTACCTGCTTTTGCTGCTGTGGTGCTCGCCACGCTGAACCTGGCAGGCGTGGTGGCGTGGTTGCCAGAATCGCTGACGGCTGAGCAGCGCGCCGAGATGGCGGAGCGGCGGCAGCATGCCGTGCTTAGCGCCCGCGAGATGTGGGCAGCGCTGCGCAGGCCGAGGTTTGGGCCGCTGCTGCACGTGGCGTTTGTGCACAGCTTGGCCTTTGCGCTGTTTACCGCCAACTTCAGCCTTTACACCCAGTACCGGCTTGGGTTGAGCGATCAGTCGACGAGCTACATTCTGACATATGTCGGGTTGTTGGTAGTGCTGGTGCAGGGGCTGGCGATCGGGCGGCTGACGAAACGGTTCGACGAGACACGGCTGGTGCTGGCGGCAGCGGCGCTGATGGTGCCCTCGCTGCTGGCATGGGCGGCGGTATCAAGCGTGGCCCCACTGCTGGTGGTGCTGGCGCCGCTGGCGCTGGGGGGGGGCATCCTGAATACGGTGATTAGCAGCTTGATTACCAAGTCGGTGCATCGTGTTGAGGTAGGTGGGGCACTCGGCCTGTCGGCGTCATTCGAGAGCCTGACTCGGGTGCTGGCGCCGGCGTTGGGCGGGCTACTGATCCAGCGCCTGGGGGCGTGGGCACCCGGGGTTGTCGCAGGCGTACTGATGATGTGGCTGGTGACATTCATCTGGCGGCGGTTGATCGTGAATCCAGACCCACCGCTACCCAGGCGAGAGGAGGAGACGCCGGCGGCCGAAGCGCCGGCGCGGCAGGTGGCGTGAGGGCTGGGTATCCGATGTGGCCACAGCGGGCAAAAAAGCTTGGCGATGGCGTCGCCCAAGCGGTAGACAACGTGAGTGCCCGGCGGCTGCCGGACCACCGGCCCTGCCAGGCCGTGCCGCGCCGCGATCTCGCGCATCGCCGGCAGCCAGGTGTCGTCGTCGTCATAGACAGCACGGTACTCGTCGAGCGACGGAATGTGGGGCAGCATCCCTGGCCTCGTCAGGTGAGGATGTTCAAGAGCGTCGTGACCGTCACCAAGCTGGCCAGTGTGGTGACCAACACGGCCAGCGAAGCAAAGGGCGCATCTGACTCGAACTCGGTGGCGAGGATGGTAGTCATGACGGCGGTGGGCATGGCGCTCTCGACGACGGTCACGTCGCGCGCCAGCCCCTCCAGGCCGACCACCCCGGTGATGGCCCACGTCAGGAGGGGCGCCAGGGCCAGGCGCAGGAGTGTGAGTGCGGCCAGCGCGCGCCAGTGCACGCCGTTGCTCTCCCCGCGAAAGGTGGCGACGAGGTTGAGGCCGAGGACGGCGAGCATCACCGGCACCGAGGCCTGGCCCAGGAGGTGCATGGCCTTGCTCACGGGCTCGGGAAACTGCCAGCCGGCGAGGTTGAAGGCCAGGCCAAGGAGCGCGGCGTACAACATGGGCACGGTGACCACCCGGCGCAGCGCCAGGCTGGCGGGCGCCCTGCCGGCGGCGCTCAGGTAGACGCCCAGGCCACTGGTGACGACGGTGCCCACGGTGAAATAGACGGCAGCCCAGGCCAGGCCCTGATCACCAAACGCGAACAGGTTCACCGAAAGCCCATAGTTGCCCGTGTTGGCCAACAGGATCGCCGTCAAAAAGGCGGCCTGCGTCGGGCGCTCGAGACGGAGCAGCCACCCGGCGGTGAGGCCCACTAGCCAGAGCAGCCCGGTGGCGGCGAGCACCGTCAGGCCGATGCGGCCGATGTCGCCGTCGCCGACGGCGGTCGTGACGAGCGAGTCGAACACGAGGGCCGGGCCAAAGATGTAAAAGACGGCGCGCGACAGCGTGCGTGCCTCGAGGTTGAGCCAACGCTGCGCCAGCGCCGCCACGCCGGCGACGAGAAAAACAGGCAGGACGACGTTGATGAGGACACTCACGGCACAGGCATCCCCGCCCAGCGCGGCTCACGCACCCACCAGTGCATGGCCGCCCAGCCCGCGAGCGCGGCGAGGCAGCTCGCGGCAAAAGTCCAATCGTAGCTGTGGGCTGCCAGCCAGGCGCCGAGGAGCGGCGCGGCGATGTTTGCCACCCCGGCTGTGCTATTGGTGATGCCCACGTAGGTCGGGCGCCGCTCGGGCGCCGAGAATTCGAGGGAGACGAGCACGCCCGAGCTGATGAGGGCGCCTGAATAGATGCCGATCAGGACAAACACGAGATAGATCGCTTCGGGTGCGGGCGCGAGCCAGGCCACCCCAAACGCGGCTGCGGCGGCGAGGGTGCCCAGCTCCAGCGACAGCTTGTGGCCGCGGCGATCGGCAAGAAGGCCCAGGACGACGTTGCCCGCTGCCTGACCTAACCAGAGTGCCGCCGTATAGAGGCCCACTGTGCGATCGGGCACACCCCAGCGCTGTACCGCAGAGACGGTCACGAACCCGGTGCCGATCCCGCCCAGGGCGACGAGGGCCCGCGCGCCGAGAAAGCGCCGAAAGTTGGCGTCGGCGCGCACGATCCCCGGCAGGCCGGCAAGGGTGCGGCGCGTGCTGCCGCGCCCGCCCGCCGGGTAGGCCGGCTCGCGGGTCAGCGATAGAAAGAACCAGCTCAGCGTGATGCACACCGCTGCGATGGCAAAGAGCACCACGAATTGGGACGGAAAGGCGAAAGAGGCGAGGATCCACGTGCTGAGTGCGGCGCCGGCCGTCGCAGCCGCGGTACCGAGGGCGTTCGCAGTGCCCATAAAGCGCCCGCGGCGATCCACGGGAAAGCAGCGTGCGATCAGGTCCTGCCACGCAGGGCCCACCGCACCGCCGCCGAGGCCACGCCAGGTGTAGGCCACGAAAAAGAGGACGAGGGCGAGCACCGGTGACCGGGCCGCCACCAGTGCCGAGACAACGAGTAGCCACACGGGCAGGCGCTCGAGAAAAAACCCGGCCCGAATGACGACCGGCTTTACCTGTTCGCGCCCCTCGATCCAGCCGGCGGTCAGAAGCTGAGGAAGGAACCACGCGCCGTAGGCGATCACGCCCAGCAGCCCGAGTGCCAGCGGGCTGTCGGTCAGCTTGCTCATATAGAGGGGGGCGATGGTGGTAGACGAGAGAAAGCTGAGCGCAAACCAGAACGTCGTGCCGTCAAGGACGTTGACGATCAGGTTCCAGCGGTAGTTCTGTTCGACGGTGGCTTCGAGGGTGGGATCGGTGTGCATCGTAGGATTCACCCCGCCCAGCCCCCCTCGAGGGAGGGAGAGAGGGTCAGGGCCTGCTCACGATTCTGTTTCGGCGTGCGTACCCCTTCCATGCCGCGTCCATCACATCTGCCAGGGGCACGCCTGCCTGCTCTGCGACTCGGGCGCAGTCGTCGTACTCGGGCGATGCGGAGACGGCCTGGTCGGCCAGGAGCTTGACCTTGACACGCACGATGCCCCAGGGAGTCTCAACCTCAGCCATTTCGCGTGCTGCCACGGTGCGCTGCACTAGCTGGTGGCGTACGCCGAGGGTGGGTGTCTCATGCAGGAGCAGGTCGGCCAGCGCGGCAGCATCCTCGGGCCGTGCCAGGGCGGAGACGAGGACTGCCGGCCGGTTCTTTTTCATCTGGATCGGCGTGAACCAGGCGTCGAGGGCACCGGCGGTGAACAGCCGCTTCAGGGTGTGGCCGAGTAGCTCGCCCGTCGCGTCGTCGAGGTTGCACGACAGGAGCACGACCTCGCCTGACCCGACCGGCGGTGTGGATTGTTCCAACGCCTCGCCGAGCCACACGCGCACGGCATTCGGCCAGTCGAACTCTTTGGTGCCAAATCCATAGCCGACGGCGCGGAGGGTCATGGGTGGGCGGCGAAAGGTCGCCAGCTCGGCCAGCAGCGCCGCTGCAGTGGGCGTCACCAGCTCGGTGGCGGCGGGGCCGGGCACCGTGGGCGCGCCTACCTCGGCCAGGAGTGCCAGCGTCGCGGGCGCGGGGGCAGGCAGCAGGCCGTGCTCGGTGCGCACCGTGCCGCCGCCCAGGGGTAGGGGTGAAGAGTAGACCTGGTCGACGCCCATCCGGGCGAGACCGGCGGCGAATCCGACAATGTCCACCAGGCTGTCGACGGCACCGATCTCGTGAAAGTGGATGTGGTCGACGGTGGTGCCGTGCACCGCGGCTTCGGCACGCGCGATGCGGCGGAACACCGACAGGCTGCGCTCTTTGACATAACCATCCAGATCGCTATTGCCAATGATCTGCTCGATGGCGGGCAGTGTGCGCGCCGGGCGCTCGCCGTCCGTAGTGTGCACTTGCAGGTAGATGCCTGTCAGGCCGTGGCGGGTGACGCGCTGCGCTTCCAGCCGGTAACCGCCAATGCCCAGGCGCGACAGGTCGGCCTGCAGCTCGTCGAACGGCAGGCCGGCATCGAGCAGCGCTGCCAGCAGCATGTCGCCGCCAGCGCCTGAAAAACAGTCGACGTAGAGCAGGGTCAAGCAGGCACCTCGACGACGACGATCCCATCACCCGTGCGCACGGGCCCTTCTTCGCACACGCGCACAAAGATGCCCTCGCGCGGCATGACACAGTCGCCGGCCTTGTAATAGATGGCGCACCGGTCGTGGCACTCCTTGCCAATCTGGGTCACTTCGACAAGGGCGCCGCCCAGGCGCAGGCGCGTGCCGATGGGCAGATCGACGAGGCTGATGCCCCGCGTGGTAATATTTTCTGCAAAACTGCCGGCATTCACATTCAGCCCCTTGGCGCGCATCTTTTCAATGCTCTCCCAGGCAAGGAGGCTGACCTGGCGGTGCCAGTCGGCCGCGTGGGCATCACCGACGACGCCCCAGTCGACGCGCAGGTCAGCCTGGCCTACGTTGTTCTTGCGCACGCCCTTTTTCTGGCTTGTGCACACGGCGATTACCTCACCGCGTGCAATGTGCTGTTCACCCATTCTTTGCTCGATTCTAGGCTGGAAGGTTGGAAGGCTAACCAGCCTTCCAACTATCCAATCTTCCATTCTCCACTCTTGCCGCCGCTCTTGTAGACGAGGCGGACGTCGGTGATGGTTATGCCGCGGTCGATGGCTTTGGCCATGTCATAGATCGTAAGCGCCGCGACGGATACGGCAGTCAGGGCCTCCATCTCGACGCCCGTCTTGCCTGTGGTGCGCACTGTGGCTTCGACGTCGACCCACGCTTCGCCCTCGCCCTCACCGGGCTGCAGCACGACGCCGACATGGGTGAGCAGCAGGGGGTGGCACATCGGGATCAGCTCAGACGTGCGCTTGGCGGCCTGGATGCCGGCAATCTGGGCCACGGTGAGCACGTCGCCCTTTTGCACATCGCCGGCCTGGATCAGCGCCAGTGTCCCGGACTGCATCGTGACGCGGCCGCGGGCCACCGCCACCCGCTCGGTGTCGGCCTTGGCGCCCACGTCGACCATGCGCGCGCGCCCTTCCTCGTCAAGGTGCGTCAAGCCTCCCACGTCCCCCTCCATCAGCCGCCGATCTCGGCCATCGTCCTGTCGCGCGGCGACAGCGCCTGCGCCAGGTGGTGCCGTGCCGGCTTGGTGCGGATGGCGCGCGCCAGGATCTCTTCGATCTCTTCTCCAGACGCACCTGAGCGCAGCGGCGTGCGCAGGTCGATCTCGTAATCGCTCAGCAGGCAGGGGCGCAGCCGTCCGTCGGCGGTGAGGCGTAGGCGGTTGCAGCGCTCGCAAAAGTGCTCGCTGAGGGCGCCGATAAAGCCAATGCTGCCGCCGCGCGTCTCGGCGCCCGCCAGGTGGTAGTAGCGTGCCGGGCCGTTGCCCGCCGGGCCGTGCACGGGAACGAGCGGTCCAAGGGCGGCCTGAACGCGGGCACGGATCTCGGGTACGGGCACCACCGCGTCGCCCGTCCAGTCGCTGTTGCCGCCCACGGGCATCAGCTCGATAAAGCGCACGTGCCAGCCCAGCGTCGCGCTGGTCAGCGCCAGGGCGGGGATCTCGTCGTCGTTGTAGCCGCGCATCACCACCGCGTTGAACTTGATCGGCTCCAGCCCAGCGGCACGCGCCGCAAGGATGCCGTCCATCACGTCCTGAAAGCGGCCGCGGCGCGTGATCTGCTGAAATCGCTCGGGGCGCAGGGTGTCGAGGCTGATGTTGACCCTGTCGAGGCCGGCCTGTGCCATCTCACCGGCGTGGCGCGCCAGCAGGGTGCCATTGGTGGTCATCGACACGTCGTCGATGCCGGGGATAGCGTCAACCCCGCGCACGAATTCGACCAGCCCGAGGCGTGCCAGTGGCTCGCCGCCCGTGATCCGCACCTTCGAGATGCCCAGTCGCGCGGCCGCGCGCACCACGACGAGCATCTCTTCGTACGTGAGCATCTCATCGTGCCGGCGTTTCTCAATCCCCCCGGGCGGCATGCAATAGACGCAGCGCAGGTTGCAGCGGTCGGTGACCGACACGCGCAAGTAGGTGACCGCCCGCCCAAGGTCATCGTAGTGGGGCATGGGCAGGTTCGCTTTCCAGGGGGATGGGCTTGGGGGGCCTGTTTACCACAACACTCATAGGGCGAAACAGCCGATCTGGCAGCGCGAGACACGCAGCCCCAATGCTTCGACGGCGTTCGATGCGTCGAGGCGACTGATGTCCAGGTCGTCGGCCACATCCCATACATCAGCGCAGGTAATGCCTCCACCGCGTACGGCAGCTTGCAGCCGCGCCGCCAGTTGTTCTGGCACGTTCTCCATGGGTTGCACGATCTTGTGTTTACCCTCCGATTTGAGGCCATATCCAAAGAGGCCGAGCTGGCAGCGGGAGATGCGGATGCCGGCGTCGTCGGCTGCCTGGCCGACAGACAGAGGGTCGATGCCAAAGCGGTGGGCAACGGCGTGCGCCTCAGCACATGGGAGCCGGCCTTCCTCCAGCCGTTCCAGGATCGCCTGGTGTACCTGTTCGTCCATCAAATGTCCTTTCCACTGTCAGGTCGTGTGACGCGAGGTATTGTACTTGAATTGGGGCGAAAAATCAAGGTGGGGGACCGGGTGGATAGAACCGGCGGATGGCAGCGATTTGACAAAGCAGGGAATCTGGATACAATTTAGCCGGCTAACTGTTTATCTTGCTAACTGTTTATCCTGGCTAACTGTTTATCTTGCTAACTGTTTATCCTGGGTCACAGAATCGAGCAATGAAACAGCGTGCAACGAAGCAGCGTGGGATCGATTACCTCGTCAAGTTGGCTGGATTCATCCGGCCTTACTGGCGGCGCGCCGTCGTATCACTGAGCCTGCTGACGGCCATCGTTTTTATGGACCTGGCGATCCCGCGCCTGATCCAGCGCATCATCGACCAGGGCATCGCCGCGGGGAACCAGGACGTCGTACTCCAGACCGCACTCTGGATGCTTGGCATCTCGGTGTTGAGCACGATCTTTGCCGTGGGCAACAATGTCTTTTCCGTGCAGGTGGGCGAGAGTGTGGCCCGCGACCTGCGCGACGCGCTGTTTGTCAAGATCCAGACCTTTTCCTTCGGTGACCTCGACCGCCAGAAGACGGGCCAGTTGATGGTGCGCCTGAGCAGCGACACGGCGGCCCTGCAGCGTCTGACCCAGATCTCACTGCGCATCGGCACGCGCGCCCCTCTGCTCATGATCGGCAGCCTGATCCTGATGATCAAGACTGCCCCCAGCCTGGCGCTGACGATGGTGCCGTTGCTGGTGGTGACGATGGGCGGCGTGGTGTTCTTTGCAGTCAAGATGGAGCCGCTCTTCCGTTCGGTGCAGCAGCGGCTCGACAGGCTGAACAACGTGCTGCAGGAGAATATTGCCGGGGTGCGCCTGGTGAAGGCGTTTGTGCGCGCCGGGCACGAGAGCGCGCGCTTTGAGGAGGCCAACGAGGCGTTCACCGACCATTCGGTGCAGGTGATGCGCTTTATGGCGAGCATGTCGCCGGCGCTGACGACGTTTGTGAACATTGGCATGGTGGTGGTCATCTGGGCGGGCGGCGTGCGGGCGGTGCGCGGCGAGCTGTCGGTGGGGCAGATCGTGGCCTTTACGAACTATTTGCTGACGACGATGACGCCGTTGATCATGATGTCGCGCCTGGCGAATGTGTGGGCCAACGGCATCGCCTCGGCGCGGCGCGTCGGCGAGGTGCTCGACACGGTGCCCGAGGTGCGCGATGTACCGGGTGCGCCGCCCCTGCCTGCGACGGCGCGCGGGCGGGTGACGTTCGAGGATGTCGCCTTTTTCTACAACGGCAGTGCCCTGGGGAAGCTGGGCGCGCGCAACGAGGTGGTGTTGGAAGGGATCAACTTTGCCGCCGAACCAGGTGAGACGGTTGCCATCCTTGGCGCCACAGGTGCAGGCAAGTCCACGCTGGTCAACCTGATTCCGCGCTTCTACGACGTCACGGCTGGGAGAGTGCTGATCGATGGCGTGGACGTGCGCCAGGTGCAGCACGGCTCGCTCCTGGCGCGGGCGGGCGTCGTGCCGCAGGAGACGGTGCTCTTTTCAGGGACGGTGCGCGAAAATATCCGCTATGGGCGCCCCGATGCGAGTGATGCCGAGGTAGTCGCCGCGGCACAGGCGGCGCAGGCGCACGACTTTATCCTGGCACTGCCCCATGGCTATGACACGCGCGTTGAGGAGCGCGGCGTCAACCTGTCGGGCGGACAGAAACAGCGCCTGGCGATTGCCCGCGCACTGCTCACACGGCCCACGCTGCTGATCCTCGACGACAGCACCAGCTCGGTAGACGTCGAGACGGAGACGCGCATCCAGGAGGCGCTCGCTGCGTGGGGACACGATGGGGTGGGCGCTGTTACCTTGCCCACGACGTTCGTCGTCGCGCAGCGGATCAGCACGGTCCTGAACGCCGACAAGATCGTCGTCCTCGATAGGGGGCGGATCGTCGCGTCAGGCACGCACCAGGAACTGATGCGCTCGAGCCCGATCTATCGCGAGATCTATGATTCCCAGTTGGGCAACGGCGTGGAGGCGTACGATGGAGCAGGCGTGCCCGACGGGGTAGGAGGTGCGCGGCGATGAGTTACCAATCGCCGGGCCAGGGCACGGGCAGCGCGCGCAGCCTGTTGAGTGGCAGGCGCCCTGCCGCCCCGGGCAAGATTGAAAAAGCGAAGGACGCCAAGCGGACGCTGGCCCGCCTGCTGCCCTATCTCGGGCCGTTCAGGATGTCGCTGGGCCTGGTGTTGGTGTGTGTCGTGCTCTACACGCTGCTCGGGCTGGCAGGGCCCTACCTGATGGGGTTGGCCATCGATCGTTATATCGCGACAAAAGATCCGAGTGGGCTGGCCCCACTGGCTGCAGGAATGCTCGCCGCTTATCTGCTGACCAACCTTTTTCAGGCTGCTGCCGACTGGACGATGGCGGACGTGTCGCAGCGGGCCCTCAAGCAGGTGCGGCGCGACCTGTTCGAGCACCTGCAGGAGCTGTCGCTCGGCTTTTTCGACCGCAACCCTGCCGGCGAGCTGATGAGCCGCCTGACAAACGACATCGACGCCATCAACCAGGCGGTGTCGCAGAACGTTACCTCGCTCTTGGCCAGCATCCTGTCGATGGCGGGCATCCTGATCGCGATGTTTGTGCTGAACGTGTGGCTGGCGCTTGCCTCGGTGCTGGTGGTGCCGATCATGTTCTGGTTCACCAATTTCGTGGCGCGCTACACGCGGCGTGGCTTTCGACGGCTGCAAAAAGAGCTGGGCGATCTGACGGGCGTGATGGAGGAATCAATCAGCGGCCAGAAGGTGGTAAAGGCCTTCCGGCGCGACGAGACCGCACTGGGGCGCTTTCGGCAGTGCAACGAGCAGGTGTTCCAGGCAGGGGTGTATGCTAACAGCTATGCCCTGCTGCTGATGCCGATCACGAACGTGCTGGGCAACTTTTTCGTGATCGTCCTGGCGGGTTTGGGCGGCTGGCTGGCGCTGCAAGGGCTGGTGAGTGTGGGCATCATTGCTACGTTCATCAGCTATGGGCAGCGCTTTATCAACCCGCTGCGCCAATTGGCCAACATGTACAACTCGATCCAGGCGGCGCTGGCGGGCGCGGAGCGCGTGTTCGAGATCATGGACACGGCGCCAGAGGTGCAGGATGCCCCCAACGCCGTGTCGCTGGAGCGGCTGCGCGGCGACGTGCGCTTTGAGCGCGTGACGTTCGCGTACATAGCGGGCACACCGGTAATCAAGGAGATGAGCCTGGAGGCGCGCGCCGGACAGACGGTTGCCCTGGTGGGGCCGACGGGGGCAGGCAAGACGACGATCATCAACCTGCTGACCCGGTTCTACGAGGTGGACGAGGGGGGTATCACGATTGATGGCGTGGATGTGCGCCGGCTGAGAAAGGCGGATCTGCGCCGTTCTCTTGGCCTGGTGCTGCAAGATACGTTCCTCTTTGCCGATTCGGTGCTGGAGAATATTCGCTACGGGCGGCTCGAGGCCAGCGACGAGGAGTGTGTCGAGGCGGCGCGCCTGGCAGACGCTGACCATTTCATCCGCCAACTGCCACAGGGTTACCACACCCAGCTCTCCGAACGGGCGGGCAACCTGAGTCAGGGGCAGCGCCAGCTCCTGGCGATCGCGCGGGCGATCCTGGCCGACCCGGGGATTTTGATCCTCGACGAAGCGACGAGCAGTGTAGATACGCGCACAGAGGCGCGCATCCAGAAATCGCTGCTGCGCCTGATGGCGGGGCGGACGAGCTTTGTGATCGCGCACCGGCTGAGCACGATCCGGGACGCCGACCAGATCCTGGTGATCGACGGCGGGGAGATTGTCGAACAGGGCACGCACCAGGAGCTGCTCGACCGGCGGGGTTTTTTCCACAATCTATACGTCAGCCAGTTCAAGGGGCAGCAGATCTAGAAATGCTCGGCGCGGATCACGATCCACGCCGAGCATCCAAGGGTTGGACGTCTGGCGATTATCGCGTGCCTAACCGGGTGACCACATTGGAAATTGTAAAGCTGCCGAGCGCAGTGCCGTCTGCATAGTTCCCGCCCTGATACAGGCTGTCGGTGAGGGTGCCACTCGATTCGCCGCCATAGTAGACGTCGTACGTGACCCCGTTGGCCAGCGTGGGCAAAGAGAGGAGGATCGAAGCGTACTGCTTGGTCGGTGCAAAGGTCAGCACTTCCTCGCCATCTTCCGTCTCGATGTGCAAGATCACGCCCGCGCGCAGCGTCCCGCCCAGGTTGAGCAGCACCGAGCACTGGCTCGACGAGGCACTGGGCGCTTCGGCCATGCCAGCGCTGCCTGCCGCCACCAGGAATCCGCCCGAGATGTTGAACGAGCCCATATAATCGAGCGCCCCGTTCATGTTTTCCGTCGGGCCGTTGACCAGCACGATGCCATCCGTCATCTCGATCGCCCCGTTCGAGTCAAGCCCGTCGCCGCCGGCGTCGACAGCGAGGTAGCCGCCGTGGATGTAGAGATAGTAGTTGCCCGTGTAGGTGAAGGTGTCCTGCCCGCTGCCGCGGCCGGGCCTGCCGCCCATTCCGCCGCCGAACCCCGGCCCCATGTTCATCCCGGAGCCGTCGTTGCCGCCCGACACGTTGATGCCATCGTCACTCGACACGACGTGGATCTGGCCATCGTTGATCGTGATCACGGCGCTCTCGATCCCCTCGTACGAGTCGGTGATGCGGATCTCGCCGCCGTTGATCTCGATCGTCGAGTCGGCGTGCATTGCGTCGTCGCCCGTCGAGATGGTGAACACGCCACCATTGATCACCAGGCTGCCGTTCGAGTGGATGGCGTCGTCGGCCGAGTCGATGGTCAGCGTGCCGCCGTCGATCGTGACACTCACCCGGCCTTTGATCCCCTTGGCCGAGGCATTGGCGTCGATGCGGCCGCTGCTGCCGCCGCCGGACGACAGCGTGAGCTCTCCGCCCGCGATCAACACATCGGTCTGCGCGTCCAGGGCATCACCGCCGGCGGTGATGTTGATGATACCTGTCTCGACGAGCACATATCCCTTGGTGGCATCCGTATCCTCGTCCGATTTCAGCCCATCGCCGCCAGCCGTCACGGCCAGGTTTCCGTCCTTAACGACCAGGTAATCCTTGCCACGGAGGCCATCATCCACCGCGCTCACGATCAGGGTGCCGCCGGCGATGACCAGCCCATCCTTGCTGGCAATCGCGTCGTTATAGCTCGCCTCGACGACGAGGGAACCGCTGCCAGAGATGGTCAGGTCGTCCTTGCTAAAGATGGCTGCGTTGGGCTCGTCCTCCTCTGCATTTTCGATCACGTACGATGCGCCGTCCGAGATATGGTTCTCCGTGCCTTCCGCGAGGACGATGACGGTCTCTTCTGCGCTTTTGATGTAAATCGGGGCGCTCGTCGCGCTGTGGATGTCGACACCATCCAGGACGAGGTGCACGATTTGCTCATCTTGGGTGTCGACGATGATCTGCCCGTCTGCCAGGGAGCCGTGGATCTGATACGTGCCCGCGGCGGTGATTGTCGCTGTGCTGCCCTCGATCGTGACACCGTTTCCATCCGCAGCAATGGTGTCTCCGTCTAGCGTGATCTGGACAGCCTCGGAGGCATTCCACACGCGATCGTCCGCATCGTCGTGATCCTGCTTGTTGCTGGCAATCGCCTCCGTCGCCGGGATGGCGAGCGAATCGTTTCCAGCACTCGTTTCGACGACTGCTGCGGCGGACTGTTCTGTTCCTGTAGCCGGGTCTGCCCCTGTGCCTGTACTTCCCTCGATGCCTGTCACCGGCTCGTCCGTGAAGAATGCCGATGTCAGGCTTTCGCCACATCCTGCCAGCGTGGCAAGCAGGAGCGCGCACGCCAACAGAACTCCAATGGTCTTTTTACTCATCACTGTCTCCTTTTCGATCCGGTGGACCTGTCTCCGGTGCACCGGCGACTGTCTATTGGTAGCCCGTGTGCGAGACGAGGCTTTCGATCGGGTCTGTGAACGTGCCGTCGAGCAGAACGAACCCGGCTTGAGCGCTGGTGCTCAGGTCCACCACCTGGGCATTGTTCCCCATGGTGTAGGCGACGATCGGTTCATCGCCAAATCCCAGGACCAGGAGGGCCGACAGCAGCAACAGCAGGATGACCAGTTTGCGGTGTCTCCTGAACCTCAGGCTCATTTCTCTCTCCCACGCGGCCTACAGTGGCACGCAGAGCCCGACCGGGGTTGCCAGGCTCTGACTGAGCTCGATGCTGCGGCAGTATTTGCTCACACGTACCAGGCTCAGGTTGTGCACGGCGACGAGCTCGGTGAGCCAGTAGGGGATGCGCTCGTTGACCTTGATCTCGACGATGGTCCAGCCAGGAGCGAGCAGGGGCAGGCCGCTTCCGTTGTGCGAGAGCTCGAGCTGATCCGCGCGGTAGGTGAGGTCGGTGTCAAAGGTGACGCGCAGCCCGATATCATAATCGGTGCCGACCAGCGCATGGCGCGTGTAGCTCACAACGCTGGCGCGGCGCAGGTTGTATTGCCACAACATGGTCTCGATCTCGGCAATCACCGCGCGATCGTACGCCGCACGATCTCGCCCATCGTCGGGCACCCGGCGCTCGTCGCACAACTGGCGAGCCTGGCTGTAGGGCAGCATAACCCGTCGTTTTTGTGTCACCTTGTTCATCCGCTGCTTGATCTCGACAAAGACAGGCGTTTCGGCGGTCAATGGCACGCCCGAGTCGTAATGGCGGATTCTCAGTTTGCGCCGGAATTTGACACCGTCCACCTTTTCCCAGTAGAAGCAGAAACTCGGCCCGTCGTAGTAGAGGCTGGAAAGGTGATAACTGCCGCGCGCGTTGCCATTGTCGTCAGGCACCAGGTAGGCACGCAGCGCCTGCTTGAACTTTTCTGCTGCCGCGATGGGCACCAGGTATTTCAGCTCAAAGCGGTCGAATTTACGGATGGTATGGCTCAAGGTTGACATATCAAGCTCGCTCAATCCAGATTTGTTTCCTATCGACACCTGGATTGTAGCACAAAGATATGGAGGTTTTGTGGAGAGCGATTGGAGATTCGATGCAGAATAGGGTCTATTCCCCACGTGGGCGGCGCAGGGTTGACCACTGCGGACTTGTACGGTACAATAGTGCAGATGGGCGAGGGGCGGCGGATTGTGTGATCGGGAGGAGAGAACAGGATGGGTGAACTGGAAGGCAAGGTGGCGATCATCACGGGGGCGTCGCGCGGCATCGGGCGGGCTATCGCCCACCGGTTTGCCGGGGCGGGGGCCGTGGTGGTGTTGAGCAGTCGCAAGGTCGACGGTGTGCAGGCGATCGCGGATGAAATCAAGGCGGCAGGTGGGCGGGCCCTGGCGATCGCCGCGCATGTAGGCGACTCGGACGCGGTCGGCGCGCTCGTGACCAGGACGGTGGAAGCGTTCGGCCGGGTCGACGTGGCGGTGGCCAACGCTGCCACCAACCCCCATTTTGGCCCGCTGTTGACCGCCGACGACGGGCAATGGCTCAAGATCCTCGA
>JAFGIA010000137.1 GCA_016929795.1 Anaerolineae bacterium
ACCTGGCACAACTCGGGCCTGTTGCCCACCTTTCGGCACAACTCGTGGGCTCTCGTGTAGGCTTTTTTCATAACCAGCGACTGGGTACCGTCTGTACCTTGCAGCGATACCCCAAGGGCCACTTGCAGCAAAAGTTCTTGCTCATCTCGCTCTCGGGTGTAGGGGAGTGTCATCAGCAAGGCCAGCGCCCGGGTCAGGTGGGTGACGCCCTCCTGGTAGGCCGACAGGCGCACCGCTCTCTCACCCGCCAGTTGCAAGTAGTGGATCGCCTTCTCTGCGATCTCGGCTTCTTCAAAGTGACGCGCCAGTTGTACTGCGACGTCGGCAGTCTCTTGATCGGAGTACAGCTCTTCCAGGATCGTACCCACCTGCTCGTGCAGGTAAGCACGTTCTACAGGGTCCAGGCTGCCATAGAGGTATTTCTGGAATAGGATGTGCCGGAAGCGGTAGCGGGACAGCCTCTGGCGGCCCAGCCGCCGGAGGCCGTGGGCACTGACCAGGCGGTGCTGCCTGTCGAGGGTGTCGCTTAAACTGCGGATCGTTTGCCGCTCGTCGGTGGCCTGCACGCGGGCAACGACCTCGGCAGTAAAGGTCTCTCCCTCCACGCTGGCGACGGTGAGCAGCTCGCGCAGGTGCCGCGGCAAGCGGCCGATCCGCTCGGCGGCGACCGCCTCCACCCGGGCGGGAAGGATGTTCCAATCGAGCACCGGCCCCTCGATCCAGCGCCCCTCGCCGTCGCGAATCAGATCCCCGCGCTCCTGCATCCCGCGCAAGAGCTCGATGGTAAAGAGGGGATGGCCCTGGGTGCGCGCGTGAAGCGCGGTACGGAACGCTGCGTCCAGGCGGTTCGGCTCGCTGTCGAGCAGGGCTTCGATAAAGGGCCGGCCCTCAACCCGTTCCAGGTCGACCTCGACGTCGCCAAAGGTGCGCATGAGCTCGTGGACGATGGGCTCCAGGGGGTGCCGCCCTTGCACCCCGACATCCCCTCCGCCTGTCACGCTCGTGGCCGCCGGGGTGGTGGGGCGCCCGAGGGCCACCTCGGCGGGGCGGTAGGAACCGATGAGCAGGATGCGGCTGCCGGCCAAGCATCTGCCCAGGTGGAAGAGCAGGTGGATCGAGCCGCTGTCGGCCCACTGCAAGTCGTCCACAGTGAGGAGCAGCGGGGCATGGTTCGCCAGCGCGCGCAGCACGTCGGTGTACTGCTCGAATAGAGCGATCTGTTGCAGGGAGGGCAGGTCACGGGTCGCTGCCCTGTGGGCGGCGAGCGCCTCGAGCTGAGCCAGCCACGCCTTCTCACGCGGCCAGGGCTGGATGGTGCCGGCGCGGGCCAGCAAGGGGGCACCGGGCACCAGCAGACCGAGCAGATCGGGCCCGTTCTGAACCATCGCTTCTACGGACACAGGTAGCAGGCGCCAAAGCCGGCGTGCCTGTTCTCGGGACATGGCGCCGGCGGCCAGGGGGGCTTCTACGTCGCCGGCCAAGAGGTCGAGTATCTCACGAAACGGCAGATAAGGGTCGCCGGCGCCGGTGTGGGCGTTGCCCTGCCCACCGGCGAACACCAGGTCAGGATGGGCCTCCTGAGCGCGTCGCGCAAAGGCGTGCAGCAGGGCGGTCTTGCCGCTCCCGGCATCGCCGGTGACGAACACCACTTGCCCGTGCCCGTCGAGTGCCTCGTCGAGAAAATGGTCCAGGCGTGCCAATTCGTGCTCGCGGGCGACGAACAGAGGCGGCTGTGCGTCAGCCGGTCCTTCCTGGGTCAGGACCGGAGGTGGGGAGACAGCCAGCGCAGGAGGACGCGCGGGGGGCACGACAGGCAGTGCCAATGCTTCATCCCGGATTTGCTCGTAGAGGGCCGTGGTTTCTCCGGCAGGGTCGACGGCAAGTTCCTCGGCGAGCAGGCGGCGGCAGGTTTCATATTGAGCCAGCGCGGCGCTCCGTTTGCCGCCGAGCGCCAGCGCGCGCATCAACTGCCGGTGCGCGCCCTCGTCCCACGGCTCCAGCTCGATCTGCCGCCGCGCAAAGGATTCTGCTTTTGCATATGTGCCTTGTTGCTCGTAGGCGGCTGCCAGGCGATGGAGGGCAGCCGCCATCTGGCGCGACAGTTGCTCGCGCATGAAGAGGACCCACTCCTCAAATGCGGCGCTGTCGCCGACAGAGAACCCCTCGAGGAAGCTGCCCCGGTATAACTCGACAGCCTCTTCCAGGCGAGGCAGCTCCTCGAGCGTGATCAACTTTAGGAATGCCCCTACGTCGAGCTGGTGGTCGCTGGCTGTGTTGAACTGCAAGGTGTCGCGCGTGATGAGCAAGAAGGGGGGAGACGCGTCACGATCGCCAATTGCACGGCGGAGATCGGACAGGGCGTAACGTAGGTTGCCCAGGGCGTGGCGATCGGGCCAATCGGGCCAGAGCAGGCCGGCAAGTACCTCGCGCGGGTGGGGACGATCGGCTTCGACGGCGAGATATGCCAGCAGCGCACGGACCTTGACCGACTTGAAGGTCGTGACGGGTTGCCCGTCCAGCGTCACCTGGAAAGGCCCCAGGCAGGAAAGCGACAGGCGGCACATCTTTCCTCCGGCAGTGCACAGTGAACCTGGTAGCTGGGACTATTATACACAAAAAGGAGTTGTTTGGCAACTGCTGCGATCTCGCCACGTTCCCGCCACGCTCTCGTCACCCCTGTCTGGTATGGTATACACATGGCGCGCCTTTCACTGGCGGATTCGCGCGGGGGTCAATGCAGTGTTCGACGCAGCGCATCCACGCCTGCTGGGTCTGATGATGCTTAAGACGGATCTCATCGCGGACTTGACCTAACAGCTTCTTGGGACGGTGCTCTTCCATGGACTGGCTCCTCCCTTTGACAAAAGAGGATTCCAGGTGCATAATACGGTGTCATCGGCATCGGCATCGACATGAGCCAGTTGTTCACCGAGCAAGCGAAACTCCGTGCTGAAGAACTCGGCGTCGCCGATCAAGTC
>JAFGIA010000138.1 GCA_016929795.1 Anaerolineae bacterium
CTAGTAAAACAGCTCCACCGGCCAGCCGCGCGCTTGCGCCAGCCGCCGCAGCCGCGGGTCCGGGTTGACGGCAATGGGGTGCCCGACGCACTCCAGGAGGGGCAGGTCGCTGGACTGAGCAACTCAAATTGACATTTAGCTTGCTGCTTTCGTTGGCGGATTATGCCACGAGGGGGGTAAACTGAGCTGGCAAACGCCTCGAGCGTAACCGGGTCGCGCTGGAAACTCAAAGCACGTTGTCATCCCGGACGTGAACATCTAAAACTGAATCAGTCGGTTCCTCCTCAAGAGGAGATTGCTCGGCCTCTGCTATTCTGCCTCAGGCCCGATCTCTACTCGCCCGGTCATGCCGGGACGCAGGTCAAGATCACTTTGGTCGAGCGCCAGGATGACGGGAAATGTCACCGCGTCGCCCACGGCGCCGCCGGCCTGCGCGCCGATGCGCACCACCACCGCATGGAGGGGGTCGTCCGGATACGCTTTCAGCGTGACGAGCGCGCCCTCCCCATGCACAATTTGGGCCAAGTCGCGCTCGCTCAGGTTCGTGGTCTGAAATTCCAGCTGCGTCATGTCGAGCAAGGTGACGATCGGAGACCCGCTTCCCACCAGCGTGCCCGGCGCCGCGTGCACGGCAATCACCGTGCCACCCGCCGGGGCGGTCAGCTCGATGCCGTCGAGCGCGCGCTGCGCGCTCTGCAGCGACAGGCGGGCCTGAGCGACATTGATCTCGGCCCGCGTCGTGTCGCCTGCCGGCGCACCCGCCAGCAACACGTCGAGTGCCGCCTGCGCCTGATCGACCTGCGCCTCGGCCGCCACCACCTGTGCCTGGGCCGCCGCGACGGCCGCAGGCTCGGCGTCCTCGTGCAGGGCATCGAGATCCGCCTGTGCCAGCGCGACCCTGGCGCGCGCCGCCGCCAACTGATCATCCGTCGCCCCTTCCAGCGCCTCGTGATACTCCGCCTGCGCGCGCTCGTAATTCGTCGTCGCCTGCCACAGGCTCATCGCCTCCCCCGTCATCGAGGCGTAGGGGAGCGCGGCGACCTGGTCATACGCCGCCTGCGCGGCCTGCACCTGCATCTCGGCCGCCGTCAGGTTCGATTTGGCAATCTGCACCGCGTCCGGATCCGGCAGATCGAGCAGGTCCTGGAGGGCCTGTTTCGCGCCCCGCAAGCTCTGCTCTGCGGCCAGGACCTGTTGCTCGCGGGGTGGCGCGGTCAAGGCAGCCAGGCTCGAGGTGGCGGCAGCCAGGCTCGCCTTGGCAGAAGCCAGGTTGGCCCGCGCCGCGGCGAGCGCTGCGGGGTCGGGAGCGCGCGCCAGCTCTTCCAGCGCCAGCTCGGCCAGCGCCAGGCTCAATTCCGCCCCGGCCACCTCGTCCCGCGCCGTCGCGTCGTCGAGCGTGGCGACGAGGCCACCCGCCTCGACCCGATCGCCCAGCGCCACGTGCACGGCCAGCAGCCGGCCACCGCGCTCGAACGCCAGGGGTAGCGCCGGCTGCGCCGCTTGCAGCACGCCCTCGGCCAGCACCATGACGCCCGGCTGCTTCACCCGCGGCGTCGCCGCGGGTGCCTCTGTGACACGCGGCGTTGGGGTGGTGCCCTGCTCAACCACCCCCTCTCGTCCACATCCCCCGAGCATCAGCGCGATCAGCGCCAGCGCCACCCACCCTTTTCGTCTCATCCTTTCCCTCACGATCAGCTCATGCGCAGGATCTCGATCGCCTTGCGCTTGATAATGCGCCGCGCCGAAAACACGGTGCCCAGAATCGAAGCCAGCGTGCCCACCAACACGACGAACGGCATCACCGTCGTGTCGACGGCAAACTGCTGTGGGCGCTGCTCCGCAATATTCAGCGCAAAGGCAAAGAGATAGCCTGCGGTCGATCCTGCCAGAATACCCGCCAGCGCGGCGCTCAGCGTCATGGCGATCGATTCCACGCTCAAAATGCCGTTCAGCTCCCAATTGCACGCGCCGACCGCTTTCATCATCCCGATCTCGCGCCGCCGCGCATAGATCGTGACATAAATGACCGCGAAAACACCAAACACCGCCGTCACAAAACTGAGCAGCGTCAACACCAGCAAAAAGACCTGCTGCTGTACACGGCTGTCGCGGGCATACTCGAGCTGCACCTTGGCGAGCCGGGTCCAGATCCCGTACTTCCTGTCGAACGCCTCGTGTAGGGCCACCTCGACCGCAGAGGGATCTGCATCCGCCGTCGTCGTCGCCAGGACCTGGACCAGCACCGGATCGTCCTCGCCCGGAAGCGCTTTGCGTGGGTCTGTGGCGAGGCGCCGAAAGCCGCCCAGAGAGACGAACGCCGTGCCCCCGGCCAGTGCCTGGCTGCGAATGCTGCCGACGTTGTCAAAACCGGGCACGCGCCGCGCAATGCCCACCACGGTCAATTCCTCTTCGTGGTCCAGCCCCTCACCCTGCACGCGGATCGTGCCCCCCAGCGGAACCGCCAAACCCTCGGCCATCCCCTGGCTGATGACCACGGCCCTCGGATCGTCCAGGATGTGGGCCAGCGCCGCAGGCCCGCCCGCTGCCAGGATCGTCAAGTCCGCGTACACCACGTCGTTCAGGTCGCCCGTCACGCCCACCAGCGTCACCCACCCGCGTCTCATGGCGACCGCGTCAGACACCTCGGTGCGATACTCGTAGGTCAAGCCAACGGCGCGGTCGATGCCGGGGATTTCCCGTAGCTCGTCAGATACAAAGCTGGGCCGCAGGCGGTACAGCGCCGCGAATTCCGATTGATCCCCCCGTCGAAAGATCTGCATCTGCACCGGCGCGCCCATGTTGAGGCGCACGGCGGTCTCGACGTTGGCGTTGCTCATCGCCGTCTCTGTTGCCAGAAAACTGGGCAACACCCCGCTGAATAGCACCAGCAGGGAGATGAGGGTGTTGCGCTCCGTGCTGCGGGCGACGTTTCTGCGCGCGAAATAGGTCAGTCTGGGCGAAATGAGGCCGGTCACCAGCAGAATCAGCTTTTCCAGGGGGCGGGTCAGGGTGAAAAAACAAAAGACGAGGCCCACCACCGTAAAGAGCAGCACCGTCAGCGCGAGCGCTGCCAACGCGACAGGATTCTCAAAGCCCACTGCAAAGATGAGGCCGGCCGCCACCCCAACGACGAGCATCATCGCCACGCCGATGACGAACAGCCTCAGCGTTGGCCGCCGCTCGCGCAGCGCGTCGAGATCTTCTAGCTGCACGTTGTCGGCCACCCCCGGGTTGATGGCGTGCACCACCTTGGTGCGCGCCGCCTCGCGTGCCGGCTTGATGGCACTCACCAGCAGCACGATCATCCCGGACACGACCGCGGGCAGGATCGCCCCCACGCTGACCGCCGGCTGCAGCGTCGCCACCTGCCCTTCCTGGCTCAACAGGTACTCGATCAGCGGCACCACGACGAACGCCGTGATCCCCTGCCCTGCCACGATCCCCAGGCCGGCGCCCACTAGGCCGATCACGGCCACCTCTGCCGCGACGATGCCGAACAACAGGTTCCGCTGGCTGCCCAGGATGCGCAGGATCGCCATCTCGCGCCGCTGCTCCTGCACGTTGGTCATGACGAGGGTGTACACCAACAACCCCACCACCCCGAGGGACATCAACCCGTAGGTGCTGATCAACGCCTGGATCACGAGGAACATCTCCGCCGACCCATCCAGCGCCTGTGCCTTGTCCAGGCGATACACGTACTCGTCACCCAGCGCTGCCTGCACGTGAATCGCCACGTCGCGCACAAGCAGCGCCACCTTGTCGGCGTTGCCTGCCTCGTACAGCGCCGGCTCCACCAGCGCAATCAGCTCTTCGGCGCGGTCCGGCAGGCCCAGAAAAGCCTGCGCGTCGTCGATGTGTACGATCACCCCACCGCGCACGCCTGCACTCGTCACACCGTTCTGGCGCACGATCGCGCCAACCATGAACCGCCCCACGGCGCGCCGCCGGCTGCTGCCGGAAGGCGCGATCGATCCCTTTTCCCGGGACTGCGGAAAGCTGTAGGCGACGTCGATCGCGTCGCCGACGTGCAGGTTGCCCAGCTCGAGGGCGGTCGGTTGCAGCACGGCGGCCTGCATGTTGCCCAACTCATAGCTGCCCGAAATCACGTCGACTTGGCCGATCTTTTCTGCCGGATCGAGGGCGAGCAGCACGCCCGTGCTCTGCCTCCCGTCGGCCGTCAGTTCGACTTCGCTCAAGAAGCGCGGATACACTGCCGTGATCCGTTCGTCGGCGGCAAGCATGCGCTGCCTCGTCTCGCCGACCCGCACGAACGGATCCACACTCGTCTCGGCGGGCCGCACCGTCAGGTCGTAGCGCCCGGTCGACTGGGCGATCAGGTTGATGTTGGAGCGGCGGATCGTCTCCACCGTGGCGCTCATCGCCACGATCAATCCGGTGCTGACGATCAAGGCCAGCACCATCAAGGCGGTGCGCACCTTGCGCCGTCGAAAGTTCTTGAGGACGTACTTGAGGATCATGGCGCCAGCTTGCCGTCATAGATGTGGATCATGCGCCCGGCAAACTCGGCCATGCGCGGATCGTGGGTCACAAAGACGATGGTCATGCCCTCCTGGTTGAGCTGCGCCAACAAGCCCATGATGGCCAGACCTGATTCGCTGTCAAGATCGCCGGTCACCTCGTCGCCGATCAGGATCGGCGGATCGTTCGCCAGCGCGCGCGCGACTGCCACCCGCTGCTGCTGGCCGCCCGACAACTCGCCTGGATAGTGATGGGCCCTGTCTGCCAGCCCCACCTTTTCGAGCAAGAGGTTCGCCCGCTCCTGTCGTTCCCTGCGGCCTGTTTTGGCCAGCACCATCGGCGCTTCGACGTTTTCGCGCGCGGTAAAATTTGCCAGGAGGTTATAGTTCTGAAAGACAAAGCCCATCTTTTGCAGGCGCAGCCGCGCCAGCTTGTTGGGAGACAGCGCCACCAGATTCTCGCCGTCGATGACGACGTGGCCGCGGCTCGGCTCATCCAGGCCGCCCATGATATTGAGCAGCGTCGTCTTGCCCGACCCGCTCGGCCCCATCAGGCACACAAAGTCGCCCTGCTCAATATCGAGGGACACGCCCCGCAGCGCGGGCACAGCTTCTTTGCCCATCAGGTAGGATTTGTGTACGTTGTCGACGCGTATGAGTGGCGTTGTCATCCCTCCCCTCCCGGCCTTACCAGCTTTCTCGCACCCCGATACCTTAGAAAGTTATGCTTCAGCAAATATAACACCTTTCGTGTCCATTGTCAAGCCGAGTTAC
>JAFGIA010000139.1 GCA_016929795.1 Anaerolineae bacterium
TCAGCTCAGCCTGCTCCCTGTCTTTGCCACGCTTCTGCTGCTGCCCATCGGCAATTGGGTAGACAGGCACCGGCTGCTTGTAGCGTTTACCTCACCGGCACCCACCCGCTCTCTTTGACCAGCGCCTGCCCCTCGGCATCCGTCGCAAAGTCGACGAACGTGTGCCCAAGTGGCTGCGTGAGCGGCCCTGTGAGCAGGAGCAGCGGGCGGATCAGGCGGTAGGAGCCATCGCGTGCAGTTTCCTCTGAGGGCAGCACGCCGCCGATCGACACCAGTTTCAGGCCGGTCTCGATGTTGCCAAAGCCGACGTACCCAATGGCCGCGCGCTCTCCGGCAACGGCCGCCGCCGCGTCGCCTGCGGTCATGGCCGTCTCCACGTTCGGTGCCGCCGGTTCTTGCTTTTCCAGCACAATCTCGTCGAACGCACCGCGCGTGCCCGACGTCTTGGCGCGGATCACGACCACGATCGCCTGGTCGGCGCCTCCGACCTCTTGCCAGTTCGTGATCTCGCCCAGAAAGATGCCCTGCAATTGCTCCAGTGTCAGATTTTCTACCGGGTTCTCGCCGTTCACCACGACGGCAATAACGTCGACGGCGATCTGGTGCTGGTTGATGCCTTCCGCCTCTTCTGGCTTCAGGTTTCGTGAAGCCATGCCAATGTCTACCGTGCCATTGTGTACGGCCTCGATGCCCACCACGCTGCCACCGGCGGCGATGTCGAGCGTGACGCCGGGGTTGATCCCCTGGAAGGCTGCGCCCAGCTTGTCGGCCAGGGGCTGGACCGTGGTGCTGCCGGCAAAGGTGATCCGCCCCGTGAGTGGGGCAGGCGACGGTGTGGCAGGTGCCGGGTCCGGTGTCCCACAGGCGGCGACAACCGCGATCAGGCAGAGAATGGCACTGATGAGGGCCAGGGCTTTACGCAACATACGAATCCTCCTCGACGATCTCGGCGATTTGCCGGTGAATGGGACCGGCCAATGGCGTCAGGCATACTCGTGCACTCGATGTTCCGGCCCTGGATCAATCCAGTGGGGTGGCACCTCAAAGAGATCGACGCACTCGTCGCCGTGCAGGCAGTGGTTGATCCGGCACAGGTCGACGCGGGAGGTGAGATCGAGCGACAGGGGCGTCACCGAGATCACGCGATCGACCAGCACGGCCCACACGTCCGAGTCAACTTCTGCTTCCTCCGGGTTTGCGATCACGGTGTAGCCAGGGCGCCCGTGGCCGTTCTTCCGGTCTGGCGCCAGCGGCAAAAAGTAGCGGCGCCGCGACAGAGTGCTCAGCCACCAGGGCGTTTCCGGTGTAGCATCGCGAGGAATGTTGACGTTCAGCGCATGTACGTCGTATGGCAACGTCCCTGCCAGTAGCCTGCTTGCAAAGAAGTGGGTCATGGTCATCGCGCCCGCATAGTCGGCGTTCTCATCACCTGTCAGGTGGTACGCCGGGTCCATCTCCAGAGACACCGCCATCGCCGGGAGGTCAAAGGCCGCGCCTTCGAGAGCGGCTCCCACCGTGCCCGAGACCGTCACTTCGGTGCCCAGGTTGAGCCCAAAGTTGATGCCCGACACGACCAGGTCGGGCCGGCGTGGGGCGAACTCGAGCACGCCGTGGACGACGCACAGCGCAGGGCTGGCATCGACGGCGTACGCTGCGACGCTCTGCCCGGCGAGGTCCACGCGGCTGCTACTGACGCGGCCTGTCACATGGTGGGGCATCGACCGGCCGGCCCCGGACCACTGCCGGTCCGGGGCGACCACCAACACTTCGCCCAGGGGCAGGAGCGCTTCGGCTGCCGCCCACAGGCCGCGCGATTGAATGCCGTCGTCGTTGGTGACCAGGATCAGGGGATGTTCTATGTTGCTAACATCAAGGGTCATGTGACTAACTCCAAAGTCATGTTCAGATCGTCTGTCTGTTTGCCATTGTGAGGCGCAGGTCGGTCGCTCTGCCGACCGTCTTCCACCGGCGCCGCCTCTTGGGCCCTCGCTGCGGGCAGCCGCACGCGAAAGGTCGAGCCACGCCCGACCACGCTCTCTACTTCGACCTGGCCGCTGTGCCGTGTGACAATCTCGTGCACAATCGCCAGGCCGAGGCCCGTTCCCCGCACCGTCGAGCTGCGCGCGTCCTCGCTGCGGTAAAATCGCTCAAAGATGTGGGGCAGGTCACCGGGCGCGATGCCCATGCCTGTGTCTTGCACCTCGACGCACACGTGTTCAGTCGCTTCGTCGTGAAAGGCTCGCACACGCACCTCCCCCGCGGGCGTATAGTTCAAGGCGTTGCCGACCAGGTTGGTCACCACCTGGATCATCTGACCGTGATCGCCGAGCACGGCCGGCAGGTGGCCGTTGTGCTCCCAGGCGAGGTGCAGGCCGGTTGCCTGCGCCTGCGGGTTGTGGGCGTCTACGACCTGGGAGACGATAGCGTTCATATTGAGTGCGCGGATGTCAGCACCTGCCCGCCCCGAGTCGATGCGCGCGATGCTCAACAGGTTGTCGATGAGGGTGGTCAGGCGGTTGGTGTTTTCGAGCATGATGCCGAGAAAGCGCTGCTGCATCTCTGTGGTGGGGCCGGCGCGCCCGCGATAGACGAGATCTCCATACCCCTTCACGGATGTGAGCGGTGTGCGCAGCTCGTGCGACACGTCCGACACGAACTTGCTCTTGAGTTGGTCAAGCTCCAGCAGTCTTTCGTTCGCTGCGGCAAGCTCCTGGTTTGCGCTTGCCAGCTCGTACACCTTGGCTTCGAGTCTGCCATAGAGGCTGCGCAGTTGCATCACCATGCGGTTGAACGAGGCGGCGAGCAGTCCGATCTCGTCACCGCGGCCGATCCCGAGGTGGAACCTGAGTGGCAGGTCATGGAGCTGCACTTTCAAA
>JAFGIA010000140.1 GCA_016929795.1 Anaerolineae bacterium
GAAGCGTGGGCGCGGGAATCGGTTGCCGCTTTGACATTCTGCCCTCCCTGGCGTTCCCTATCCTACCCGGCCCGAGAGGTACTCGGGCCCGCCCGAGTGTACTCGGGTTCGCTTGCTCTGATATTATAGCACGGCCGGGCTATACTCGGCAACTTTGTCCTCTTCGCTGGACGTAGCCGGGACCCGGACTCCATCGGCTTCCAGGACACGCTCGAGCGCCTGGATCGCCACTTCGAGCATCTTTTCATCCGGCTCCCGCGTCGTCAGCTTTTGCAGCGCAAGATTGGGCATGGCGAGAGCGCGTACCAGGGCGTTGTCGCGGTGGCGGTTGGTGAACTTGATAAACTCGTACGCCACTGCCGCGATCACGGGGATAAAGAGAATGCGCGACAGGAGACGCAGGACGATGGGCGGCTGGCCCAACATTGCGAACAAAAAGACCGAGATAACCATCACCGACAGGAGAAAGGCGGTGCCACAGCGCAGGTGTGACGTCGAGTAGCACGCCGTGTTCTTGGGCGTCAGCTCCACCCCTGCCTCATAGGCATTGATCGTCTTGTGCTCCGCTCCATGGTAGCCAAACACGCGCTTGATCTCGGGCACGCGCCCAATCGCCCAGATGTAGACGATAAAGATCGCCATCCGGATCACGCCCTCTACGAGGTTGACGAGAAAGGAGGATGAAATCCGGTGCTCCACCAGGCCGGTCAAGAGCAGCGGCGCTACGAAAAAGAGAGCAACGCCCAGCACCAGGGAAAACGCCAGCGTTCCCCAGGCCATCGGGCCAGTGAATTCAACCGTCATCTCGGGGCCCATCGACGCCGTCGCCGACCACATCAGGGTGCGTGTGCCGAGCACCAGCACATCCCACAGACTCACCAGTGCGCGGAGGAAGGGGATCTTGCTCAGCTTGCCCCCATAGATCTTGGGATCCAGCGGCTCGGTGTGCATCACGATCTTGCCATCAGGCTGGCGCACGGCGACGGCGAGCGCATTCTGGCCGCGCATCATCACGCCCTCCATGACCGCCTGCCCGCCATAGTCCAACTGCTCCCGCTGCGTCGTCATGAACTCTACCTTTCCAACCCCACTGCAAGTTTTCTGCAACCTCCACCCGCGAGTCATGTGGTGGGAGCAGAATTCTACCACAGATCGGCCAGGCGGGCAAACCGGTCACGCCTTCTCAACAGCAATTCTAGTATACCATCATATGCCCGGCCCGGCCCTCCCCCGCCCGCCGCAGACAGCAATCCACCGTGTAGTAGCCAGCATCGTGCCTATCTTACCAGGTCTATCGCGTCGGCACCGGCTGCCATCAGCTCGCGGCGAAGCGGATCATAGGCCGAGTCATCGGCTAGCTTGACTCCAGCAATGCCAAAAAGGTCTTCCAGAACTGCGCCCCCCTCTTCTGTCTCTGCGATAGCCAGCAGGGCCATCGTAATTTGTTCCCTCATGATGGGAAAAACATCTATCGTAAAAGAGAGACTGTCGTTGGGGACCTGTACGGTTGTAGCCAGAACGACGACTTGATCGACTAGATCTGTGATCTCGGCTTGGATAGAAGAACTGCGCGCATCGGCGTAGGTTGCGCCCGCATCGCATTCGCGGTTGTACACCTGCCTGATCACGTTATTGTGGGAGCCGGCGAAAACTATCCTCTCGAAATCGCGTTCCGGGTTGATGCCATGTGCCAGGAGCATAACACGCGGGATGATATAGCCAGAGGTTGAATCTGGATCGACCCAACACATCGCCTTACCCTTCAGATCTTCCAGAGAGGTAATGCCACTGTCGGCACGTACCACGACCTGCCCTGCATAGTAGGACAAGCCGGAGCGCGTAATTATCAGCGCAGCATTCACGCCATATTCTTCGTGAGCCAGTAAATAGTAAGCGGCATTCAACCAGGCGATGTGCGCCCGGCCGCTGCCCACGGCCTCATATACCGCGGCATAGTCAGGCTCCAACTGGGCTACAACCACCAGGCCGCTCCTTTCGGTCACCATCTCGGCGAGACGGTCCGCGGCGGTGAATATCGCCTGGGTATCCCCAATGGCCGCGAGCGATATGACGAGGGGATTCATTTGCGTGCCCAGGGCAGGCAGGGACGCGTCTGTTGGCGTGCTGATGGGTGCGATTGTCTCCGTCGGCACGATCTCCAGCTCGGGCGTACTCGTCAGGGACTGCATTGCCAGGGTGGCGGTTGTGATCACCACTCCGGCGCCGTTTTCGTCACTCCCACCCCTTACCAGCACGGTGATGGCCACAATCAGAAGCACGAACAACACTGCCGCCGCTCCCACTACTGACCAAAACCAGCTCGGCAGGGGTGCGCGCTGGGCAGGCTGTGGAGCCGGGCGCGCTGCACGCGGGGGTGACACGAGCTTGGACTGGCGCGCTGTGTTCGGGGGTGACACGAGCTTGGACTGGCGCGCCGTATTCGGGGGTGACACGGGCTCGGACTGGACCGGCTGATGCTGGGGCACCTCGAGCGCAAAGGCAACCTGCGGTGCATTCTGCTGTAAAATCCGCTGCAACTCTCTGGCACTCTGAGGGCGATCTTCGGGTCGCTTGGCCAGCACTTGCAGAACCAGTGTATCCAACCATGCGGGCACCTTGCTGTTAAACAAGCTCGGTGGTTGAATTTCCTGGCTGTAGATGAGGCCCACGTTCTCAGCCTGCGCGCGGGGCGTCTCCTGCTGTTCAAAGTCCAGGTAGGTCCGGCCCGTCAGCATCCGATAGAGTACCGCACCCAAAGCATAGAGATCCAGACGTGGCTCGTCGCGTATCCCATCCGCCTGCTCCGGCGACATGTAAGGCAGGGTGCCTGCTACGAATCCGGTAGGTGTCATCCACGAGCGGGTGTGCATTTCTCCTGATATGTGGGCGATGCCAAAGTCGGCGATTTTGGCCTGACCTTTGGCGTCGAACAGGATATTGGCTGGCTTGAGGTCGCAGTGGACCACACGCTCATCGTGGGCGCACGCCAGGCCCTGGCACACTTCCGCGGCGATCCGCACCGCTTCGTCCACCGGGAGGGCTCCATACTCGCGCAGGCGGTCCTCCAGCGATCCGCCAGCCATGTACTCCATGACGATATAGTAGTTTGCGCCCTCGGGAAAGATGTGGTAGGTGCGCACAATGTGCTTGCTCGTCATACGCATCGTCGCCTTGGCTTCCGCCAGAAATCGCTTGAGCAGCGCATCGTCGCCGATCAGGCCGGGGATCAGCTCTTTGATCGCCACCAGCTCTTTCAGGTGTGTGTCTTCGGCCTGGTAGACAAAGCCAAACCCGCCGCGGCCGAGCAAACGAAGGATACAGTACTGCCCGTTAAGTAGTGTATCGCCGGGGTTAAAAGCCATAATGATGCTCCTCTCTTCTTTTCCAAGTAGCGGTGAGCGGGTAGACGATGCGCTGTCTCATTTTGACACTTTGTTTCTGTCGAAAAGCGTCCTGTCCTGTCGTCTGTCTCAAATAGAAGAATATCATTAGCGTCCACAAGGACCTGCCTAGGTTATCACATTCATTGTTTTTGTGCAAGCCGGTCGCTGCCTGACATGCGCAAGTGCTTCCCTCGGCCCTCCATCACTCACCGCCAGCGTGACGGTTGGTGGCCCGGGTGACACCTGCATCACCGATACGACCGCCCTGACTACCGCGGGCATGCACACGTCAAAAGCCTGGGATGCGACAGACAGGTCAAATGATTCGGGTTGCTTTCAGGGCTGTTCATCACTTGGTGATCAAGGGCAGACGTGTAACGAGTGGCCCGGTGCAAAAGCGAACAAGCGGCGACCACTCACCCGGGCCACATGCGTTCTCGCCACGTACCCGCCAGTAGTAGCAAGTGAGTGGATCAAGCCTGATGGCAAGCGCGCAGTCGGTGCCCGGCAGTCCCACGGCGTCGGCATCCAGCGTGCCAAAGGCAGGATCCTGGCTCACTTGCAGGCGACACGTCCACGCCTCGGGAGTGGCCTGCCACTGAAACGTAACGGAACCCGGCTCGACATAGGACGCGCCATCGGCCGGCACCTGGGGCACGGTTTGCCCGGGGGGCCGATCGTGCAGCCACAGATCGAGCGGCGCGGTGTGGAGACGATTCATCGCACCGGTCGCCGAAAGGACAAGGGTGTACGTGCCCGTCGGCGCTTCTCCGACACTCAACGTCAGAGTCGACTCGCCAGGCGGCATTGCCCACCACGGATCACATTCGGCAGTTACCCCTGCCGGCAGCAAGCCCACCTCGAGCTGCACCGGCTCTTGGTAGGGCGCGATCTCGCGCACCGAGATCGTTCCGGTCACCGTCGAATTCAAGCACGCATCCATCGCCGGGGGGGTGACAGTCAGTGAAAAATCGCCTTGCTCGCGGCAGTTGTAGCAGGCGAGTGCAAAGTCCTGGTCAGTCTCATCCCCCTGGCCGGGAATCCCATCAGAGGTAATATTGGCGGCGACCACGCGTACCACTGCGTGCTCGACACTGCCGGAAGGAAAAAAAACTCCTTCTGTGTTGTTTCGTGGATCAGCAATCCCCCCAGGCTGCGACCAGCCATCAGCTCCGAAGGCATTGCCCGCGTAGGAGTCGAGACCCGTATCTACCACCAGGTCGAGATCGTTGTTCCAGGCCGGCGTGCTGCCACCGAGGCCATGGCCTGGTGCATCGGTCCAAGTCAGCATGAGCCTGACCGCTTGCTCGGGATCTGCGGGCACAATCTCAATCCCCCACACCTCACCCGTTTCGTCGAGCACCTGCGGGTTATCATAATAGAGCACCGGCGCCGCCGGCGCCACCACCGCCCTGACGTCGAGCCGGCCCCAGCCCTGCTTGCTGTCGAACGGATGCCCTAGCAGGTTCCCATCGGCGTCATGGTGCCCGGCCAGATCGTGAGCGACGGGCAAGAAAGCAGCTTTGACGAGTGCCGGGCTTGGGTCGACCCCAGCCAGGCGGCGGTAATATTCCACAAACAGCGCGACGGCACCGCTGACGTTTGGCGAGGCCATGCTCGTGCCGCACAAGAGATCGTGCCCACTCACGGTCGTCGAGTCAACAGCACAGCCAGGCGCGACGAGCTGCGGGGTGTTTCGGCCGTCGAGGCACGGCCCATGAGCCGTATTCCCCGATAGGTCATCAACGTCAAGGGTTTGTGCGCCGCTGGTGTGCTGCATCTGGGTAGAGCCGACGGCGAGGATGTTCTTGGCCTCGTCGGGCGTCCCCTGTGACTGGTAGCCACCATACCCGTTCATCACCGACACGACGTACATCAGCGCTTGATTGCCGGGCGTGACCGTATCTGCATCGCGCACGCCAACATCCACCTGCCGTGTGTGTTCGTCATAGCCACGAGGCAAGTCGGACGGCCCCCAGCTATTGCCCGAGACAAAGGCACCATTCTCGTACGAGTCAGCCATCAAGATCAGCATTCCGCCCGGCTGCGTGTATGTCGGATAGTACAACTGCTCCACGAGGCTGGCACCTGGCGCCACACCCAGACCACGCAAAAAGCCACGGTCGAGGAGCCCTGAAGACCCATCCGCAGCCATGATCCCTGCCGTGTGCGTGCCATGCATGCTGTATGCAGTGTCGCCACACGTCTGACCAAGGCACGTTACCACCCGGTTCACCAGGTCCGGGTGGGCCTGGTACACACCGCTGTCGACGTTGGCAATCACCACGCCCGAGCCGTCAAGATCCACCCCCGCAAGCCAATCGCGATACCCGGGGAATGCATGCCCGCTCTCGTCGACATTGTCGACGTTCACCTGGTTGTTTACCTCTCCGCGCAGTCCACCTGATGTTGGCCTGGGCTGAATGCTATACACGCCGGGAATACCGGCAGCGTCGATGAAAGCATCGCCCGGTAGATCGAGGCTTGCGATACCGAACCGGTCGTCGATCGCCGCATACTCGGCCTGGGAGCTACTGAGCAGTTGCAGGGCGTGGAGCGTCTCTTCCTCACCTGCGCCGCGGTAGAGGAGAACGTCCACCGCCACCGCCTGATCTGGCAGATCGCGCCATTGGGGCAGCACCTTGAAGGCAGGAGCAAACGTGCCCACCCAACGCACCTCTTGCGCCTGTGTGCAGGCTGCCAGCGCTACCGGGTCGCCCCACACTACATAAGTGAACGGATGGATATATTGGACGATCTCAAGTTCGCCCGAGGGGTACTCGGGTTCGCCCGAACGTACCCGGGCCAGCCACTCGTCCCGGATGGGGCCGGCGAACTGGACCAGATAGAGACCGGCTCCCTGGCCGGGCGGTACTTCCCACCCGGCGGAAAGTCGCAGGCGATCGCGTACGGGATCAAACCGCTCCTCGCCGAGGGTGAGGACAAACGGCTCTACGATGGTCGTATATGGCACGCCAGCGTTACGCAAGTGCGCCCGTGCGGCAGGCAAGAGTTCTACCCAGGCAAAAGCTATATAGTCGACGGCATGCACAGGCACCATGCCCAGGGCGAGTGCCTCTTGATACGCATCCGCATCGAGACGCACGACAACCGTGGCCGGTGCCAGTGCGGCATCGACCGGCGAGATCCATGCTACCAGGCACAGGGTGACGATCATGGACACCGGGGCAAATTGCCTGGGCAGATTGCCTGGGCAGATTGCCTGGACAAATTGCCTGGGCAGATTGTTTGGGGGGCTCCATGAACCGCGCTTCGGTCTCACGGTGCAGCCTGCCTGGTCTCGTGGTGGGCTTTTCCAGCTACTTGTAGGTCAGTTGGAAAATCAACACAAAACTGGTGTGATCCGTACCGCCAAGATGCTCGCCCAGGCCGAGCCCGGTCACACGATCGCTCGGCAAGTCGCCCCCGACAAACACCAGGTACGAGTTGAGGGTGCTTGCCATCGGATAGTTCACCCCGTAGGGCTGCCCCGCTTTGGGCTCTGTGTAGAAACGCTCCGAAGGGCCGTGCTCGACGATCACTTCCTGGCCCCACGCGGGCCGGCCGTCACGTCCGAGGGTGGTAACGTACAGGATTGTGTTTCCACCCTCCCCGGGCTTGCGCCACTCCAGCCGTACCAGGCGCCAGTAAAGCTCGCCTGGAGCGACCGATGCCTCGACGAGGCGCACGGGCGGCTCTAGCAAACTCACCCGGTAATCCCACCAGTCGAAAGGGAGGGAGGTGGGCGCAGCCGCCGGGCCTGTGGTCGGGATCGTAGTTGGCCGTGGGGCTGTCGCCACAGGACGGCGAGTCGCCGTGGGTACTGCCGTGTCGGTGGGTGCAGGGGGAGCGGTTGGGGCGTCCGTGACAGTCGGGCTGGGGGTATGGGTCGCCGTCGGCGTGGGCAAAGGTGTGGCAGTCGGACTGGGGGTGGGTGTGGCGGTGGCGGTCGCGATGTAGGCCAGGAGTGTCTCGTCGCGCCCGCCCAGCGCATCCGCCAGCGTGGCCAGGTCGGTGGCAAGTTGCCGGTTGCCGGCAGCGGCGTGCTCCAGTGCCAGCGCGCTGATAACCCCTGCCGGGTCCTCAACCCCGGCCGCTGCCAGGCGCTCGCGCGCGCGATCCAGGTCACCGTCGAGTGCATAGAGCGCGCTCACCACGACGCAGAGATCCGTATGATCCTCGTCTGGGCGTTCATCCGCCACCGGCGCCAGGGTCGGCAGAGGTGTGGCCGCCGCGGGGGCAAGGGGCACTGGTCGGGGCTGCGCGAAAAGTAACCAGACCAGGGCCGCGCCGAGGAGGGCGCCCATCACCGCTCCGGCGACCGATCCGGCCAAGACTCGTTTTCCCCAGCCGCCCACGTCAAGACCTCGTCATCAGGCGCCGCCCCACGAGGCGGATCGAGGCGAGCAGCAGCGCGAGCGTGAGCACGGTCCACGGAGCGCCTGGAACCATCCTGCCCACCTCAAAACCCTCGGGCGTGACAATGGTGAGCGGAATCGGCGTAAAGGTCAGGACAAAGAGCAAGAGCACGCTGAGCGCCAAGACCCTGCGGCCGGCGCCCAGGCGCGTCACCTCGTCGAGTGGCGCCGGGTGTCCGCGCCCAAAGAGATAAACCAACCCGGCCCACATCAGCCATCCCGGCCACAGCACCAGGCCGAGCAAGCCGAGCACGAGAATAATCGGAAGGGTCAATCGCTCAGCCTTCTTGCCAAGAAGGCTGTAGAGCACGTGACCGCCGTCGAGCTGGCCCGCGGGAATCAGGTTCAGGCTGGTGACCAGGATGCCGGCCCAACCGGCAAACGCCACCGGGTGAATGGTCACATCGATTCCGCCTGCCGGCAGCCATTGGCCAAAAAGGGCATACTTGAGCAACAAGTAAAGAAGCGAGTTCCCCTCCATGAGATAGATCCGATCCCCGGGCAAGGGCTGGACAGTGGACAGCGACAGGCCGATGAGCAACACGGGGATGGCCACCGCCAACCCGGCCACAGGCCCGGCAGCGCCAATGTCAAACATCACGCGCCGGTTGGTCATCCGGCTCCTGGAGACGATCACCGCGCCTATCGTGCCGAGCACATTGCCCAAAAAATCGGGCAGGGGTAGCGGGATAAAGTAAGGCAGCGACGCGGCCAGGCCGTGATAGCGGGTGACGAGATAGTGACCCATTTCGTGGGTGAGCAGGATGGACATCAGGCTCAACGAGAAGGGCCAGCCGTGCCAGAAGTTGAACAGCGGCCACCATAGATCGTCCTGAGGGCGCAATTCGGACATGCCGGCACCCACGTAGAGGGTCGTCAGAATCGTCGCTCCGAACAGGAGGGCATGCACCCACAAGCGCGAGCCGCCCTCCTCAGGCATCGTGCCCGGCAGAATGGTCAGCTCTTCGACGTCCAGCGCTGCATTGCTGGTCAAAAGGGGGGTGTACCCCAGTGGGCGCAGGCGCCGTTGGATCTCGGGATAGGCCCGCTCCGCTGGGACCAACAACCGGCCACGCAGGCGGATCGCCCCGCGATTGTCCTCGGTACCCAGGGTCACCGCATACACGGCGAACAGATCTTTAACGGTGCGCACGAGGTGCTGTGCCGTCTGCTCCACAGGCGGCGCCAAGTCATCAGTCATCGATACAGCTTTCTAGCATTGAGATCAGCTACTTGTCAAAGACAGGCAGGCCTGGTATAATCCCACGTGTCGACAGTATACCACAGGGCAAGAGGGGGCGCAACCCACCGGGCACGCAGGATGATTCAGATAAGGAAGTGGATGACTGGACGTTCTGACGAGATAACAGAGGGTGGGCCGCGTTGGGGTTACGTGGGGCTCGCCGTTGCGGTTTTTTGCAGCGGTGCGCTGATCCTGGCAGGGCTGTTTCAGCTTTCCCGCCTGGTTCCGGCGCTCGGAGTGCAACCGTCTCCTACCGCAACGGCGGCGGCCCACTCGCTCTCCCCCACTCCGGCGGCAACAGCCGCCGTGAGCGAGCCCGCGATCGTAAGCATCACTGCCGCAGCGGATGACGCCACACGCACGATCCGCTTCCAACTCGACGCGGCGGTGGCGCCTGACCGCACGATCGACGAGGTGATCCTCTGGTACGACACGGCGGCGGGGCAACAGTTGCAGCGCATCAGCGGCCCTCTCGGCTCCGAGACGACGATCACCCACCGGCTGGACGCAACAAGTGAGGGACTGACACGCTCGCTGACAGTCACCCAGCCCCTCGACTACTGGTGGCTCGTGCGCGACACGGCAGGCGACTGGACACGCGCCGGCAGCACCGTGTCGCTGGGACCGGCGCTGCAATCACTCGTCGCCCTGCCCACACTGCCCCTGCCCACCACCGGTTTCACCTGGACGGTGTCAGAGACGGAGCACTTTGGTTTTTACTATGCACCAGGCACTGCCGCCGAGCGCGACCGCTTCCAGATCGGAGCACTGGCCGAAACGTCGCTTGATATGATCTCGGACGCCCTCGACATGCCGTTCGGCGAGCAGATGGACATCTACCTGGTGCCGCGCGTCTTCTGGCAGGGCGGAGCGGCGTATGGCGACAAGGTGCAGCTCATCGCCTACCTGGACCGCAACTATACAGCCGTCGAAACTTGGTCCTACTTTACCCATGAAGGCACCCACGCCCTTGCCCAGGACCTGCTGCAGCCGAAAGAGGAAGGCGGCCCCGATGGGGTACTGGTCGAGGGGTTAGCTGTGTGGGCGAGCAAGGGGCACTATCGCCAGGAGCCGATCGACGCATGGGCGGCCCTGATCGCCACCTCTGACGATTACCTCCCACTCGCCGATCTGCGTGCCGGCCCCTTTTACGATTTTCAGCACGAGACGGCGTATCTGGAAAGCGCATCCTTTGTCCAGTTTCTCATCGAGCAGTACGGCCTGGAGGCATTCAAAGAGCTTTACGGTCGCGCGACAGGCGATGCGGCCGGGGACAACCTGATTGTGCGCGAGCTGTACGGCCGGGATTATGACGAGCTGGAAGCGGATTGGCTCAACCACCTGGCAGCCATCGATCCGACGCCCGAGCAGGTGGATCTGTGGCATCTCAAGGTGCGCTCCTTCGAGCTGATGCGCCGCTACGAGACCGAGATGGACCCTGACGCGCGTATGCTGCCGCCGGTGCCGACGAGCTGGGCCAGTGACACGCTGCGCGCCTTTCTCACGCGCAGGGGGGAGCCAGAAAACGTCGTGCTCGAGACCGCCTTGATCGCAGCCCAGGAGCGAATGTACGGCGGCGACCTGGCAGGCGCCAGGTCACTGCTGGACGATGTCGAGGCCTGCCTCGATGTGGGCGAGGCGGACCGGCCATCTCTGAGCGCGCGGCGGACCATCGTCGATCTCCTGGCAGAGCACGACAGAGCACGCCTGCGCGCCGATGCCACCGCCTACCACGCCACCGTGGCACCCGGCGGCCCACTCGCCGCCCCGGCGGCAGTAGAAGCCGCACTCATGCCGCCGTTTGTCGAATACAGGCAAGAGGTCGTACGCCTCGACGTCTCGGACGATGGGTCCACCGCCACAGGCGTTGTCAGGCTCCATTCCCGGCTGGCCTGGGAGGACGCGGCGTTCGAGCAAGATGGGCAGCTCTTTGCCGTCACACTCGTCAACACGCCGGCAGGCTGGCGCCTGTGGAAGCGCCAGCCATTCCCCGTCGACCTCGCTCCCCCGCCCACGGCGCCAGAGCGCGCGACGGAGTGATGGTGGGCAAACGAGCGCGCGTCGACGCCGCCCAGCGCGGCGAGCCTGTGGATCTACTCCTCCATCCACACCAGGCGCTCCTGGGTCCACCCGCCTGCTTCTTCTGAGTTAATGCCTGCCGGAACACCATCCAGGCGGAAGGTAAAGTCGTTCAGTGGGCGCTGGTCCCCGCCGTCGGCATCCATCACCCACAGACGGAAGAGGTTGTTCTCGGCAAGAACAAAGTTGTCGGGCCAGTTCTCGTCGCGGGTCGAGACAAAGATAATGTGCCGTCCATCGGGCGACCAGACGGGTAAGCCATTCCAGTACCAATCGTCCGTCAGGCTCCTCCGACCGGTCCCGTCGACATTCACCACGTTGACCTGCCAATAGCCACTCAAAAAAGACATATACACGGCGCGCGTGCCATCAGGTGACACCGACGGCGCCAGGTCGTCTTTGAAGGGGGTAAGCTGCAGCGGATCTGTCCCATCGGCATTCATGAGGAACAGGCCGCACTCATTCTCGACGCAGCCCTGGTACACGATCCGCCCGTCGGGGGTGAACGCAGGGGTGCGGCCAACGATGGGCGAGCCGTGGCGCTGGATCTCGTAGAAGGGCGGCTCGCCGGCACCCGTGAACACATACAGGCGGCTCTGGCGGTCGGGCAGGTGCGTCGACGAAAAGACGAACCGGTCGCCACCAGGCGCCCAATCGGGCCGCGCTGCCTCGTAGAGATTGATCATGATCCAGAGGTCCCCACCACTCAGCGCCCTCGACACCAGGCCACGTTGGTCCGGCTGCCACGAGCGCCACGCAACTCGCTCGCCATCAGGGGTGATCGACGGCTGGCTGGCCTGGCGGATCAAGGGCGACATCGCACCGCTCGCCAGGTCGAGGCGATAAATGTGATATGTCCGCGCATCTGTGTCAAAGATGGGAAACAGAAGCGTGCCATCCAGAGAGGGTGGAGGGCCGACAACGCGCGTCGCTGCAGGCGTGGGCGTCTCGGCAGGCGAGGTAGGCGTGGCCTCGGCGGTTGTGCCGCCTGCGGCGCTCGTCGCATCGGCTTTCACTGTCTTGGTCACGGCCGGCTCAATCGTCGGCGTGTCTGTCGCCGGCTCGACCGAAGGAGTGGGCTCTTTCGTAGCCATCGCCACAACCGTGGGCGTAAACGTCGGCCTGGCGGTGCCCGTTGGCCACGGCGTATCGGTTGGGGTGGGTGTGGGCATGGGCGCTGGCCCACACGCCGACATCAGCACGCTGATCATCACGAGAACCACGAATAAGCGACCAACCATCCCCTGTCCTATCTTCATTCTACTCCTCCATGATGGCACAACCGTTCACATCCTGCCACAGAATCCAGAACTCTATCCATAGCACACCCGGGCAACCGCGGGCGCTGCGGGCTGCACCGACTCGTACACCGTCTCGATCTGATCGGCCACCGCTGCCCAGCCATATCTGCCCGCCCACTGAGCGGCCCGCTCTCCCAACTGCTCGCACAGTGCCCGATCCCGCAGCAGGACGAGGATACGATCCGCGAGAGCCTGCGGATCGCCATCAGGCACCAGGAAGCCGGTTTCACCATCCTGCACATTGAATGCCAATCCACCCACCCTGGAAGCTACGACGGGGGTGCCGCACGCCATCGCCTCGAGCGCGACCATACCAAACGACTCGTAATGAGAAGGAACAACCACCATGTCGGCGGCTGAATAATGGTAGACGAGCGTATCCTGGTTTTCGGCACCATGAAACGTCACCAGGTCTTCGATCCCAAGCTCGGCCCGCAGGCGGCGCAGCCGCTCCAGCTCGGCGTGCACCTTGTCGACGCCGGCACCGGGCGCCCCGCCGATGATGATCAGCGACAGATCCTCCTGCCAGTGCGGTACCTGTGGCGCCAGCAGAGCCATCGCCCGCAGCAGCGTCTCGATCCCCTTCAACGGCTCGATCCTGCCGACAAAGAGGATGATGCGCCGCGAGGCGGGCTGGCCCAGCATCCGCTTGGCCTCCTCCTCAGGAACGGGATGGAAGAGGTGGAGGTCGACGCCTGGCGGTACCACCACGATCTTGGACGCTTCGGCGCCGTACAGCCACACCATCTGCGCCCGCTCTAGGGGCGTGGCTGCGATCAGGCGATCGGCTTTAGCCATCACCTGTGCCTCGCCTTCGATCCGCCGCTCTGTCTCCCACTCGTGCGGCCCATTCGCGACACTGTTTTTCATGTGCCCCAGCGTGTGGAACATCTGCACGATGGGTGTGTTCCACGCTTCCCGCAGCTCGATGGCTGCCAGGCCCGACAGCCAGTAGTGACTGTGGATCACGTCATAATGCATCCCCTCGCGCCGCGCAAACGCCCGCACGCCGCTCACAAACTCGGGCAGATGGTCGGCGACGAGGTTTTTGTCGTACGGTGCTTCGGGGCCGGCAGGCACGTGGATCACGCGCCCACGGTCACCCAGCTTGCGATTGATGCGCGGGATCGCTGGATTCTGCGAACGGGTAAAAACGTCGACGTACACGCCGCGCTGGCTGAACTCACGCGCCAGATCGCGAACGTAGACATTCATTCCCCCGGCTTCTTTGCCGCCCAGCGTCGCCAGGGGACAGGTATGGACGCTGAGCATCGCCACGCGCCGGATCATGGCCTCGTTCCGGGCTTCCGCAGGCGTGTGTACCGGATGGCGATGGCTGCCAGGAGCAGCAGGGCGCCGGTGCCGCCGATGGGCGCCAGACAACACAGCCCGGAGTAGAGCCAATTCTCCTCGGGCGTCGCCACATCGCTTTCCGTCAGGCCAAACAGGAAGAAAAAGATCAGCCCAGCCAGGCAGGTGAGAAGGCCGAGGATCAAGAGAATATAAAAGCCAAAGCGCCAGGCAGACTCGCGATCGAATTCATGCTCGCCGACGGTGCGCGCGGGCCGGACAGCCTGTGTCTGCCCGGCGATGGGCCGGCGGATGGGCTGTGGTTTGGCTGATGGCCTGGGGGTCTCTATCGGGCTGGGCCGGGGCGCCCCACACTCACCACAGAACTCGTCCGTCGGCAGGAGGACGGCACCACAACTTGGGCACTCGGTTTGCTCACTCACATCCGTATTCCTCTTCCACGAACCCTAGCACACCACGTCAAGCGACACACCGGGGCGGGTGATGAGCAGGCGCCGTACCTTCGTATCTTGGGCGCCAAAACGGTACTTGTACTCCTCATCGCCGCGCAAAAAGTCGAACGTTTTGCGCCCCAGCCCGATCGCAGTCTCGATGCAGCGCGCAGTGACGACGATGCCCGGGCTCAGGTTGCTGTAGCTGGCGGGGTCATATCCCGAGTTGTAGACCAGGATCGTGTCAGCATAGTCAAAGTTGAGCAGGCTCGCCGCCTTGGCGCCCAGCACCTCGACGAATGCAAGCTGCAACCACCCTTGCGCCTGCAGCACCTGTGCCACGTCAAAGAAAAACCCCTGCATTCGGGGGTCCATGAACTTGTCCTTTTCAGGCGCGCTCTTTTGGTGCAGATCGATAAAAGCGGCCATCTCGGCGCGCAAATCGTGCTCGGGGCCGACAATGTAGAACTCGGCCTCGCCGGCAGCACCTGCCTTGCGCAGCTTGCGGCGGATCTCGTGACGCTGTTTCTTGTCGAGCAACATCAGATATTCATCCCACGTATCAGGCAGGGGAATAATCGGCGCCACGTCCTCCACTTCGACCACAGTTCCATACCCGCGCCCATCCGCCATCTGGCGCAGCAGCCTGTAGGTGGCAGAAGCATCCGGAATGTTGCACAGGTCCACCGCATCCCACCCCGGCGCCTCATCACTGCCCAGATAATCGAGAAAGGCGGCATACACCGCTTCCTCCTGGCCCACCTCTACGATCAGGTCGAGGTAGTCCGATACGTCCCGACAACCAACCATGGCCAGGATCGTATGCCCATCCTGGTCGTGGCAGCGGAACATGGGCGCCAGGCCCACCAGCCGGCCATCCTGTTCGCTGCGGAATGCCAGCAGCACGAGGTCGCCCTCGCCCAGGTGCCGCCACCAGGCATTCTGCCACTGCCATGTCAAAAAGACCGTATCGCAGCAGCTCCGGTGCAGCAAGTCGTTCCACTCGGGCTTGAGCGCGGCAAAGCCGCCAGGGTTGAAATGAAATTCGATTCGCATGGAAACTCCTGGTTCAAACGTCAAGAGGGCGCGAGCCCTATGGCATTATACCCGACATTGGGGGAACGCGCAAAGGAATCAGCAGGCACGATCAAAAAGCTGCGCTGAAAGGGGCACTACAAAGTAGCTCTCGAAGGTTGCTATGGGCTGATTTCCTGCCACATCACCTGGATCTGCTGGATGCCCTGCACCGTGTCCTCGTCCGTCTCGAAGGTGACAAGCTTTGAAGCAGGCTCATAGCCAGCGGCCAACACCTGCACGGACCAGCCTCCTGCAAGCGGCGCCTCCGCAAGGTGGATCTCGTACGAGCCATCGAACCCTGTCTCCACAGGGTCGGCTGCCGGCTGTCCATCCCGGTACCATACCACCACCGACACGCCGGCAACCGGGTCGCCTTCGGCGTCGAGCACCTGGCCGAAAAAGCCGGTCCACTCGGAGCTCGGGCGCGCGCCAGCGCTCACAAACTCGTAAACCGGCGCATCGGTATCACGCATCACGAGCTCAGGGCTGGCAGAGGTCGGCGACGGCACGAGCGTCGGCGTCGGCGGACGCGTCGTAGCCGTTGCGGGAGCTGCCGTGAACGTCGGCACGGGAGAGGGCGAGCTGGCCACCGCTGGAACCTCCGTCGGTTCCGCATCACCGCGCAAGGCAGGCAAGCCAAAGACCAACAGGAGGATGGCAGCCACGAGGATGATAACGAGCAAGACCGCGGCAATGATGATATACCGGCGATTCAGGCCGCCCGGCTCCTCGGGATCCGTCGCGAATTCTGTTTGACGCGCTGGCATCTCTGTCACAAAGCACCTCCTCCTCTTTCGGCTGCTTGGCCGGCCATATCTCCATTCTATCACAAAGCCACGCCCAAGGCAAGTCACCCTGGGCGTGGCTCGGCGCCAAGGAAGCGATCATTACGAGTGGATCTGTGAAGCAATCCCTTGCTTAATCGTCTCCGCCAGCGTCCTCCACGTCCTCCAGATCGTCGTACTCTTCCTCCAAGCCGGCCTCGTCCGCGCCGGCCCTGGATAGTGCTGTCGCCTTTACAGCTTTGGCCACCTTTTCGGCCCTGGCTTGGGGCGAGTCGCCATTGTCTGGCGCCACGCCGGCTTTGCCTGCCTCCTTCCCCGGCGCCCCTACCAGGCCTTCATCGAGGATCGGCAAGCCAGTTTCCTGGCGGATGGCGTTTTCGATCTCGCGACAGAGGGCCGGGTTCTCGCGCAGCACCAGCTTGGTATTCTCACGCCCCTGTGCCAGCTGGTTCTCCTTGTAATAATAGAACGAGCCGCGCTTGCCGACAATATCCAGCTCCACGCCGAGGTCGAGGACATCCCCTTCTTTGCTGACCCCTTCATCGTACATGATGTCGAATTCACACTCGCGGAATGGCGGCGCCACCTTGTTCTTTTTCACCTTCACCCGCGTCCTGTTGCCGACCACTTCGCCGCCCTGCTTGATCGCCTGGATGCGGCGGATGTCAATGCGCACCGACGCGTAGAACTTGAGGGCCATGCCGCCTGACGTCGTTTCCGGGCTGCCAAACATGATTCCGATCTTTTGCCGGAGCTGGTTCGTGAACACCATCGCCGTGTTGCTGGTCTTGATCGCCCCACTCAGCTTGCGCAGCGCCTGGCTCATCAGCCGTGCCTGCAACCCGGGGTGGCTGTCGCCCATCTCGCCTTCGATCTCGGCACGCGGCACGAGCGCTGCCACAGAATCGACCACGATCACGTCGACAGCACCACTCCGCACCAGCGCTTCGGCGATCTCGAGCGCCTGCTCGCCCGTATCAGGTTGCGAGATGTACAACTCGTCCACGTCGACGCCGCACTTGGCGGCATAGATCGGGTCGAGGGCATGCTCCATGTCAATAAAGGCAGCCACCCCGCCCATCCGCTGCGCCTCGGCCACGATGTGCTGGCAGATCGTCGTCTTGCCCGAGCCTTCCGGGCCATAGATCTCGGTCACGCGGCCACGCGGCACGCCGCCGACCCCGAGAGCCAGGTCGAGGGCCAGCGAGCCAGTCGAGATCGTCTCCACGTGAAGGTGACCCGCCTGCCCCAGCCGCATGATGGCCCCTTCGCCATATCGCTTGTGAATGCTCTTCATAGTCGTCTCGAGCGCTCGAAACCGTCCATCCTCTTTCATCCCATCCCCTCCAGTCTATTGCCACTAGAGCATATTTTAGCACATTTGTTCTATCCTGTCAAGTGGCGGGGCGCACCTTTCTGTGATATACTGCTCGCGTTCACGGTCTTGGCGGACAGAGGAGGCAGGACGGTCATGGCGGCCGAAACAGCGCAGAGAAAACGCAATCGCACCCTGAGTTGGTTCTTTAACCTCCTGGGCATAGCCTTATTTGGGCTGATCCTCTACCTGGGGGGTGCCGACGCGTGGCAGCAGATAGTCAATGGCGACTGGGGCTATGCGGCTGCGGCGCTGGCCGTCACAATCGCCTGGAACCTGCTCGCGGCATTCCGTTGGGCCTCCATCTCGCGCTGGGTGTTGGCAGATGCCGGCCCGCTTCCCTTTCGGTACTATTTCACCTATCACATGATCGGCATGTTCATGGGGCAGGTGGTTCCGATTACCGTGGGCATGCTGGGCGCGCGGCCCGTGGCGCTCAGCCTGTCACAAGAGGTCTCTCTCAGGCGCTCGGCAGTGGCCGTGCTCCTCGACAAGCTCTTTGACCTCCTCTTGGCGCTGCTGCTCGTCGGCCCCGTAGCCCTCTACCTGGTTGGCTGGCTGGGATTGACGACCACGCTCGTGCTCATGGTCTGTGCCGTGATCCTCGGCGCAATCGTGGTCGGCTGGCAGTACGAGCGAGCCATCAGCCTCGCCAGCCGCTTGGGCTCGCGGGCTGCCCACTTTCTCACACGCATCCCTATGGGTCGCCGGCTCGTGCGCCGCGTGCCCGAACAACTCGAGCGCCTGTCGGAAGAGCAAGTGCTGCCCAACCGCGCGGCCCTCGCCTCCTTCCTGATCACGGTCGGGATGTATGCGCTCCTCTCTGCCCGCCTCTACCTCATCTCCCAGGCGATGCGCCTCGGCATTCCCTGGGCACCGCTCATGATGGGGATATCGGTCACCCAGTTGGCCCTGATCTTTTCCGTCACGCCGGGATCACTCGGATTTCTCGAAGGTGGCTGGGCGGCTGTTCTGAGCCTTGCAGGAGTGAGCCACGAGCAGTTCCTGGCCTTTGTCATCGGCCGGCGCGTGTACGTGCTCGTCTTTACGGCGCTGTCAACCCTGCTCGCCTTTGGATGGATTCGAGAGAGCCCTGCGCGCCTCTTCCGCGCCGTCCTCACCACCGCCCGTCGCCCGGCGGCGCAGCAGGGCTAAAAGGGAAGGCCCATCGACATAGTCAGGTAGGCGCGAACCAGCACCAACCCCGTCATCTCCAGGATCGCCAGGGCGGCTCCGACGAGCAGCGGCACCGCCGCGTGCCGCCACGTGCGCGCATACCCCTCACGCCCCAGGATGATGGTCGCCATCATGCCGTTGATCAGCGTGAGCATCATCACGACCCCTGCCCCACTCAACAGGGCCAGGGGATAAACCAGGAACTCGAGGCCCGACATCACAGCCGGGATCGACAGCGCAGCCACAGCCACGATCCCCAACATCTCCCATACATTCTTGATCACGCGCTGGGGAACCGGGTCGTGCCACACGGTAAAGTTCAAAATGGGCAGCACCAGGATAATCAGCGTCAGCCCATTCCCCAGCCCTGTGGTGAAACGCAGCCAGTTGCGCGGCTCGTACAGGTGAGGCGCGCCCGGGAAAAAGGTCATGTACGAGTTCAGCCCGTCGAATGCCCACAGCGCACTGAAGGTGAGCATCACCAGGAGGATGCCTGCCGGTGGCATGCGCGAGGCGCGGCGCCGGCCGTAGAGGAGCATCATCCCCAACCCAACCACAGCGCCCAAAAAGGTGCCCGTGCAGCGCGCGCACAGCGGCATCGGCCTGTCGCCGAGGGAGAACGAGCGCTCTGGCAGCCTGTGGCACACGGCATAACCGGCCACGTCCGCCTTGCCCAGCAACGTGTCGGGAGGCAGATCGATCGCCAGGACGATCACCACGACTGCCAGTGCCACTGCGACGGCTGCCAGTCGCGCACGAGGCGGGCGCGGCGCCGGCTCCCCGGCCGGCAATGCCGTGCCGGGCAAGGGCTCTTGTGCACCTCTCCTCCCAGGCTCGGTCACAGCTCGACCTCGGCCAGGACACGCTCCACCAACTCTACCCCAGGCCCGACCACCAACACGACCCGGCTCCCGGCCCACGCCAGGGCCGTAACCTCGCCGGGCGTCTCCCACCAGAGCGTGCTCCCTGTCTCGCGCGTTCGCCCGGCCCGGTATTTGGCCTCCGCGTACAATTGGTAGGCGGCGACAAACTCTTGTACATCCTGCTCGCTGTCCCACGCAGTGACGAACAGGAGGACATCCTCGTCGCCGCGGGCATAGACGGCGTAGCGATCTCCGTCCCAGCCCCCTGCAGCCATCGTCGCCGTCTGGTCGTCGACAAAACCAGCCAGGTAAAGCTGTGTTTGAAACTCGCCCAGAGAGTCGGCGTCGACCAGCGTCCATCCCGATCCGAGTGTGTCGGTCAGCGGCGGCAGGCTCATCACCTCCGGCTCGTCGCCTGCCAGGTACTTTTCCGGGTGGAGGATCTGCTCAGTCGAAACAGGTGGGGCCAGGTAGACGGCGTCGACGGCGGCCCACCCTCCCGCCTGGATGGTGGCGACAAACTCGAGACCGGCAACGTAGGGAAAGATCATTGTCTCGCGCAGGATGGGCGGGGCGGCAGCGAGTGCCTCTTGGCTGCCGGCGGCCTCTCCCCCTTCAAGCGACGCCAGGTCGTCGCTCGTCAACTCGGCCATGTGCCGCATCAGGTATTCGCTCATCGCCAGCGTGGCGTCACCCTCCACGAGCGCCAGCCGTGCCAGCGCCTGGTCGTCGTCCATCTGCTCGTCGTCTATGAATGTGTCGAGGTCAAAGTGCTGATCCTGCAGCCCGTGTACGTACTCGTGCGCCAGCGTCAGGCGATCCATCAGGTCAAAGTCGTCGTCGGTCACGACAAAAAAGGTGTCAAGCTCGTCGTCATACATCCCAAGGACCTGTTCGGTGTACAGGTCAAGCAAGGCCTGGCGCAGGTCGAAATCGGCGGGGACAAAATCAAAAGCGGCCATCACCCGCACGTCGGCGGCTACCTCTTCTGGTGGGTACTCGGCGTCAAACTCGTCAATCAGGTACTCTGCCAGCTCCTGGCGCGCCATGATCGTGCGCGTGATATCTGCCGTCGCATCCAGCCCGCGGAACTGCTCTACCTCCCACTCGATCTGGATCATCTCACGCTCGAGGTGAGCGGGGAGAGCCCCCACCTCAGACGCTTCGGTCGGTATAGATGCCGGCGGCAGAGTGGGCACCAGGGTAGGCGTCGCAGCCGGCGTGCTCGTGTCAGTCGGGGCAGGAGACGTGGTGCAAAGTGGGGTTGCAACCAGGGCCGCAGTTACGGCCGCAGCCACAGGCGTAGACGTGGGATCTATTGGCGTGTCCTGGCCGCCACAAGCGACAACTCCCAGGAACATCATGAACAGCAGTACCAAGCGGCGAACCTTCATCTCTCAAACCTCACGAAAGGGGTCCCCTGGCTTTCAAGAGATCAAAAAAGGCGCGGCGCTTCTGCTTCCTGCGCCGCGCCGCGAGTAATCAGTCACTCCAGATCAAAAGGGCGCGGTTCTGTTCCACCTTCGTCCTGGCCATCCTCGTCGTCGCCGTAGAGGGGGGGCACCGTCGGGCGATCAAACGATTCCTCATCCTGCGCTGCGTCCCGTGGCCCCGCCAGCGAGGCTGGGGTGCGCCGGCCCAGGCGCGGCGACTCGTGCTCCATAGCGAGGGCCACGGCCTCTGGCGGCGACGGCGCTGCCTTCACCGCCGTCTGCACCGCCCCACAGTAGGGGCACAAGTTCCAGCGCAAGTGAAGCAGGCGGCCACATGCAGGGCACGCCTTTTTCAGGCGCGTGTGGCACGTGGGGCAGATGAGAAACTCTTCTTCGATCCGCCGGTTGCACCCGGGACAGGCCAGGCGCTCCTCGATGCCCTGCAACAGCGCCTCTTCCTCCAGCGACCGCTCATACACCTCGGCCAGCGTCTCTCGCGGCCGCAGCAGCATGTAGAGGGCGAGGCCGGGCAGTGGAAAAAGCGGGAAAAAGACCAGCACCATGAGCGTCGCCAGGATCTGGGCAAAGATGTCGCGCGAGCGCGACCGGATGTCTCGAAAGGTCCAGATCACGATGCTGATCCACATCGCAGTCATGAATGCGGCCAGCAGCGCCGCAAACATGATCACGAACGGTTGTATTGTCCTCAATATCTGTTCAAAGTCCATCCTATCGCCAGGCTCCTCCGTCAAAGCTGGCGCCGATTATACCACTTACGCCGGAAAGGGACAAGTAACAGGGGGCAAGTCACAAGTCACCTGCGGTAGACAGATCTCAGGTCCGGGTAGGAACGGATGGTATGCTGCTCGATGCTCCACACGCCAGTGGCAAAACGCTCAATGAAGTAACGATCGTGGACGATGGCCAGGATCGTCCCGTCAAAGGCCGTCAACGCCTGCTCAAAGCGGGTGCGCGATGGGATGTCGAGGTGGTTGATCGGCTCGTCGAGGAGCAGGAAATTGCATCCTTGCGCCACCAGCCGGGCCAGGGCGAGGCGTGCCCGCTCGCCAAAGCTAAGGCTGGCGATAGAGTGAAACACCTCGTCGCCGGCAAAGAGAAAGTAGTGCAGGAAGGAACGCACCGCCGTCTGGTCCATCGCCGCCACCGCGCGGATCGTGTCATACGGCGTGCTATCCGGGTCGAGATTCTCCTGCTCCTGGGCATAATATCCCAGGCGCACCCCCGCACCCAGGCGCACGCGCCCGGCGGTCGGCTCCAGCTCGCCCTGGATCAGGCGGGCCAGCGTCGTCTTGCCCGAGCCGTTCGGGCCGATCAAAGCCAGGCGCTCGCCCGCGCGCAACGTCAGAGTCACATCCTCGAACAACACGTGATCGCCAAAGCCCATACTCAAGTCTTCCAGGTGGAGCACGTCGCGCCCCGTCGGCGGCGCGCTACCGAACTCGAGCTTGATCTGCCAGCTTCGCTCCGGCCTGTCGATCCGCTCGTTCGAGTCGAGCAGCCGCTCCAACCGTCGCTGCTGGATCACGGCCTTGTGCGCGATGCCCATGGCGATCTTGCGCGGCCCAAAGTCGATCGTGCCCAGCTCGATCGAGCGCGCATACTCTTTGCGCGCGGCGATGGTACCGCGCATGCGCGCGATAAACTCCTGCTGATCCTGGTAGGCAGCCCACTGGCGCTCCCACGCCCGCTCCTTGGCCTCCAGGTACGCGGTATAGCTGCCTGGATACTCGGCCACCGTCCTCGCCAACGGATCGAGGTCGAGGATGCTGTCCACCGTCCTGTCCAAAAGTGCGCGGTCGTGCGACACGATAATGACCGCGCCCTGAAAGTCGTCCAGGTACGACTCGAGCCATTCCAGCGCCTCGATGTCAAGGTGGTTCGTCGGCTCGTCGAGCAGGAGCAGATCTGGGTTCGCCAGGAGCAGGCGGGCCAGCCCAAGGCGCGTCTTTTGCCCCCCGCTCAGAATATCCACCGGTGTGCCCTGGTCAAGATGGCGCAGTTCGAGCCCGTCGAGCACCTCATCGCCGCGCGCCTGCTGCCTGTAGCCGCCCAGGCGCTCGAACGTCTCGAGCGCTGCATCGTACTCGGCCATCAGGCATTCCAGATCGTCTCCCGTGGCAGTCGCCATCCGCTCCGCGGCCCTCTCCAGGCGCCGCTCCGCCTCGGCCAGGCCTGCCACCGCGGCCTTGAGCACATCCCCCACCGTCTCGCCCGGGGCATACTCGAGCGCCTGGGCCAGGTAGCCGCTGCGCGCCCCCCCGGGCGATAGCCACACGCTGCCGGCATCGGGTACCACTTCGCCGAGGATGATCTTGAGCAGGGTCGTCTTGCCGCAGCCGTTTGGCCCCACCAGCCCGGCGCACTCGCCGCGGTTGACGGTGAACGACACCTTTTCAAAGAGTAGATTGTCGCCAAACGATTTGGCTACGTTGCTGACTGATAACATTTCAACACCCCCATCGTCGCCGGGGTGCCCCCTGCCCACGGATCTCTCTGATCCTGGCAACTGTCTCTCAACAGGCGCCAGCCAGAACGATCAAAAAAGCCGTGGGCGTCGAGTGCACCCACGGCCGGATTATCACAATACAAACAGTCGGTATTACCGATCACCCGATGCACCACAAACGCCTGCAGCGCGTGCTCGGTTGTGTGTCATCGGCTCACCTCCTGTCAGAATTGCCACGATTATAGACCGAAAGCGGCTCCGTGTCAAACCTGTACAATATGTTGGACAGTTTGAATCATTGCATCGCCGGCAATCACTGAACCCACCCACTCAGTCCCTGCGGTGATTAGGTGATTCTAGTATCATCTCAATAAAGGGGGGGAATTGGGGTGTGTGCGGTGCCCGCACACACCCCAATTCCCGATTATTGAGCAGATACTGATTCTAACATCACACATGTCTCAGATTCGGATCGTCGCGGATGTAGGCCAATGCCTGGCCGAGGTAGGGGAGCTGAGGCAGCCTGTGCCACTCACGCAGCAGGTGGTACACGGGAGAGGTCAGCAGACGGCATACATCGACCACCTCCCGCCACTCAGCGCGCCGCACCTCTTCCACTGTCTCTTGCGTGGGCAACACGCCAAAGTCCCATGCGCCACACAGCCGCACGACAAAGTCCACACGATCCGCCAGCGTCGCGAGCCGGTCGGGCGGCTCGCGATCCGGGTAGAGCGATCCGTCAATCCACGAGGGCATCGAGAAACTCCCCGAGAAACCAGCCACGGATGTGCTCAGCTTTGGCGCGTTCCGCGGCATCTTTGATCCCAGTCAGCGGGCGGTGCTGCGCGATCCGCGCCAGGTGCGTCTCTACGGCTAGCCGCGCGCGAACCGCATCCTCGTCACTGCCTACCAGCCGCTGCCGTTCGCGCCACCACTGCCAGCACTGCGCTGCGTTGGTCAGGCCGGCCTGGCACACGGCATGAATGTCGCGAAAATCGCGCGGCGCCCCGCGCTCCACGAGCGCCACCATCTTGCTCGCCACCAGATCGGGGAAACTATCAAGCAGGACATCAGTCCATGCTACCGACAGAGACGGGCGTAGCTGCGCAGAGCGCTCTGCAATCTGGAAGCTAAAGACTCGTCGATCGTCACACGCCAATTCGATGCTGACCACGTCACCCCAGGCGCGGACACGTACCTCGCCCAGCCGGCGCAGCGTTTCCTCGATCGTATGGATCACGGCCTGTCGCTCGTCGCCCGTTGCCATGGGCATCCACCACGCGTCGACGTCGTGCGTCGGTCGGTAGTCCAGATAGTGCAACAGGCCCAGTGCACCGCCGATTGACACCTTGTCGCCAAGGCCCGCTGCCGATAGTGCATTGAGGCACAGCTCAGCATAGCCTGACAGGTGGGTTGGGCGCCGCGGCAACTTTACTACCTGCTGCATAGCTCCCCTCTACCAATGCGTCTAGAATCCTCACCAATCATATTATACCCCAGGTGCGAAAAAGAGCAAAGGCGCGGCACAACACGCGGAAAGCATGTTGTCCCTTGCCCTTCTACTGCAATC
>JAFGIA010000141.1 GCA_016929795.1 Anaerolineae bacterium
CTCGAATTCCTGTCCAGGGTGTCTGTTTGCGTTATTTTTCATTCGTGATCTACAAACGTGATCTACAAATGATTCGTTAGCGAGTCTCTTTTCAAAGAGTCATTGTACGAGCTTTTGAATCAAAAGCAAGTGTTCTTGCTTGATGCGCGCTTGCTGGTTGAAAGACTTTTTCGAAGTCTGCAAGTTGCGCAGCCAGCGGTTGGCGAGGGTGAAGCCGAGGTCATCGAAGACTTCGACGAAGCGGTCGGCGACGGGGATGGGTTGGCCGCCGACGATGGCGTCGCCGATGACGATGAAGGCGTGGGCACCCGGTTTTAGGATACGACGCCATTCTTGGAAGCAGTCTGCCATGTTGTCAAAGTAGCGGTCAGGGGTAGCGCGGGGGCGGGTGAAGGTGTCGTGTTTGCCAATCTCGCGGTCGCGGGCCAGTGCGACGTCACCGCCGATCCAGTGTAGGCGGTGGCGGTGGTATTTGTGATAGTCGTAGGCGTTGAGGTATGGGGGGGAGGTGACGATCAAATCAACGCTGTGGTCGGCAATAAAGTGCAGGTTGCGCCCATCGGCGAGATGTACGTGGGAGAGGGACCTGGGCGCGTCGACGATCTCCTTCAGGTCGCTGATCGCGGCGCCGAGTTTCTGGTGATACCATTGGAGGGCGCTGCCTGGCTGGTAGGTCCTCTCGACCCTGGCGTAGCGGGTGTCGCTATCCTGGTAGGAGACGCGCACGACGATGGATGAAAAGACGGCCAGGGCAAAGGTGTGGAGCGGTTCGGGGAGTTGGTTGATGGCGTAGCGCAGGCAGCCGAGGTCTCGAAGGGCAGCAGGGTCAAACCAGTAATCCCGGTTTGGGTATTCCGGCAGCCACACCTGATCGGCCGAGGCGGTCATCTGGTCTAGAGCGATCTGGCTCGCAAACTCGGCCAGGCGTTCGACGTCGGCAGGGGTGTAAGGGGCAGTCTTGGCGCGGCTGACCAGGCAGGCCACGGCGTTGTTGTCCACGCCGATGGCCGGGCGGCCCAGGAGGATGCTTTCCAACAGGGTGGTGCCACAGCCGCAGAAGGGGTCGAGCACACAATGGCCGGGTTGGGTGTACGCGGCAATCGCTTTGGCCGGGATTTGGGGGATGAAGCGAGCCGGGTAGGGGTGGAGAGAGTGGAGGTGTTGCTGGGTATCGGCGTCGGAAAAGTCCCACCCTTCGTCCTCGACCTCGTTTTCTGGAGTGCTGAGGAGGCCGTAAATGGCGGTACGTTTGACGGTGGAGCGGAAGACGAGGATGCTTTCGCGGGTGCCGGTGTTGTTGCGGAAGATGTCTCTGGAGGGCAGCAGTTCCATATCGATGAACTGTTCTCGATGCCATCCAGCCTTGGCGCCGATCTCCCACAGGAATTCATCGGTGGGGATGACCACGCGCTGGCCGTCGACGCGGGTGCTGTTGTTGCCCACGACGTAAAAGGCCAGACTATCGGGGCGCATCATGCGGCGCGCGGCGGCCATGGCATCGAGCATGTCCAGGTAGTAGCGGGAAAGCAGCGCGGGCAGGTTGCGGCGGCGAAAGCCCACGCCGTCGGCGTGGTAGGCCTCGGCAATCTCGTCTATCAGCTTGCACACGCTGGCGGGAAGCTCGGCGCGGCGAGCCTGGTAAGTCTCCCAGAGCTGATGGCGTTGCGATTCGAGCACTTCGCGGTTGCCGATCATCTGGTATTCGCGCTCGCGGTGCTCCGAGCGAGGCAATAGGCCCAACACGACGAGGCTGAGGCGGTCGGTGTCAATGTACGGGAGCGCGGTGGCATACGGGGGGGAGGTGATCAGCACGTCGCAGTGACCGATCCACTCGGGCAACAGTTGATCTATTTTCCTGGCATCACCCTCGTGAATTCCGTAGGTGGGGAAGGGTTGCCCGGTTTTCAGCAGGGCAAGGTAGCGTTGGAGTTTGTCCACCTGGCGGTTGACTTGACCCTGGAAAAGCTGAGCGGCGGTCCCTGGAACGTATTCGGCAACTTGTTTGCGGACACGGAGGTCGCTTTCTTTCTGCCAGGAAACCGGGCGGATGACGTTGCTCAGACAGACACACAACAGCGATTGCATCACCGGGTGCTCACACCTTTCGATCACCTCGAGCAGGTGGGCGATCTCGGCAAGGGCCGGGGGGGCGAACCAGCGTGTCAGGTAATGCAGGTCTGTTTTGTTCCAGCGGCAGCCTGGGTCGGATGTGGCGGGCTGACCTAGGAAGGCAGCGGCGCGTATATCGGCAGTCCCAGAGAGAAGCTCGGCGGGGGTGAGATCCAAGATCGCGGCCTTGGTGCGGGAGATCAGCACCGAGAGGGGGTTCATGTCGAGGCCGAGGGTCTGCATGCCCATCGAGCGGGCCTCGCAGTTGGTGGTGCCGCTGCCACAGAAAGGATCGAGCACTATGCTGCCTTTGTCCAGTCCTGCTGCGTTGATCAGTGATTTGACCAGCTGGGGGAAGAATTTGCCGCGATACTCGTGCAGGTCGTGGGGGCCGTAGCGCAGTTTGCGACGATTGGGCAGTTGTTCCGGCAGGATGTCGCCAGTCAGGAGCGCGTCCACGTCGAGCGTGCTCTCATCAGAAAGCTCGTAGCGGACCTGGTCGGTGATGTAGACCTGCTCGGCGCTGACCTTTTGCCAGTAGGCCAGGCGTTGCTTGAGGGTCAACACGTCGGCGTCGGCAGCAACGACGGCGGCATAATCTGGGGCCAGTTGTTCAAAGATTCCATTAGGTTCTGTGTGTAGCAACCCTTGTAACTCGGCGTGGGCCAGGACACACTCGAAGGGTTGAATGTAGGGTTTGCGCTCCAAGAGGACGCGCGGCTCATCCGAGAGATGTAGATCGGCAAAGAGGGGTAGCTGTATGGCCTTCATCGCAGCTTTTCCTCTACCAGTCCCTGGGTGATGGCGGCGGCGGCGATGACTTCCAGGGGTGAAATATCGGCGCCGAACGGAAAGGTGATGTCGCGGATGCGGAAGGCGGGGATGTCCAGGGGCGCTTGAGCGAGGCGCTGGCGGAAGTGGGCGATGCGCTCTCTGACGGCCTGCTGGGTGGCTACGTCGCAACAGCGGGCCAGATAACCTGCGTGCAAGGCGGCCAGCGGTGAATGGATGGCCTCGTCGCGCCCGGTGCGCTTGGCCGATCCCATATAGTCGTCCACTTTGCCGCTGACGGCAAAGTCACAGTAACCTGCTCCGGCCTGGCAGGTTGCGATCACTGCGCTGATCGTGGATGGGATCAGGTGTGGCTTACCGAGCTGCTCCAACGCCCGCAGTCTGAAATACTCGGCGCTCAGATAAGGCGTGGGCGGCTCGCTGGATATGGTGGCCGTGAAACGCTGCTCGCGCGGGGTCAGCGCGCCAACAGCGGCGAGGATCTGCAGGCCCATCGCGAAGGACATCAGGTATTCCGATTTCATACGGGTGCGCAGGCGGGTATAGCTCACGTCGCGGTTGTAGATCCAGCCGCTCGGTTGAATCCAGCCCTCGATGAGTTGGACGTAACGAGATTCTACCGCCGCAGCGGGA
>JAFGIA010000142.1 GCA_016929795.1 Anaerolineae bacterium
AGGCGGAATGCCAGCCGGCCTCATCACCGTGAATCCGTGTAAATCCGTGCAATCCGTGTCCAATCATAAGCCCACCTGAACGGTTACAATTGTACCAGAGAGCGGGTCAAAAGGCAAAGGCCGGGGCGGGCGGAAAATGAAAAGGGGTGACACCGGGCGGTGTCACCCCTATCCGTCGGTCCAGGTCGGCACTACAACCGGACGCAGGGCCCCCCCTACCCTTACGCCCACGCCATCCTGTCCGAACAGACCAGAATAGGGCCAATCAACAAGGCAAAAGATTCCGGGTATGTGGACTCGGTAAGCTAGGCTACATACGACAAAGCCATCATACCGCATTTTGCCGAGTTTGTCAAGGGGCAAAAGCGCCGTGTGTGGGCAAAAGCGCCGTGGGGCAAAAGCGCCGAACTACGGCTCCCTACGGCTGTTGCCCAGTCCGTCATTGCGAGGAGCGAGCGCCTTTTGCGAGTGACGAAGCAATCCCCAACTGGCAGAAGGAGATTGCTTCGCGCCAAGGGCGGGCGCTCGCAATGACAATGGGCGGCACGCCAAGCGACTTGGCAACAACCGTGGCGCTCGCTTGGCTCACGACTCGCTACGGGCGGATCGTAGTTTGGCGATGAGTGCTGGCTCACTGTATGCTTGTTGTTCGCCGGTGACCATGTTTTTGAGCATCACCTGGCCGGCGGCCAGTTCATCGGGGCCGAGGATGGCGACATAGGGAATGCCCTTCCGGTCGGCGTAGCGGAACTGCTTGCCAAGCCTGTCGGCATCGAGCACTTGCTCGGCGTTGATCCCGGCAGCGCGCAGCCGGCCTGCCAGGGCCACGGTGGCGGTGTACAGCTCCTGGTTGAACAGGGTGATGAGCAGATCGCTGGGTGTGGAGCGCAGTTCGGGAAGCTTGCCCAGGTGCGCGAGGAGCAGTTCGACGATCACGTCGCCCATGGCAAAGCCTACGCCAGAGAGCCGGTCGCCGCCCACGTCGCCCACCAGGTTGTCGTAGCGGCCGCCGCCAAAGAGCGCCCGGAAAAAGTCCTCGCGGTCGTGTCCCTCAAAGACGACGCCGGTGTAGTAATCGAGTCCACGCACGACACGCGCGTCGTACTCGAGGTAATCGCGCACGCCAAATGCCTCGGCTGTGGCAAATACCTGGCGCAGTTCATCCGACTCTTGCCACAGGTCGTGGTTGGCAAAGAGCGCTTCCAGCGCTTCGAGCTGTGTCGGCGACAGGCCCAGCTCCAGTGCCCACGCGCGCCACCTGTCCGCAGGCAGCCGGTCGCGACGGTCGATCAGGTGCAGGAAATCGACGCGCTGTGTGGGGGCCACTCCCAGCTCGTCGAGCTTTTGCTCCATCAGGCGGCGGCTGTTGACCCGGATCGACACTTCATCGGAAGAGAGGCCGAGGGCACGAAAGAACTCGGCGCTGATGGAGACGATTTCACCATCTGCGGCCGGGGTTTCGGCCCCGAGCAGGTCGATGTTCCACTGAAAGAACTCACGGGTGCGGCCGCGCTGTGGGCGCTCGTACCGCCAGAAGGGGCCGAAAGAGAACCAGCGCACAGGCAGGACGAGCATGCCCTGCCGCTGGGCGATCATGCGCGCCAGGGAGGGGGTCAGTTCGGGCCGCAGGGTGATCTCGTCGCCACCACGATCGGAAAAGACGTACGATTGCTCCTTGACGAGCTCTTCGCCGCTCTTGGCGGCGTACAGCTCCAGGCGCTCGAGCAGGGGCGCTTCGTACTCTTCGTAGCCAAAGCGGCGCGATACGTCGCGCGCCTTGCCATAGAGCCAGGTGCGAAAGGCCATCAGTTCAGGATAAAAGTCGCGCGTGCCCTTGACGGGCTGGATTGTCTGGGTTGCCATCTTGGTCTCCGTTTCGCGGGCACGAGGCCCGAAACAAAAGGTGCGACTTGGGATTATACACGAGGTGCGGTCATTGCGCAAGATTCCGCCCAGCCGGGCGCACTCCTTGAGTCTACACCCCCGGGCTCGTGAAATTCCCCTCACTCTTCCTCCCGGGGGAGGGTGTTCGCCGCGTGCCGTGTACTCTATAATACGAGGTGAACCCACCGGCCGGCCCCGGAACTCGCCCGCTGTTGGGCGGTGGCCCTTGCGCTGGTGGTTAGGAGGGAGAAATGAAGTCTCTTCTGTTTGTCCTCGCCAACGGCCGTCGTGCCAGCCTGCTGGCCTGTACCGTGGTGTGTCTCGCGCTCTTTCTTGTCCTGGCCGGCCTGCTGGCCCTCCCGGCCATGCCTCCTGCGCGTGCAGCGGGCCAGGGCGGCGAGGAGGGGGGCGCGGCAGCCGAGTGGGTTCTGCCTGACGGCCGCCTGCCATCGCTGCTGGCTACAGGTCAGATCACCACGCCTACTACGTGGACCACTCTGGACAGCCCTGTTCTGGTGACCGGGACGGTGAGCATTGTCAGCCCGGGATCGCTCACCATCGAGCCGGGCGTCGAGGTCCTCTTTAACCCCGGCACGGCTATGCACGTCAGTAGCGGCTACCTGGACGCGTGCGGCACCAGCACGGATCCGATTACCTTCACGTCCAGCATCAGCCCTGCGTCGCGTGGTGCGTGGGCCGGGCTCTGGTTTGGCACGGAGGCGCTGACCAGTACGATCTGCCACGCCGTGATCGAGTACGCTGCCACCGGCGTCAACCTGGCCGATACTGACGGGCACGAGATCCTGACCTCTACGCTGCGGCACAATGGCGACGGCAGCGATCTGACGTCAGGCGGTGCCATCCTGTGGGTGGGTGACCAGGGGCGCATCGCTGCCAACGAGGTGTATGATAACGAGTTTGGCATGCGCTTCCAGAAGGCGCAGAACAACACGATCGTGCACAACCAGGTCTATGACAACGACGCCTTTGGAATCGGGTTCTTTGCGGTGGCCGCGTCAGGTGGCACGTTCAACACGATCGGGTCCAACGACATCCACGACAATGGGGGATTTGGCCTTGGCTTTGTCGGGCAGTCGAGCACTGACCACGGCGGTAGCTTTAACACTGTGGTCGGCAACCGCATCTATGGTCACCTGGCCGCGGGCGCCTATCCGGGCGACGGGATCTATATGTCGTACGGCACCGACAACGAGATCGAAGCGAACGAGATCTATCAAAATGCCGGCGATGGCATCCGGGCCGGGTACCAGTTCGACCTGACGCTGACCGGCAACCGGGTGCACCACAACGGCGCCGACGGGCTGGCTTATGCTGGCAGCGGTGACCTGGCTCCAACTGCCCTCCACTCCAACGTGCTGTGCCGCAACGACGGGTTCGACATCGACAACGATTGGACTGGCCCCCTGGTCGCCGCCGGCAACTGGTTCGGGACCAACGACCCCGCACTCGGCGCCGAGATCTCGGGCGCGGTGGAATGGACACCGTGGATCAGCATGGCGATGGCCGCCGAGCCCGACGTGCTGCACGCCGACGGTGCCAGTACAGCCGCGTTCACGCTCACCCTGAGTGGTGGCGGCCATGTGATCTCTGCGCCCTACACCGTCGCGGTCACGCCCAGCCTCGGCTCGTTTGTCGACCCGCTTCTGGCGCTGGCGGCGGGTAGGGCGAGTACGACGTATGTCGCCGGCACCGTGCCGGGCACCGTGGATGTGACGGCCACAGATATTTGTGGGCCTCTCCTCTTCACCCGCGTCTTGACGCTCGAAGCATACCTCGACCTGGCAGTCACCAAGAGCGGAAGCCTCCTCTTTTCCGCCCCTGACGAGGGTATCCTGGTGAGCTATACGATCACCGTCTCGAACATGGGGTCTGTGACGGCGACGGCCGGTGTCCTGACCGACACCTTGCCCCTGGGGACGAGCGACGCGGGCAGCGCCTGGACGTGCGACGCCGTGGAGTGTTGGTACCCACTGCCCGCGCTGGCTCCGTCACAGACTGTGCAGATCACGCTGCCCCTACGGCTCGACGCCGGGGCAATCGGCTGCCCCGCGGTGCTGACGAACGTGGTACGCGTGGCTGATGCCCTCCTCCCCGATGCAAACCCAACCGACAATGTCTTTACGCTGACCACCGACGTCCCATGCCTGCCTGACCTGATGATCGTCAAGAATGACAACGTGACGCTGCCGCGTGACGATCCGGCCAGCGCATTCGATTCGCTGTCGGCCGTGCCCAATCTGCAGCCGGTGGTGCCGTGCACGTACGTGGGAGAGGTGATCAACTATCTGATCGCTTATACAAATTGGGGCATCGCGGAAGCGACGAACGTGGTGCTGACCGAGACGCTGCCGGCCCACACGACGTACGTGGGTGGGGGATGGACCCACGCTGGGGGGGGCGTCTATACCTACAGTGTCGGCACGCTGGTGCCGGGCGGCGGCGGCGGCATCTATTTCTCGGTCCGCGTCGACACCATCCCGCCTACGCAGGTGGTGGAAAATGTGGTGCGCATCGGCGGCGCGGAGATGGACCTCGATCCGTCGGACAACGAGTCGCGCGAGGAGACGGCGATCTGCGCAGGTGTGCTGCTCGATGTGGGCAAGGACGATAATCTGCCCTGCGCCTTCCCCGGCGACGAGGTGTTGTATACGATTGTGATCACCAACCCATCGGGCGAGACGGTCAATCACCTGGTGGTGACCGACACGCTGCCGGCGCACACCGCCTACCTGGCCTCGCCCGGGTGGGTGCCGGCGGGCGGCCGCCAGTACACGTACGACGTGGGGGTGCTGGGGCCATACGCGTCGGTGCAGATCGACTTGGCAGTGGTCGTGGACGATCCGCTGCCCGACACGGTGACGTCGACGCTCAACGTCGCCTGCGCCTTTTACGACGACGGGCCGGCAGAAGGTGTGTGTGCGGCGGCGACGACAGATCTGCCGCACGTGGCGGACCTGCGCGTCGTGAAGCACGATCACGTCGGCTTGCCGCCGGCGGAGGTGCAGGCACAGCTCGACAGGCTGTACCGCGTGCTCTACGACCGGCCCTATGTTGCTTCTGTGGCGGCAGCACACGAACCGGTGCTACCTGGCGACGTCTTTTCCTACACCATCACTTACCTGAACCTGGGCCGCGAGGATGCGACGGGTGTCGTGTTGACCGAGACGCTGCCGGCGTATGTCAGCTATGTGGGCTATGGCTGGACCCAGGTCGACACTGACACGTACACCTACGCAGTGAACGACCTGCCGGTAGGTCACGGCGGCCTGAAGAATTTTTACGTGCGCGTCGAGGCGGTGCCGTGCGATGTCGACTTTTTGTACAACTGGGTGCACATTGGCGGCGAGGCGCTCGACGAGTGCAACCTGGCCAATAACTGGTCAGGTGAAGAGACGTGGGTCAGTTGTGCCCCCTTCCACTACTTTTATCTGCCGCTGATCGTCAAGGGGTATGAAAACCCAAGCGTGCCGCCCACGCCCCCACCCACGCCGCCGCCCACGCCCCCACCCACGCCGCCCCCTACGCCGGAAGCGCCCTACGTCTCGGCCGTCGCCGTCGACCCCGATACAGGGCTGGTATACGTGGCCAGCCCGCAGCTCGACGCGGTGCTGGTGGTCGATCCTGTGGCTGAGGAGGTGATCGACACGGCGGCCGTCGGCGATCACCCGGTGGGGCTGGCGGTGGTGACGACGACGCAAAAGATCTATGTCGCGAATCTGCACTCCTGGTCGGTGACGCCGCTCTGGCTGGCGGACCGCGAGCGTGCGGCGCCCGACATTTACGTCGGGGCGCAGGCGTGCCGCGTGGCGGCCGACCCGGCGGAAGCACGCGTGTACGCTGTCAACCACCTGGAGGCGGTCAATGGCGTGGCCGCGATCGACAGCCACACGGACGAGCGCCTCTTCTGGTACGAGCGCTTTCACGCTACCCAGGGGCGCTATGGCATCGACGTCGACGCGGCGGGAGACAAGATCTTTGTCGCCGCCCGCGACGCGGGCCTGATCGCCATCCAGGATGCCGACCAGCCTACGGTGGACCCGCAGATCGTCAAGCTCGACCCGCCGCGCGTGCCCTTTGTGGTGGCCTTTAACCCGACTACGCAGCACCTGTTCGTCACGGCGCCCTACGACAACAAGGTGGTGGTGCTGGCCCCTTACAGCATCGAGTGGGACCGGGCTATGCGCTTCTGGTACGAGGGACAGCCGGTGACACTGGTCGACCGGACCAACGCCGGGTGGATCCAGGAGCTGGGTGTGGGCCTGGGGGCGGAAGAGGGGATCGTTGTTAACCCATACACCGGCTTGGTGTATGTCACGAATGGGGGCAGCGACACGGTGAGTGTGTTGCAGGATGCGGCCACAGCCGCTCAGATCCGATGGCTGCGCGATATCGCCGTGGGCGATGTGCCGCAGGGTATTGCCGTCGACGTGGTGCGCAACCGGGTGTACGTGGGCAATGCGGGCAGTCGGGATCTGACGGTAATCCGCGTCAACGACGATGGGACGCACGAGGTGATGGCGACGATCCCGTTGGACTAGGGGCCGTACTCGTTTCGCAGAGGAAAGAAGGGGGTGGCATTCCGCCACCCCCTTTTATTTGGCTTGCTCTGACCCCAGCCCTGAGCTTAGAGGTGTCCGATGTCGAGGCCCATGCCCAGATCCGGGAGTTTTTCCTCGTCCTCGTCTTTGCCAAAGTGGAGCGACTCGGATTCTTCGTCGAGCACCTCGACAGAGAGTGCGAGTGATTGCAGCTCTTTGACCAGGACACGGAACGACTCGGGCACGCCGGGCTCGACGATCGGCTCGCCTTTGACGATCGCCTCGTACGTCTTGGTGCGGCCCTGTACGTCGTCTGACTTGACGGTCAGCATCTCTTGCAGGGTGTGTGCCGCACCGTACGCTTCGAGCGCCCACACCTCCATCTCGCCAAAGCGCTGTCCACCGAACTGCGCCTTGCCACCGAGAGGCTGCTGTGTCACCAGGGAGTAGGGGCCCGTCGACCGGGCGTGCACCTTGTCCTCCACCAGGTGTGCCAGTTTCATCATCTGCAGGATGCCGACGGTCACCGGCTGGTCAAAGGGCTCGCCTGTCTTGCCGTCATGGAGCACCATCTTGCCTGTGGTGGGCATTGGAAAGCCCGTGCGCCGCGCGAGCTGCACCGCCGCCAGCGTCAGCTCCTGCTCCGACTCGGGCTCCTGCGGCACACCGTCGGGCCAGGTGCCTTCCAGCCGCTCCAGCCGCTCGGCCACGTAGTGCATCCATTCGCGCAGGCACACGGTCCTGGCGTGCTCGCGGCGGGCCTGGCGCACCCAGAGGGGCATCGGCTCAAAGCTGAACGAGATCAGATTGCCGGGGTCATAGCCACGCTCGCGCAGCCACTCGGCCAGCACGGCCTGGCGTGCATATTCCCTGTCGCGTGCCAGCCTCTCGTCGTCGTACGCGCCGCCGCCAAGCCACTCGATCAGATAGAAGCCAAGGACTTCGAATTCGGTCACATCGTCGGGATCGATCTCGACCTCTTCCGCCCATTTCCAGGCGCGCTCGACAAACACGCTCCACGCCCGGTCCATGAGCCACGCGCGCGACAGCTCGGCCTCGATCTCTTCTTCGTCGGCGCCATCGAACACGGGCGAAGTGGCCCGAAAGCCGAGGCGGTTGGCTGCCCAGCCGAGGTGCGTCTCGAGCACCTGGCCGATGTTCATACGGGCCGGCACGCCGAGCGGGTTCAGAATCAGCTCGACAGGTGTGCCATCGGATAGGAAGGGCATATCGGCGAGGGGCACCACCTGGCTGATGACGCCCTTGTTGCCATGTCGCCCGGCCATCTTGTCCCCCTCGGTGACCTTGCGGCGCTGGGCGACCATCACGCGCACCGTCCGCTCCACGCCGGCAGGCATGTCGCGGTGCTCGTCGCGCGAGAATTCCTTGATGTCGACCACGATCCCATGCTCGCCGTGGGGCAGGCGCAGGCTCGAATCTTTGACCTCGCGCGCTTTTTCGCCAAAGATCGCGCGCAGCAGCTTTTCCTCTGGGGTCAGTTCTGTCTCGCCCTTGGGCGTGATCTTGCCCACCAGGATGTCGCCCGGCCCCACCTCGGCGCCGATGCGGATGATGCCCGTCTCGTCCAGGTCCTTCAGCGCGTCCTCTCCCACGTTCGGGATGTCGCGCGTGATCTCTTCGGGGCCGAGCTTGGTGTCGCGGGCCTCCACCTCGTGCTTTTCGATGTGGATCGACGTGAACTTGTCGTCGCGCACTACCTGTTCGCTGATCAGGACGGCGTCCTCATAGTTGCCCCCCTCCCAGCTCATGAAGGCGACCAACACGTTCTGGCCGAGCGCCAGCTCGCCCATCTCGGTCGAAGACGAGTCGGCGAGTACGTCGCCCTTTTTCACGTGCTGCCCCTTGTAGACGATCGGTCGTTGATCCAGGCAAGTGCTCTGGTTCGAGCGCTGGAATCGGCGCAGCTTGTAGGTGCGCTGCCCATCTCCGTTCTGAACCACGATCGCGTCGCCCGTGATGCTCACCACCTCACCTTCCTCTTCGGCCTGCACGATCTGGCCCGAGTCGATGGCGACCTGCGCCTCGATGCCGGTGCCGACCAGCGGTGCGTCGGGGATGATGAGGGGAACAGCCTGGCGCTGCATGTTTGAGCCCATCAAGGCGCGGTTCGCGTCGTCGTGCTCCAGGAAGGGGATGAGGGCTGCCGTGACGCCGACGATCTGCTTGGGCGACACGTCCATGTATTCGACCCGGGCGGCGGACTCTTCCATAAACTCTTGCCTGCGGCGCACCGAGACACGTTCGTTGACAAACTGGCCCTGATCGTCCAGTTCGGCGTTGGCCTGGGCAATGGTGAACTCGTCTTCCTCGTCGGCCGAGAGGTAGAGGATATCATCCGTGGCCATGGGGCGGATGGCGATCTCGGGCAACTGGCTAAAGAGTGCTTCCAGCCGCTCGGCCGCGGCGCCGTCGATGCGCTGGCCGGTCTGGATGAGCACCTCGCCCGTGGCGGGGTCGACGATCTGCTCGCGCACGGTCTTGCCGATGGTCCGTTCCTTGCGGTTGGGTACGGTGTGGATGATCTTGCGGTAGGGTGTTTCGATAAAGCCAAATTCGTTGATGCGCGCATAGGTGCCCATCGAGCCGATGAGGCCGATGTTGGGGCCTTCTGGGGTCTCGATGGGGCAGATGCGGCCATAGTGCGAATGGTGTACGTCGCGCACGTCGAACCCGGCACGCTCGCGGCGCAGGCCACCCGGCCCCAGAGCGCTCAGGCGGCGTTTGTGGGTCAGCTCGTCCAGCGGGTTCGTCTGCTGCATGAACTGCGAGAGCTGGCTGCCGCCAAAGAACTCGCGCGTGGCGGCAACCACGGGCCGCACGTTGATCAGCGAGATGGGCGTCATCTGCTCTGGCTCGCGGATACTCATCCGCTCGCGCACGACACGCTCCATGCGCAGCAGGCCGATGCGTAGTTGGTTCTGGATCAGCTCGCCCATCGTCTTGACGCGGCGGTTGCCCAGGTGGTCGATGTCGTCGGGACCCTCCACTCCGTTGTTGATCTGGATCATCCTCTCGACGACGTTCACCAGGTCTTCGGGGGTGAGGGTGCGGCGTTCGAGCGGCACATCTACGCTGAGCCGCTTGTTCAGCTTGTGACGGCCCACTTTGCCCAGGTCGTAGCGCCGCGCGCTAAAGAGGAGCTGCTCCAGGAACCCGCTGGCATTGTCGAGCGTCGGCGGGTCGCCCGGGCGCAGCTTTTTATAGAATTCAATCAGCGCCTCTTCGGTGGTCTTGGTCGGGTCGCGTTCGATGGTCGACTGGATGAAGGGGTGCTCGGGCATGATGTCGGAACGCTGGAAGAGGCTCAGCAACTGCTCGTCGGTGCCATAGCCCACCGCGCGCAGCAGGATGGTGACCGGGAGCTTGCGCTTGCGATCGACCTTGACCGACAGCACGTCGCGCTTGGCGGTCTCGAACTCGAGCCATGCGCCGCGGTTGGGAATCAGCTTGGCCATCGCCAGCTCGCGGCCGCTGATCCGGTCCTCGACCACCGAAAAATAGACGCCTGGCGAGCGGATGAGCTGGCTGACGACCACTCTTTCGGCGCCGTTGATGATGAACGTCCCATTCTCGGTCATGAGCGGAAAATCGCCCATGAACACGTCCTGGGTGGTCCACTCGTCGCTTTCTTTGTTCCACAGGGCGACGCGCACATAGAGGGGCACGGCGTAGGTAATATCGCGCTCCATGCAGTCGCGCTGCAAATACTTGGGCTCTTCGAAGCGGTAGCCAAGCCCGAGCTTTTCGTTGATCTCGTGGTTCATGCCCGGAAAGTGAAGTTCGAGGTTCCCGTTAAAGCTCTCGATCGGCGAAATCTCGTCGAACAGCTCGCGCAGCCCTTCGTCCTGAAACCACTGGTACGATTGGATCTGGACTTCGATCAGATCCGGCAAAGCCAGCACGTCCGGAATACGTGCGTATGACTTTCTCTGTGGTTGATTGGGCATTCGTCTCACTCCTTAATAAGTTCATACCTAGCCGGCACGCGAGCCATTGGGCCCGGCGCCTGCCCCCGAAATAGAGGGGGTCACTCTGCCCACGCCTGTTATTCGAGTTCGAGGGACGATCGGCTGTCGAGGGTTGGTCAACCGTAAGATTTGAATATTTGGGCTCATATGACAGGCGCACACAATCCTTCGCGGTCCATACCTACCGCAAAGATACATTATATTCACGGTTGGGGTCCTTGTCAAATCAGGGATGGGGATTGGTGCGTGATGCGTGATAGTGACGCATCACGCATCACGTTACATGCCCAAAATCGCCCGGTAGAGGTTCACTGCGGCGGCGGCGTCGCCCGACGACAGGAGCCAGAAGATGACGGCCAGGACAATGATCACGAGCAGCACCACCAGGGCCACCTTGATCCAGCTCACCGGCGCCTCGCCCTGCACCTCGCCCGTCTGCCCGTTCACGAAAAAGCGGTACACCTTGTCGTTGTAGCGGTAGGAAGCGATCCACACGGGAAAGAGCACGTGCTTGTAGCGCATGTTTGAAAATGCAGTCTGCACCCGCAGGCTGCGATGCGTGTCGCCAGGCACCTCGGCGGCACAGGCCCCATTGACGCGTCCCTGGATGATCTCTTGCGCCGTGTTCCACGATGAGGCCAGGTCGATGTTATACGCCTCGGCTGCCCACCCCGCCAAAAAGCTGGGCTGGTAGGGGACGAGTCCCGAGGTCTCGAAGGGATAGATGCGTTCGACGAGGGCGCGCTCGACACTCTTGGTCGCTGGCACCAGCACGTCGTCGAATGGGAGCTGGAGAACCCCCGAGGCCGGCTCCCAGCGCACCTTCTGCACCTGGCGCTGGGCGCGCACGCGCTTGCCTTTCTGATCGGTGGTCCAATACTGCTCGGTCTCGTAGTAGTAGTAGCCCGCTTCTGCATTCCACCGCGACGACGTAAAGGCGTCGAAGGTCCAGAAGGGCAGGTACACCCCCTGCAGCATGGCGTTGGCATCCTTGGCGATCTTTTTGACTGCGTTGGGGCGGAAAAAGCCGCTGCCGAGCCAGTCGCGAAAGAGGCTCACGGCCTTGCGCTGCTCCACCTGGAAGGGGATGAGCGACTCGGGCTTGATGACCTGCGCCACCTGTGCCTGGGGCACGACGTGATTCGAGCCACAGAAGGCGCACGTCGTCGAAATCACGTTCGCGTCGACAGTGTTGACCGCACCACAGCTCTCGCACTTGATCGACCGCTTTTCGGCGCCATAGCCCATCTCGCGGGGCATGCTTGCCATCTGGCGCAGCGCTTCTTTCAGGTCATACTCCTGGATCGCCTCCGCTGTGACCGGGACGGTGGATTGGTAACCACAATACGCACACAACATCGTTCCGTGCTGCGCGTCAAAATCGACTTGCGCCCCACATTGTGGGCACGGATACTTGAGGGTCGTCTCTGACACGATGCCACCTCCCGGCACTTGCTGGATGGTACCATTATACCCGACATTGAAGGCGCGGGCAACTGGGTGGTGGTGTGTTCCCCGAGCCGTGGATTTACATCCTGGGCTATCTGGGGTAGAATAAGCCGGGTGTCGTTTTCATCATAGCGCGAGGAGTAACTTTATGGCTGCCGAACGTTACTATCCAACCATTCCCGAACTGCCAGAGAACGACCGGCCGCGCGAGCGCCTGCTCGAATATGGGGTGGGGGCAGTTTCAAACGCGGAACTACTGGCGATTATCTTGCGCACGGGGACCCGCGACGAGAACGCGGTCATGGTGGCCCAGGGCTTGCTGAGAAAGTATGGCACCCTGGCAGCCATTGCGCAGGCGAGCACAGAGGATCTGGCCGGCGCCAGGGGGGTGGGGCCGGCCAAAGTGGCCCAACTCAAGGCGGCACTCGAGCTCGGCCGGCGCATGCTGGCCGAGACACCCGACATGAAACCGCAGATTCGTTCGCCGGCAGACGCCGCGAACCTGGTCATGTCGGAGATGTGCTGGCTGGAACAGGAGCACTTGCGCACGATTCTGCTCGACACCAAGAACCGCGTGATTGCCAAGCCGACGGTGTACCAGGGCTCGCTCAACACGAGCCTGATCCGGGTCGGTGAGCTGTTTCGCGAGGCGATCCGCGCCAACTGCGCGGCCATGATCGTCGTCCATAACCACCCGAGCGGCG
>JAFGIA010000143.1 GCA_016929795.1 Anaerolineae bacterium
GCGATCCAACGCCGAGCCCCGAGGATGTGGCGGTGACACGCCAGATCGCCGAGGCAGGCAAGTTGCTCGACGTGGAGGTGCTCGACCATCTGATCATTGGCCAGCAGCGGTTCGTCAGCTTGAAAGAGCGGGGGCTAGGCTTTGGATAGGGGCAGAGGCCTGTGGGGCGGTGGCGGGCGTGCACGCGACCTGGCTCTCGCCAGCGCGCTGGGGTTGGTGGTGGTGCTCGCTGCCTTTCTGGCAGGCTGGCGCGATGCCGCGGCGTTTGGCCTGGCGGTGATTGTGATCCTCGACCTGCTCATCGTGCTGCGCGGCCGGATGGGCGCGCAGTCCCGTGTCGCTACCAAGGAGGAACCGGCCATGACGCAGGAGTGGCCTGATATCACTTACGAACAGGCGCTGGCCGCCTTTGAAGCAGGTGAAAAGCTCTACCTGGGTGGGCGCATCTTTTTGGTGCGCCAGGCGCTGCGCGAGGATGCGCAGGGCCTGGTCCTGTGGGTCACCGACGAGCGCACCCTCGGTGATCACGGGCTGCTGCTTTACGCCGACGGCTATTTTAAAGCCCGATAGCGCGGTCTGTTGGAAGGCTGGAAGAGTGGAAGGCTGGAAGGCGGCCGCACGCAGTCCGGCTTTGACCTTCCAGCCTTCCAATCACACATAGTCGGGCGTATCTCAGACGTAGCTGTGGTAGATCGGCTCGTACATCTGCTCTTTGACGTAGGCCAGGATGTCATCGGGCCGGGGCACGGTGTTGAGCCCTCGATCGTAGGCCACCTCGGCCGTCTTGGCGGCAATGTGCGCTGATACCTGGCGAATGTTAGCCAGCGACGGGTAGATTCGCCCCTGGGCCAGGTCTTCCTCCGACACCAGGTCGGCCAGGACGCGCGCTGAGGCAAAGAACATCTCGTCGGGCACACGCGTGGCGCCCGAGACTACGATGCCCAGGCCAATGCCGGGAAAGACATAGGCGTTGTTGCCCTGGCCGGGCACAAAAGTCTTGCCCCCGAGAGTGACAGGCGGGAAGGGGCTGCCGCTGGCAAAGACGCAGCGGCCGTGAGTGCCCCCGTAGGCCTGCTCGGCTGTGCACTCGGCCTTGGACGTGGGGTTCGACAGGGCAAAGATGATCGGCCGGTCGTTCAACTGGGCCATCCGCGCCAGCACCGACTGGGTAAAGGTGCCCGCCTGTCCCGACACGCCGATGAGGCCCGTAGGCTTGATGGCGTTCACGGCGCCCAAAAAGTCGGCCACCGGCGCGTGCTCGTGGGCGTAGGGCACCTTGTGCGGGGCGATCTTGTCCCGGCCGCTGACCACCAGGCCGCTGGAATCAAAGAGCCAGAGCCGGCCGCGCGCCTCTTCTTCCGTCAGGCCTTCGGCCACCATGGCCGACACGATCAGGTCGGCGATGCCCGTCGCCGCCTCGCCAGCCCCCATGAAGAGGATGCGCTGCTCGGGCAGCTTGCCGCCGGTGATGCGCAGGGCCGAATAGATGCCGGCCAGCGCCACACCGCCGGTGCCCTGGATATCGTCGTTAAAGGTGCACAGCCGGTCGCGGTACTTGGTCAGCAGCCGGAAGGCATTGATGTTGGCAAAGTCCTCGAACTGGACCAGGACGTTGGGGAATACTTCCTGGGTGGCGACCATAAACTCTTCCACCAGGTCGTCGTAGGCCGCGCCGCGCAGCCTCTTTTGCCGGATGCCGATGTAGAGGGGGTTGTCGAGCAGTTTCTCGTTGTCGGTGCCCACGTCCAGCGTCACCGGCAGGCACACCGACGGGTGCACGCCGGCACAGGCGGTGTAGAGTGCCAGCTTGCCCACCGGGATGCCCATGCCGTCGGCGCCCAGGTCACCCAGGCCCAGGATGCGCTCGCCGTCGGTGACGACAATCACTCGCACGTCGGAGCAGGGCCAGTTGCGCAGCACCTCGGCTACCCGACCCCGGTCATGGGCCGAAATGTAGATGCCACGCGGCCGGCGGAAGATGCGGCCATACTCCTGGCATCCCTGGCCCACGGTGGGCGTGTAGATGATGGGCATCATCTCTTCGACGTGGTCCACCACTACGCGGTAAAAGAGCGTCTCGTTACGGTCCAGGAGGGCGATCATGTGGATATACTTTTCCAGCGCGTTCGGCTTGGCGTAAAAGTTCTCCATGACGCGTGTGACCTGCTCTTCGATGGTGTGGATGTGGGGCGGCAGCAGTCCGCGCAGGCCCAGGGCGTCCCTCTCCTCTGCGGTAAAGGCGGTGCCCTTGTTCAGGGCCGGGTTGTGCAGCAGCTCAGTTCCTGTCTGGCACCCGATGTTGGGTGCCGGTGCTTGGGTCGTACCAGATTCAGACATCTTTTCTCCCTGTGAAATGTAAAATCAGATCAGAGAATACACCCTTTTCGAGCTGGTGTCAAGCTACGACCACGAAATTGCGCGCTCTTGGGCATATTCCTGACGAATTAGTAGAGTGCCAGGTGATCCTCCGGCGACGGCGGGCAGCCGGGGATGTAGGGCAGACCGTGCCGCTCGGCCAGGGCGCGGGTGCAGTGGCCGTAGCACACGATGCGGCCGGTGGCGGCGGGTGGGAGCTCTTTGTCCTGGCCCATGATCACGTCGGTGCGGTGCAGGATGCAGCGCCAGGTGCCGGTCACGATGTGGCGGGGCGAGCGCCACAGTGCCGCGGCACCGTCGTGCATGCTCTCCAGGCAGCGCGAGCAGGTGCTGGCCGCGGCGTGGATGTGGACGTTGGCGATGGTCACCACTTTGGGCGTCGTGAAGCGGATGTGAATCTGGTCGACGTCCTCGCCGACGACGCGGTAGGGGACGCGCGACAGGTGCGGCACCCTCGCCAGCGGGATCGAGACCAGGTCGCAGCAGGCGACGTCGACGGCCAGCACGTCGCGCCCGGCGACGATCAGGCGGGGGTGGCGGGTGCGGCCGTCGGTCGGGCCTGTGCCATCCATGCCGACGATGCCGTCGACGATGGTCAGGTCGGGGCGCACGGCCTCGAGCAGCGCCGGGATGGCGCGGTGGATGCCCGGGTCGCGGTGGAAATGGACCTTGGTGGCGGCGGGGAGCAGCCCTTTCTGGTTCTTGCAGCCCAGCGTGACGCCGGCTTGCACGTGGGTCTTGAGCTTGGGCACGTTGATGTACTCGTGGGTCTGGAGCAGGGCAGGCAGGCGCAGCGTGCCGTAGGGCCAGGGCACCTCGATCCGCTCTGCCTCGTCGAGGTTTACCACGCGCGCGCCGTAGCGGTGCGCCAGGTTGATCACGCCGGTCTCGGCCAGCACCCGGGCCGTGTCGGCCCCGGCGAGCGCGCTTTCTCCGATCGTGATCTCGTAGCCGTCGAATACGCGCAGCAGCGCTTCGATAAAGCGCAGATCGGTGATCGACGCGCGCGACGTGCCGCCCAGTGGCAGCCAGCGGGGCAGGGTGAGCAGGTTGGGCTTGAGCAGGATCTGGTGCCGGCGGGGGTGATAGTCGAGCAGGCGCAGCGCCTCGGCGATGTGTGCCTCGGCCGTGCGGTAGGTGCTGCGCACGACGGCGACGGTGGGTGGGTCCTGTGGGGGTGGTACGTCAGCCATGTTCCCTCTGCCCTCTAGGGCCTGCCTGCACCGGGCGGGGGACCGGGGCGAGGTCTGCATCGCGGGCGGGCCGGAGCGCAAGTGCTTGAGGCGCAGAGCGCCCGGGACGACGGCGAGTGCCTGGAAAAGAAGGCAGCATGCTGTGCTAGGGAAGCGGGCGGCGGATCTCGGCATCGACCCACACGGCACGATCCAGGAAAGCCGTGGGGCCATTGTCGACGACCAGGTAGATGTAGTGCAGTGGAATGTGGATGGGTAGAGGAGAAATGATCATCTTGATCCGTTCCGTGTCCCACGATGGTGGATATGCCTGGTCACGTACCGAGATCATGGTGAAGGCCCCTAGTCCCAGGCCGCCTATACGTGATTGGGCGCTTGAACGCTCTACTGGAGAGGGTGTCGGAGCATCCTGAGTGTCAGGCTCCAGGACAATGCTGAAATTGGCATCTCCTCGGGCCGAGTCCTTCAGGAATCCGATCCGCGCAAAGAAATAGTCGCCGCTCTCCAGCTCGAGATCACGGATATTGTACTTGCCCACGACGATGCCCTGCGCGATCCAGGGCGGGTTGGTGAGCAGCACATCGTATGCTTCCTCGCCGTCTTCGAGTACCGCGCTATGCTGGATCTCGACACGACCCATGGTATAGTCCGCGCCATAGGCACTGGCAGTGGCATACGCTTCAGGAGTTACTGCTGCAGAGTAGTAAAAGAACCAGGTGGCCTGACTGGCCCGATACACCAAATCGTACAGTACCGTGTAGCATGGCTCGTAGGCGAGCGTTTGCACTGGTGTTTCCTGCTCGTTGCCGTGGCTATCTCGGGCATAGATCTTGTACTCGAGACCGGGCGAGGACGGGGCGACGATGGAGGAGCGGTACTTCTGGTCCTCAAAAGGCTCCATGTCGACTTGGTTCCACGCAGAGCGGCGCCCCTGTCGTGTCCACAACTGCACGACCTCGACAGCACAGTCGTCTGTTACAGAAGCCTTCAGCCAAACCTCGTCCCCAGGACAGATGTCGGCTGCAGCTTGTGCGGTCGAGTCGTCTGCCCTGGTCTTTAGCTCGCTGGAGATCTCCTTGACCGTGGGCGGGCCCTGATCGGCGAGCACGGTGAGTGGCTCTCTCGCACTCGCCTGCCACTCGTTGAGGACTGCCAACAACGACCATTTGCCAGGCACATCTGGAGCTCGCCAATTGTAGGTGATGGCCTGTTCGCCTTCCACACGACCAGCGTACACCGGCTGGCGTTCTGCATGGCTGTCAATAGCGTATAGATCCACGTAGCCCGGCTCCGTCGCCAAAATACGAAGGGGCAACGCGTCACCGGTGCAGCAAGTTCCAGGATAGTCATCGGGTAGTTGAATCAAGACGCCTGGTGCGGGTGGTGGTGGCGTTGGGACAGGGATGCTGTCTATTGCAGCGGGCGGTCGCATCAACTGACAGACGATGAGGGTCAGAGTAAGGAGCGCCACAGCAAGCAAGATCCCGAGCAGGGTGAGCTCGGTGTGAGTTCTAAGAAAGCCGAACAGAGGCCAAGGAGGGAGCCACCCTGTGCCAGGTTGTGGAGGCGGCTGTGAGGGAGCTGGACTCCGGAGGGGGAGTGTAGGTGCTGGAGCGGTTGATTGCGATGCAACACCGATCTGGCAACGCCGGTTTCGATAGCGTGGGATATCGAATACGCTCATCAGCCGAGACGGTATGAATCCAGGCTCGCGTCCTGATTTCTCGAGTAGATCCTCAGCCTGCGTTTCTGCAGCATCCGCCGCGTCCGCGTATTGTCGCCGCCGAATAGGGTTTTGATCTGTCTCTGCCAGCGCTCGATAATAGGTCGAGATGTTGAGGCGCGAGGTGGCCTCTTCTGCAGAAAGACGCAGGGAGATGTGTAATTCAGTGGCTCGCTCACTTTCCTCAACAGCTTTTTTCAAGTGCGATATCTTTCGGGGAGCTTGGTCTTCCAGTGATGCAACTGCATAGTACAAGGTTGAGGCGTTGTTGAGAACCGCGGCCAGATCTGCGGTCATGTCCAATTCGCGGTAGAGGTCCTCGGCTTCTTCAATCGCAGATTTGGCATGCTCCAGAAGTTCCATCTTCTTGTCGGGGGTATTTACCTGCTGTGCCAGCTTGCTGTACCAGGTTGCGAGTCTTGTGAGGATTGCCGCCAGCCACACGTCGTGGCCGCCACGACGGAATGCATCAACTGCTTGCTCGCCCCAACGCACTGCTTTCCAGAAATCAGTCACTTGTACGCCTCATCGCGTTTCTGGATGTCGCCTGCATAGTACCTGGCAAGTGCCTCCCGGAGACGGCCCATCTCCAATTCGTACTTGGCAACGTCCTGACGCGCAAAGTCTTCAAACATTGGGAACAGCGTAGAATCCTCTTCTACTGCTGTCAGTGTGAGCAGATGAATGGAGAGCTCGTTGTCTCTGCATTCCAGCCACCCACTGCGTTCCAGCTCTTTGCAGGCTGCGCAGAATTCGCGCTTGCTATGTCCAAGTGCGTTGACATAAAGTATTTCTGCCAGCCTCCAAGTAAAAGGAAGGCCAATTGTGTGCAAAAACAAGAGTACCTGGAGCACGTCCTGTAGCAAATATTTGTAGTCTCGGCGCTGCAATTTGCCGTACAATTTTCGCCATGTCTCAAGTAGTTGCTGTGGAAGGCATTGAACGTCGGCGATGGTTATCGGCTGACCGCTGGATATCTGCTCCGCGAGCATCTGGCCAGTAGAGAGGGCAAAGAGAGGCCCGCCATCTGCCATGACAATGTGGTCTGCATACGCGCGCAGGCATTCAGAGTCGAGTTGCAAGCCGAGCATGGTATTCACCGTTTGCGCCATCTGATGTGCCTGCTGAGGATTGAAAGGCCTTAGGAGCAATGGTCGAGATGCGATATTGAGCTTTTGACAATCGGTCGGTGTCATCCGGTTCCACAAGTCCTCGTACTCGGTCTGAATAGCAGCCGCCAGGATTCGAACTGGATCGCGCCTGCCGACCGCTTGGACCAGGTAGTCGATGAATAGATCCGATTTGTCTTGGACCTCATCCCATAACAGGTGAAATCGAGAGTGCAGGCGACTTAGTGCGGCAGTCAGTATCATTAAGTTATTTGCAAGTTGGCAGTGCGAGCGCGAGGTGATTGTACGCGCTGCCGATTGCCCTGGTCTGAGCGATAGCCA
>JAFGIA010000144.1 GCA_016929795.1 Anaerolineae bacterium
AGTGCGTCGTCGAGGATCTGAACAGCGCGAACGGGGTGTTTGTCAACCAGAGGCGGGTGTCGAGTGCCGTGCTCGCGCCAGGCGACCAGCTACGCCTGGGCGACGTCGAGCTGGCCTACCAGGCTGCCGGGGCGGCCCCTGCCCGGGCAGGGGCATGGATCGAGGTCGGGGGACAGCGCTATCCCATCTCGCCGGCCGGGATGACGATCGGACGGTCGCGCGACAACGACGTCGTCGTGCCCGACACGCGTGCGTCGCGCGACCACGCACGCATCGACTATCAGCAGGGCTCGTTTGTAATCTCGGACCTCGGCAGCGCGAACGGCGTGTTCGTCAACGGCCGGCGCGTGCAGCAGCACGTGCTGCACGACGGCGACGAAGTGACGATTGGTGACACCCGGCTGCACTTTCGAAGCGACATGTAACCAGTGACGAGGAGCAGTAGCAAGTGGCACGCAGTTTGCGACTTGCTACTGCTCCTTCTGCCTGCGTCGTCGCTACTCGCTGCTTTCCAGCGCCGTGACCGTGACGTTGTCAAATCTGGCCGTCATGGTCTCGTGGGTCTTGAAGCCGATTGTGCCGCTGAGGTACGGCCCCTTGTCGACCGGATCGGTCCAGTCGATGACCAGGTCATTTTCCATAAAGACCTTGATGTTGTTGCCGCGCACCTCCACAGCCAGGTGGTACCAGCGATAGTGCTCGAACGGGCCCGGGATCGCTTCCGACCAGGCTCTGTCGAGTGGGTTGTCAAAGTTGTACATGCGGTATGGCTTTTCACACGCGTCGCAGTCGTCCGGATTCTGCATCTTGGAAATCTTGACACGATGGCTTGTGCTGTCCGACTGGCCGACGATGACGACATAGTAGCCGCTGACCCATTGTGACTCGTTCTCGCTGTCCTGGTAGTGGCCACGAATCCAGAAGCCGATGGGGTCACCCTGCGTCGGCTGGGGAACCCATTCCTTGCTCATGCCGCCGGTGAGCAGCATGTCGGCTTCGACGCGATAGTCTGTCCATTCCTGGGCGCCTGGCTGCAGGTACATCATGAGCCCGTCCGACGCCACTTCGGTGCCGAGGGAACAGTCGTGCGTGAGTGCGCCGCTGCCACCGGTCCCATGGTCGTGTCCAAAGTACCATTGCCCGGGCGCCAGGCGATGGTGGTTGAGAAATGGGGTCCAGGCGCCAATCCCCGCGTCAAAATTCTCGGTCATCAGCACGGAAGATTGGATCGTGACCGTGGCGTGGGCCGGTTCGGCGGGCACCGTCGCGCCGCTCGCCGCGATGTAGACCTGGTTCGTGTACTGGCCGGGTGCCTGACCGGTCGTGACGCGGTAGACAAGGGTGATCTCGGTGCCGGGTGGCACGTTCCAGGACCCTGCCCAGGTAATGGTGCCGCTGGTCGCGTCGGGCGGTGTGACCACGTCGCTGCCAGGTGCCATCGAATCAAAGTAGAAACCTGCAGGGAGCGTGTCGACGATGGAGAGGAGGGTACCCGTGCCGGCACCGACGTTGGCGACGGTCACCGTATAGGTGACAACTCGCCCGGGGCGGGAGATGAACGAGGTCGGCAAGGCTGCCTTTTCCACCTCCAGTTGCCCCACCGACAGGTTCTTGACGACGTAGGGCAGGGTAATCGTAGAGACGGGGGTGTAAGCCGGCTCGTCGGGGGCGAGTGCGCGGGGGGATGATCCTTCCGTGCGTGGCGCCACGGCGGCAGGCGCGCCGGGGCTGGCTGCCACGTGCCCTCCGAGCGCAACGATCGCGATCGCGATCAAAACGAGGGCTGCAACTCCAAACAGCCACCTGCTGCGTGTTTGCTGCCTTTCAGCAGTCATCTACTTGCACCTCCTTGTGTCCTTGATAGAGAGCCCGGCGCAAAGAGGCCGGGCAGTGGCCGAGTATAGCACGGAGAGGTGGGTGTGTCAAAACGCGCATGAGCGCGAATCGCGGATGTTTGGCGGCCCTTGCAATTTTGAGCAGGCAGGCGCTGCCGTTATAATATGGGGTAGCAGAAAAAGGAGTCCACTTTGAGTCAGTTCTTAACCTCAGAGACAATCGTCGTCGCATTGGTCCTGGTGGCAACCCTGGTGGCGATCGTGGCCCGCCGCCGGCGACTGCCATATACTGTTAGCCTGGTGTTGATGGGCTTGTTCATTGCCATCGGAACACCGTGGAAGTACCAGGCGACGCCGGATCTGATTCTCGCTATCTTTGTGCCGCCGCTGGTATTCGAGGCTGCGTTTCAGATCGATCTTCGCGAGCTGCGCGAGAACCTGGCTCTCATTCTTACCCTCGCCGTGCCAGGTGTGCTCCTCACAACGCTGCTCGTCGGGGGCATCGCGGCGTTCGGTGCGCACCTGCCTGTGGGACCTGCGATGGTCTTTGGCGCGGTGATCGCCGCGACAGACCCCGTTGCCGTCGTATCGCTTTTTCGCGCGCTCGGTGTGCCGCGAAAGCTGGCGGTGACGGTGGAAGGGGAGAGCCTGTTCAACGACGGCACGGCGATCGTCGTCTTTCGTATCGCGCTGGCAGCCGTGATGACGGACACATTTGACCCGGTGATGGGTGTGTACGATTTTCTTCTCGTCTCGGTCGGTGGCATCGGAGTCGGGCTGGTGCTTGGCTGGATCATCGCCCAACTCCTGGTGCGCCTCGACGACCGCCTGATCGAGTCGTCTCTCACCACCGTTCTGGCGTTCGGCGCCTACCTCGCCGCCGAGTACTTTGACGTCAGTGGCGTGCTGGCGGTGGTGGTAGCAGGGCTGGTGTGCGGCAACGTGGGCATGACGCACACGCAACCCTCGACCAAGATCATGATTTTTAACCTGTGGGAGTACCTGGCATTCCTGTCCAACTCGGTCGTCTTTTTGCTGATCGGCTTGAACGTCGAGCTGGCGCTGTTGTGGGAGAACCTGGGCGCGATCGCCGTGGCCGTGATGGCCGTCGTCGGAAGCCGTGCGATCGTGGTTTATGGCCTGTCAGCCGTGACCCGCCTGCTGCACAGGGGGCGATCGATCTCTTCCAGTTGGCGGCACGTCCTGTTCTGGGGAGGGCTGCGAGGCGCTATCAGCCTGGCGCTTGCCCTCAGCTTGCCGGCGACGCTGCCTGGACGTGAAGAGCTGCAGGCGATGACGTTTGGGGTGGTGTTGTTCACCTTGCTGGCGCAGGGAACCACGATCCAGTACCTGCTCGATCGGCTCGGCCTGACAGAGCGGTCGCCCCACCGGGTGGCACGTGAAGCGCGCATCGGCCGGCTGTTCGCGGCGCAGGCGGGCCTGCGCCGGCTCGAACAGCTCTACCAGGAAGGGCTGCTGCCCGATGAGATGTGGATCGGATTGCGGGATGGCTATCGCCAGGACCAAATGCAGGTGACGTACGAGATGCAAGAGCTGTTCCGTGAGCACGCCGAGCTGGAGGAAGAGATGCTGTTTCAGGCGCGCCGCGAGGCGCTGAAGGCAGAGCGCGGTGCCCTGTGGGATGCCCTGAGACGCGACTTGTTGTCGGATCCGACGTACGAGGAGCTATCGACAGAAATCGACTACAGACTGGAGGCGCTCGATCTGATCTACAGCACGAGACACGAGCCACGCCCGGCTGACGGAGAGGTGGAACGGTGAGGCGGATCGTGTGCGCGACGCGCGGTGGAGAGGCAGGGCGCCGTACTCAGGAATATGCCATTTCGCTCGCCAAGGAACGGGGCGTGAGGCTCGACTTTTTGTGCGTGTTCGACCCCGGCTTTGCCCAGGACCTGAGCAAAGAACTGGCGGCTGCGGTGTACGACGAGCAGCGGTGGCTGGGCCGCGCGCTGCTGGGCATAGCACGTGCACGCGCGAAAAAGGAAGGTGTGCACGCCGGAGTCGAGGTGCGCTTTGGGCCGGTTCTCGAGACGATCGAAGCCTATCTCCGACAGGTCGATGCCAGCGCCCTGGTCATTGGCGCGCCGCGGGTGGACTCGGCGCTGACGATGTTCAAGCCGAATCGCATGCGCGGCTTTGCGGAGCGGGTAGCAGAGCATACAGGCGTCGAAGTGATCGTGGTGACTCCGCCTGACGAGTGATGCTTTGCAAACCCCCTACGGCCGCGCTTCCTCTGCGGTGGTCACGACGGGGAAGCCGGCATCCCGCCACGCCGGAAAACCACCCTCGAGTGCTCGTGCCTCATAGCCGCTCTCACGGAGCAGGCCGGCGGCGCTCTCACTGGCAGAGCTGCCGCGGTGGTGCATGTTTCAGTAGGTGACGACGGGGCGGCCGCGCGGGATCTGGTCCAGCGATTCTTCGAGGTCATCCTTTGGGATAGTGATGGCGCCGGGGATGTGGCTCTCCGCATACGACTCGGCGCTGCGCACGTCGATGACTGTAGGCGGGTTGTCTCGCTGCATCTGTGTGTACAGCTCTTCTGGTGAAATCAACTGGTTCATCATACCTCCTGTTTTCCGACTTGCAGCTAATGGTGGTGCAGTGTATCGGCGGCGAAAGGCAATCACAGTGTAACATCCCGCGGGAGGCGGGTCAATGTATCGAGGTATAGAAAAGGG
>JAFGIA010000145.1 GCA_016929795.1 Anaerolineae bacterium
ACATATATCGTGTCAACGAGAACAGGATGATACTCGAAATCCGCGTTTCAATCGACTTCAAGAGTCGAATCTAACATTGTCGAGCTAGGTAGACTAGTGTCCAGAGCGTGCGTGAATGTCTCAGCAACCGCACCAGCGTGGAGTCAGGTGACTGGCTACCGTTGTACAGACGATCGAGGTGCTTACACGATTGACGGCCTACCGACAGGACAGTACTTCGTCAGAACACATGCTAATTGCAGCGGCGGAGGCCGGTCTAATCTATATCTTGCTGATGAATGGTATGCTGCAGGAAGTAGCATGCCAGATGAAAATCTAGCAACTCCAGCGATGGTCGTGGAGGGACAGATCAGCACCGGCATTAACTTCCAATTGGATATCAGTTCCGTGACATCAAGTCGTGAGTTTGAAACAGATTGGCGAGTCTGTCATGTTCACTGCCGCGATGAATGAGCACTAAACTATCGTGAGTAGGTCATCTTCTGTCCAGTCCATCGAGTCTTGCATTGAACTTGTGACCACCTTCAAGGCAAACGGCAAACGGCTGCTCAGTTATAGTCGGCGAAGCGTTAGTCCACTCCGCCGCTGCGCACGAACCAGATGTGGCAGTCCTTCAGTGGCTCAATCAAACTCGCCGAAATCAAGCGCAGGGTTTGTTTCTTGTCTTCGGCTCGCTAAATGACGTACCTCACCTTGCCCTCATCAAAAAGTGCCGGTAGATCTCTGCATCCGTCGGCTCTCTTGCCGGCACCATCAGCGGCTCGGCCAGCACCGGCTGCACATCGCGCCGGTCGGTCGAATAGCCTAGCTTGACCACGCTGCGCGCCACCTCCATCCGCGAAAGATACCGCTTGTAATGCTCGTCCACAAAGCCCTTCTCGCTCAAGGCCAGGTGGGCCATCATCAGGTCGCGGTCCCTGGGGTTCTTGAGCTGGGTGACAAAGGCATTGTTGCACGAGTCGACGATCCCCGGCGGCAGGTCGGCCGGCGATTGGGTCATCAGGTGCAGCCAGATGCGGTACTTGCGCCCGTCGCGCCACATATCCTGGAACTGCCCAGCAGTGCTTGCACTGCCGTCGTCGCTGTCCCCGCCTGGCGATGCCCCGACGCCACCCAACACCTTGTTCGCTTCCTCGAAGAAAATCTGCATCCAGTTGGTGAACCCGCCCTGGTTCAGTTCCTCGCGCCTGCGCCGCACGGCGTCGGTGTAGAGGTGCCAGGCCATCATCGACAGCAAGGCCACCTTTGAATACTCGTCCAGCTCAGCGCCGCCCTCGAACACGGTCATCCCCCAGGGCAGGCTGACGTCCTCGATGGTCATCACATCGTCGCCGCGCCCATACATCAGGGCCATCTCGCCACGCGAAAAAGGTTCTAAGCGGAGCAGCACGCCTTCCAGCGAGGTGCGATCGGTGGTGGCGCGGGCATCCATCTTGCGGTACATCTCGTCCAGCCGGCCGTGCCAGGCCGGGATGTCCACCCGCCGGCTGCGGTAGACGGCCAGCGCCTGCCGCTCGACGGCGGTCAGCGCGCCCAGGTGCGTGCCTACCAACCCTCGGACGGGCAAATTCAACTCCTGCAATCGCCGGACAATCGCATCCTCCTCGTGCGGATTGCGCACCGTGTTCCAATTCTCGTCGCCAAGTACCCGGCGATCAGCAGTGAGCGCGCCGTGCTCCTGGTAGAGCTCGATCAGGGCGCGACGCATAAAGCCCAACTGGCGCGGCCCCATCCCGCCGGCGTTGGCAAAGAGGTCGCAGATGGCGCGGAGCTGCTGCTCAGGGTCGATGCGCTTGCCGAACTGCAACGGATTCCAGCGCAGAGGGCGCATCGCGCCGGGCTGGAGCTGGTAGATCTCAACGTGGCCGTCCAGGCCGGGCGCGGTCAGCATCTTGCGCCAGCCCTGACCAAAGTCGAGGACGACGGTGCGATATTTCCAGCGGGCCGTCGTCTCCAGGGCCAGGCGTTCGGCAGCCACCGACTTGCCGTAGCCGGTGTTTCCCGCGAACACGGTGTGGAACATCCGCTCCGGACTGAGCCTGACCTGCGCGGCGGTCAGGTCGCCGGTCTCGGTGGAAACCAGGTGGCCCAGCACCACGTCGCCGTCCATGTCGGGCAGGAAGGCGAAGGGCGGGATCGACTCCTGGGTGGTCAGGGCCACCCCTTCCTCGAACACGCCCGGCGCGGCGTAGGCGGCGACCTGGAGCATCGAGAGCAGGCTGGCGTGACGGTAGCCGCTCATCACGCCGGGCACGGTCTCCTCGGCGGCGCAAGGAGTGAAGCAAGCCGCGTGCAGGCGCAGATGGCCTTCCTCGTTGGGCGAGAGTTCCCGCGTCAGCACCGGGGTGACCACCTCATCAATGCCGTGAAACGCCTGCGGCACGAGCGCCTGCGCGGCGCGCTTGCCGTTCTGGGTGCGGGTGAGGACGTACACGTCGGTCAGGTAGCCGCCTTCCTTGCTCATCTGGTCGAGGAGCACCTCCTGCTGGCGCAGCAGTTCGGTCAGGCGCATGGCCACGTCGTCCTCCCACTGGAAGGTCTTGGACAGGGACACGCTGGGTACGCCGCCGACCGAAAACGAGGCCATCTCCGACAGGGCGTAGGTGCGCGCCTGGGCCACGCTGGCCGAACTGGATGTGCCGTGCGAACTGCTCTCGGTGTGCGAGACGCCGTCGGACACGCTCTTTGAATCCGACACGCTGCCGCCGCGGCTTTCGCCCCACGACTCGCCCCAACTGCGGGTGTGGCTCTCCGAGTTCGACTCGCCGGTCGAGGTGGTCACCGTGCGGGTGACGCCCTGCGACTGGCCCACCGTCTCGGAGAGGGTGCGCCCCTGCGAGCCGCCGACGCTGGCGGTATGCCCCTCGCTGACCGAGACGCTGTGATTGCCGCCCTGGCTGACGCTGTGCGCCTGGGAAGTGGCGTTGGCCACCGTCTCCGAGTGCATCGAACTGCTGCCGTTCACTTCGGCTACCGACATCCCCTGGCTCTGGCTGGCGGTCATCGAGGCATTGACCGAGGCATTGGCTCCCACGCCGAGGCCGAAGGGCTGGGCGGAGACGCTGCCGCCGACGCTGGTTCCGAGCGTGGCCGCCTGGCCGGCCATCTGCGAATGGCCGACCGAGGTGCTGTGC
>JAFGIA010000020.1 GCA_016929795.1 Anaerolineae bacterium
CGCCGCTGGTGGGCCGGTCGAGCGCGCCGAGCATATTCAACAGCGTGGACTTGCCGCTCCCCGAAGGCCCCATCATCGAGACGAACTCCCCCCGCCCGATGCTCAAGCTCACCCCGTCCAACGCCCGTACCTCCGCCCCGTCGCCGTAGACCTTGACCAGATCGCGGGTCTCAACGATGATTTCATCCGTCATATCCATTCCTCCATACTCACGTCATACACGCTCACGTTTCACTCGTACCGCAGCGCCTCCACTGGCCGCAGATGTGATGCCCGCCACGCCGGGTAGACGCCGCCGACGCCGCCCAGCACGAGGGATGTGATGAAAGCCTGGCCAAAGAGTTCTGGGCTAAAGCTGGCCTTGACGAAGCCGGCCATCGCGGGAACCAGGTTCAGCAGGGCGATCACTCCGATCCCGGCCATGAACCCCGCCCATCCACCCAACACACTCAAGACCACCGACTCGCGCAAGATCATCCGTACCACCTGTCCCTTGCGCCAGCCCAACGCCCGCAGCACACCGATCTCGCGCGTGCGCTCCAGGACGCTCATCACCATCGTATTCGTCATCCCCGCTCCCCCCACCAACAAGGCCAGGAATGCAATGCCCCAGATGCCGCCTTCCATCATTTTGAAATCGCCCACGTCCTCGGTGAACTCGCTGGCTTTGGAGATAGAGACCTCCGGGAAGCGGCTCTCGATGGTCCGCTCCACGCTCTCCGCTTGGAGGGGGTCCGTCAACCGCACACCCAAGAAGCTGACCTTGCGCGGCTGTCCAAACAACTTTTGGGCATCCCGCAGGCTCATCACTCCGCCTCCATCCTCAAAGGGCACACCCGTCTCGTAGATACCCACGATGCGGAACGACGAGTCAAAGACCCGCAACGTCTGTCCAACCTGTTTATCCAGGTTCTCAGCCGCGACGCGCCCGATAATGATCTGCCGGTTGGCAGTCAGCGGCGCCCCTTCCACGATCTCAAAGTCCCGGATCGAGCGTCCCAACGGGTGGTAGCCAAAGACGACGAAGAAGGGCAAATCGCCCACCGTCGCATAGCCGGTCAGGAACCCCTCGACGTCCTGCACACCGGGGATATCGGCGATGCGCCGCACCACCATCAGATCAATGGCGCTGAGGTCCATCGAGGCGGCGGCCTCCATCCCGGCCAGGTGGATGCCGCTCTTGCTCATCATCGAGGTCATCTCCTCGCTCAAGCCCTCCGACAGCCCGCCCAGGCTGACCATCGCCATGATGGCCGCGCCGATGCCGAGCAGCGTCAGCGTCGTGCGCGTCGGCTGCCGTAGTAAGTTGCGCACCACGGGAATAAGCAGGATGCAGGATGCAGGATGCAGGAATCCTGTTTCTTGCCTCCTGCCTCTTGCTTCTTGCCTCCTGCTTCCTGCCCCTCCTTCGTACCGCATCGCCTCCGCTGGCAGCAACCGCGATGCTCGCCAGGCCGGATACGCTCCACCCACCAGTCCCAACACCAGCGCCACGGCGATCCCCTGCACAAAAAGCCCCACAGAAAAGCTGCTGCTCAGGAAACTGCCCATCATCGGCAACTGCTCCACTACCCAAACCAGCGCCGCTCCCAGGCCGGCCCCTACGATCCCACCCAGTCCACACAAGACCAGGGACTCGCTCAACACCATCCTCAACACCTGGCCCGGCCGCCATCCGACGGCCCGTAGAGTGCCAAACTCGCGCGTCCGTTCAAAAACGCTCATCAAAAGTGTGTTCATCACCCCGATCCCGCCGATGAGCACCGCCAGAAAAGAGACCGCCCACGTGAAAGCGTCTATATAAGCCAGTGTCTGTTGACTGTCGGCGAAATCCGATGACAGCGTCACCGTCAGATCGTCAAAACGCCTTTCGATCCGCGCGCGCACCGACTCGATGTCCTCGTCGCTCCGCAGCTTGACCAGGAAAGCATTGACCTGCCGTGGATGCTTGGATATCGTCTGTGCATCCTCGATGGTGATGACAGCCGAGCCATCCTCGATGGGCGTGCCCGTCTCATAGATACCGACGATCCGAAAAGTCGCCTCGTACAGGCGCATCGTGTCGCCGACGCGCTTTTCCAGATCATCGGCTGCCATCCGTCCCAGTAGCATTGCCCGTCCACCCCGCTGCGCCGAGCGGCCGCCTAGCCCCTCTCCCGCGACGATCTTGAAATGATCAATGGCGAATCCGTTGGGATCGTAGCCAAAGACGATAAAGTAGGGTATGTCGCCAGAGGCAGCCAGGGTATAGACCATGCTCGTCACCTCGGCGACGCCCGGCATACCGGCCAGCCTGGCCCCCACGTCCTCAGCGACAGCGCTGAAAGCGATATCCACTGCATCTCTTTGGGCCACCAACAGATCGGCTTTGCTGCCGCCGCCCAGCCCGCCATAAGCCGCCGCCATGCCCTCAGATAACGCCCCCAACGCCACGATGGCCGCCACCCCTATGGCGATGCCCAGGGTGGTGAGCAAGGTGCGGATTTTACGCCGAAACAGGTCCTTGAAAATCATAGTATCCCGCCTACTCGTACCGCAGCGCGCGCACGATTTCCAGCCGGGCCGCTTGCCGCGCCGGGAACAGCGCCGCGAGCACACCGAAGAGCAGGCCGACGGCCGTCGCCGCGAGCAATCCGGCGAGTGGGAAGGAGTAGCTCACCGGGAAACCGGCGCCGGCGCTCAACCCGAGCACCATCACGTATCCCAGGTACAGCCCGCCGAGCAGGCCGAAGGCCGTGCCGATCGCCGCCAGCAGCAGCGCCTCGGCGACGACCATGCGGCGCACCTGCCGCCGCGTCGCGCCGACGGCGCGCAGCACGCCGATCTCGCGCGTGCGCTCGATCACGGCGATCGCCAGCGTGTTGAGCAGCGCGATCAGCGATGGGAAGGCCAGCACGCCGATCATCACGTAAAACGTGGCAAAGGCGGCGTCGAACATCTGCTTGTTCTCCGCGAAATAGGCCCGCCCGGAGATGAATTTGAACTGCGGATAGTCGGCGGCGATCTCCTTCAGGCGCGACTCGACCTGGGCCGGGTCGGCGCCGGGGGCCAGGTTGATCTGGATGAACACGTCCTCGCTCTTGCCGAAATCGGCGAGCAGGTTGGCCTGCGAGATGTAGGCCGTCATCAGCTTGGCGTTGAGATAATCCCCCGCGACCGCCGCGATGCGATAGGTTTTCCGCCCGCGCGGGGTAGATAGTTGCAGCGTGTCGCCCATTTTGAGGCCGGTCTGCGCGGAGAACGCCCCGTTGACGATCAGCGCGCGCTCGGCGGCGAGCGCGGCGTAGGCCGACTGGGCGTCGCCGGTCTGGAAGGTCAGCGCCGCGACCCGCTGAAAGGCCGCCGGATCAATGCCCAACAGGGAGGTGTCCCGGCCGTCCGCCGTCGCCGCCGCAAAGCGCATCGTGCTGACCGCGCCCACGCCGGGCGCGGCGCGCAGCTTGTCGGCCAGCTCCGGCCGCGCGCCGACGTTGCTGCCCCACACCCCCACCGAAGGCGGCATCAGCAGATAATCGCTGCCGAGGCTCTTTTGCAGGATGGCGAGAAAGCTGCCGCTGATGCTCGTCGTCAACCCGCCCACGGCGACGATGATCGCCAGCCCGATCATCGTCGCGCTGGCGGTGATCGCCGCGCGCGACGGCTGGCGTGTGAGGTTGCCCTGCGCCAGCGCCCCCGTCCCTTCGCGCGCAAAGGCCCACATGACCAGCGCGCTGAACACGCTCGCAATCGGCTTGACCAGCGCCGGCGCGACGAGCACCAGCCCGACCAGGAACAGCAGCCCGCCGAGCGACGTCATGCCGACGTCGCCCGACATCAGCGCGAGCGCCGCGCCCACGATGCAGGCGGCGCCCACGATCGCGCCGGCGGCCGCCGCGCGCTGAAAGACCTGCGCCGCCGACGGGCGCAGCGCCTCGAGCGGCGTGACGCGGCTCGCGCTCAACGCCGGCAGCAGCCCGGCCACGAGCGTGACGCCCACGCTCAACACGACCGTCGCGATCACCAGCGCCGGACCAACGACCGGCGCGCCGATCTGCACGTGCAGAAACTGCGCCAGCAGCGGCCCCATCAGCGCCGTCGCGCCCACGCCGACCATGTAGCCCAGGCCGATGCCAATCGCCGCGCCGACTCCGCCCTGCACGATGCCTTCCATCAAAATCATGCCGATGATGGCCGGCCGGCTCGCGCCCAGCGAGCGCAGCATCCCGATGTCGTGGCGGCGCTCGGCGACGACCGTGCGGAAGGTGTTAAAGATGATAAAGCCGCCCATGCACAGCGCCAGGAAGCCGAACAGGTTGAAGGCCTGCTGCGCGATCTGGATGCTGGCGAACAGGTCTGCGCCGCTCGACATGGCGCCGATCTCATACTCTGCGCCCAACTGCGCCTGGATGGCGTCGAGGATCGCCGTGCGCTGCGCCGGGTCGAACGTGTCCAGGTTGACCTCGACCGTGTTGATGCGCTTGGGTAAATCGAGCAGCGTCTGCACTTCGGGCAGCGTCACCAGCACCTCTTCGTTGCCCGGCAGCGCGCGCGCCGGCAGCAGCCCGATGATTTCGAACGGCACGACCCCCTCCGAGGTCGGCAGCGGCAGCCGGTCGCCCAGCTCCAGTTTCAGGCTTTCGGCCAGGCTGGTGGTGATCACCGCCTCCTCCTCGTCGGACGACCGCAGAAAGCGTCCTGCCTCCACCGGGTAGTTGCGGAGCGTCTGCGCCGAGCGCGGCTCGAGGCCGACCAGCGTGACGACTGTGACCTTGACCCCGCGCCCGAAGAATCCATCCGGCACGTTGAGCGTGCGCCGGAGCGAGCCGCTCACCGCGCGCACGCCGGTGAGCGCCCTGATCTGCGTCAGCACGTTGCGCGAAAAGGCCTCCCCGGTCTCGTGCGTGATCGTCGCGTCCACCTGGCCCGACGCCGCCAGCATATTCGATTGGAAGGCTTCCAGCATCGTCGGCATGACGATGTTCATGCCGAAAATCACCGCCGCGCCGAAGACGATGGCCAACGTCGTGAGCATCGTGCGGAGTTTCCGGCCCCACAAATAGCGGGCAGCTAAGGTCAGTTGTAGTTTCATCTCAACCTCCCTGACGGGTCTGTAGTAACGACTTCGTTCCTTCCTGCCCCCATAGCGACCAAAGTCGCCGCTACGATCCACCCACTCGCGGCCCCGGTTGGGTCTCGTCCACGATGCGGCCATCCTTGAGCTGGATGATGCGGTCGGCATACGCGGCGAGGTGTGCGTCGTGCGTGACCATGACGACCGCGCGTCCCCACTCGTCCACCGCCTGGCGCAGCAGCGCCACAATCTCGTCCGACGCGCGCGAGTCCAGGTTGCCGGTCGGCTCGTCGGCCAGGATCAGAGTCGGTTCCGTCACCATCGCGCGCGCAATTGCCACGCGCTGCTGCTGCCCCCCGGAGAGCTGGTCGGGGCGGCTGGCCAACCGGTCGTCCAGGCCCACTTTGCGCAGCCAATCGCGCGCGGCGGCCTTGGCGCGTCTGTCGCTGGCGCCGTCGAGCAGGAGCGGCAGCGCGGCGTTCTCGGTCACGTTGAGCACAGGGATGAGGTTGTAGAACTGGAAGACGAAGCCGATCTTGCGCCGGCGCAGCACGGTCAGCGCCGCGTCTGGCAGGTCGGATAGCGCGCGGCCGTCAATCGTCACGCGCCCCTCGGTCGGACGGTCCAGCCCGCCGAGCAGGTGCAACAGCGTGGACTTGCCACAGCCGCTGCGTCCCATCACGGCCACGAGCTCGCCGGCCTCGACGCTGAGTGTGACGTGGTCGAGCGCGACGATGGCGGTCTGGCCCGCGCCATAGATCTTGGTGAGTTGTTCTGTTTGAACGAGCGTCATAGCATAGTCCTCTTTCGTTGCCCTCTCCCGGCTCAATTGGGTTCTCTCACCGCGATTATACCCTTGCCAGCTACACCCTGTCAACCATCCAGCCGCCCCCCCGCCAACAGCGGCATCAACGCAGGCTAACCACCCACCTCGATGTCCACGAACGCCGTCATGCCCCACCGGATCGCCGGGTCCAGCTCGTCCAATTCCAGGACGACGGTGTAATTGACGCCGCCCGCGCCCGGCTCGGGCATCGGGGAGATGCGGGTCACATGCCCGGTAAAGACCCGCTCGCCGAGAGCGTCGAAGGTGATGGTGGCCTGCTGACCGACCGTCACCCGCGCCACGTCAATCTCGTCCAGGTCGGTGGTCTCGACCCGCAGCGTGGTCAGATCGCCTAACGTGACCAGGGGCTGCCCCGGCGCGACCAGCTCCCCCACCCGCGCGCTCACCGCGCCGACGGCGCCCGCAAAGGGCGCGTGGACCTCGCACCGCTCCAGCGCCACCCGGGCCGCCTCCAACGCGGCCTCCGCCTGCGTCACCGCGGCCTGCGCGACCGCGACTTCCTCGGCCATGGCCCCCGCTTGCAGCAAGGCCAGTTGCGCCTGGGCCAC
>JAFGIA010000002.1 GCA_016929795.1 Anaerolineae bacterium
ATCCACGGCGAGTGGGCCGACGAGTACTTTTACGCCATCCTCGCCGAAGAGTGGATGGAACGCAGTCACCCTCGATAGTTTGCCCTATCCGCGCAATCCGGTATAATAGGCGGGCGCCTGGTTCCACACCAGACGCGCGCGAGGCGGGGGAATGAGTAGCAAAGAGATGGCTGCCGGCCAGGGCCCAACCACTGTCGAAAAGCTGCGCGGCTTGCCGTGGGGCACCGCGTGGAGCGTCACCAACACGGTCTTTGCCACCTACACCTTCTTTGGCTCGGTCTTTGTCCTCTTTTTGAACACGGTCGGGCTGGACAAGGCGCAGATCGGAACGCTGCTGTCGCTGCTGCCCTTCTTTGGCGTGGTGGCGGTGTTTATCGCCGCCCCGGTGGCCCGCGCCGGCCACAAGCGGGTGTTTCTGATCTCGTTCACCATCCGCACGGCGCTGGCCCTGTTGCTGCTGCTGGTGCCCACCTTCCTATCGCAGTTTGGCGCGCAGGCCACCCTGGCGCTCATCGTCGTCGCCGTCGGCGCCTTTGGCCTGGCCCGCGCCGTCGGCTTTACCGCCTATTACCCCTGGTCGCAGGAAATGATCCCCGACGGCATGCGCGGCAAGGTATCGGCCATCCGCAGCATCCTTTCCAACCTGGCGGGCATGGCGGCGGTGTTGGCGGCGGGCTGGATCCTGGGCCCCGACCCCGACCTGGGGCCATTCATGGTGCTGATCTCCCTCGGCGTGGTGAGCGGCCTGCTGTCGGTGTGGACCGCCGGCAAGCTGCCGGGCGGCGCGCCGGTCAAGGACGCCCGCGCGGCGCACGGCTCGGCCCGCGACATGCTGCTGGCCGCCCGCGACCGCGGCTTTGTCCGCTACCTGCTGGGCATCGCCGTGGTGACGCTGGCCATGGTGCCGCTGGGCTCGTTCGTGCCGCTGTTCATGATCGAGCAGGTGGGGCTGAGCGCCAACCAGGCGGTGTGGCTGGATACCGGCGTGCTGATCGGCGCGGTGGCCTCGGGCTACGTGTGGGGCTGGCTGGCCGACCGCTACGGCAGCAAGCCGGTGATGATGCTGGGCGCCTACCTGCTGCCGCTGGCGCCGGTGGCCTGGCTGCTGATGCCGCGCGGCGCGGCGGTGAGCCTCTACCTGGCGTTGGGAATCGCCGTGGTGCAGGGCCTGGTCAACACCGGCTGGAACCTGGGCTCGGGGCGGCTGCTGTTCGTGGAGATTGTCCCCCCGGAAAAGAGCTCGCCCTACATGGCGCTCTACTACGCCTGGGCGGGCATCGCCGGCGCGCTGGGCCAGGTGCTGGGCGGCTGGCTGGTGGACCTGACGTCGGGCGTGACCGGGCAGTGGGGCATCGTGCGCCTGGACCCCTACACGGTGCTCTTTTTTCTGGGCATCACCCTGCCGCTGTTCGGCATCCTGCTGTTGCGCGCCGTGGCGCCCGACAGCCTGGTGACCACGCGCCAGTTTGCCGGGATGTTTGTGCGCGGCAATCCACTGGCGGCGCTGGGCAGCCTGGTGCGCTACCGGCGCGCCCGCGACGAGCGGCAGACCATCGCCGGCACCGAGCGGCTGGGCAGCACCCGCAGCCCACTGACCGTGGAGGAGCTGATCGAGGCGCTGCACGACCCCCGCTTTTACGTGCGCTTTGAGGCGGTGGTGGCCATTGCCCGCCACGGCGAGGACCCGCACCTGACCGGCGCGCTGATCGAGGTACTGGAGGGCAACGAGCCCTCGCTGAGCACGCTGGCCGCCTGGGCGCTGGGCCGGCTGGACGGCGAGGGCGCGGTGGAGGCGCTGCGGCGCGGCCTCGATTCCCGTTACCGCTCGGTGCAGGCCCACTGCATCCGCTCGCTGGGCAGCCTGGGCGACCGGACCCTCCTGCTGCTGCTGCTGGAGCGGCTGGCGACCGAGGAGGACATTGGCCTGCAGATGGCCCTGGCCTCGGCGCTGGGCCGGCTGGGCGCGGCAGAGGCGGTCGATCCGCTGCTGGCGCTGTTGCGCGCGTCAGGCACGCAGGATGCCCGCCTGGAGTTCGCGCTGGCCATCGCCCGGCTGGTGGGCCAGGAGCACCGCTTTGTCCAGTTGCTACGCCGGGCCGGGTCGGAACCGGGCACCGCCTTTTCGCAGGAGACGTCGGCACTCAGGACCAAGCTGATCCGGGCGCGGCAGGCGACGCCCGAGCTGGCCGGGGCCCTCGACGCCGCGGCGCAGGTGCTGGCCCGCGAGGACCTGGAGCAGGGCTCCGGGCTGTTGGCGGCGGCGCTGCGCCAACTGGCCGGCGCCGACCTGGCCTTGCCCTGCCGCGCCATCGTCCGCGAGTGCGCCGCCCAGATCGAGCGCCTGGGCCCGCAGCGGATCGAGTATCTCGTCCTCGGCCTGCACGCCGCCGACTGCTCCGTCCCGGAGGACGGCGGCCTCTTCTGACCCGCCCTGGAGAGGGGGTCGGGGCAGGCTCCCGGCCTGCCCTCTATCTACCCTTGGACGCCGCAGGTATCTGGCGAATCGCGGTTGGCACCACCACGGGGGTCGTTCGATGCCACCCTCCGCGGCGCTTCCTCCGGAATGACAGGTCCCCGGCTTCTGGGTCGCAAAGCGAAGCAATCCTCTTCTTATGAATCAAGGTTTTTTCAGTCCCTCCGCTCCACCATGGCGGCGACTCGGCAGCAGCCGTGCGGCACCTCG
>JAFGIA010000146.1 GCA_016929795.1 Anaerolineae bacterium
ACGTCGGCGCCGCCGCCCACAAAGAGGCGTATCACCAGGTATGCGACCGCGGCGCCCACGGGCTCGGACACGCCGCTCAGTGCGGAATAGATGAACGCCTTTCTTCGGCTCCCCGTAGCATAGAATATCGGGATCGAGACGCTGATCCCTTCCGGAATGTTGTGCAGCGCGACGGCGACGGCAATGGCGACCCCGAGCGCTGGATCCTGGAGCGCAGCCAAAAAGGTTGCCAGCCCCTCCGGAAAGTTGTGGATGCCGACCGCCAGCGCTGTGAACAGTCCCGTGCGCATGAGGTGCCTGTGGCCCGCGTCGTGATCGTGGGCTGCCGGCGTGGCTCCGGCCGCGGTGGTGGATGCAGCCACCGGGCCCGCCAGAGGCGCGCCACGGTCCTGCATCTCGGCAAGTTCCTCATCCGGGTGCGGCTCGTGTGGGTTCTCCTCCGCCGGAATCAGGTTGTCGATCAGGCCGATGACGGCCATGCCGCCAAAGAACGAGGCGACGTTGACCCAATTCCCCACGTTGTCGCCGTAACGGACGACGAGCGATTCGGCGCCCTTGAAGAATATCTCGACAAAAGAGATATAGAGCATGACGCCTGCGGAAAAGCCGGTAGAGATGGCGAGAAAACGATAATTTGTCCTCTTGGCGGCGAACGCCAGGAGGCTGCCGATGCCCGTCGCCATGCCGGCGAACACCGTCAGCCCGAACGCGATCCAGACCTGTTCCATCTCCCCTCCTCGCATGCCATCGTGTCCGAGCAGGTAGCGGTGAAAAACTGACAGAAATTATACCTGCGTCGATCGGCGCTGTCAACTGCAACGGAGTTGCGAAATCGCGAAATTGCCCCTGCGAAATTGCCTCTTGACAAAGTCCGGACTCCGTGGTATAATGGTATCACCTAATAAGACATAGTCTCACCTAATGAGACGGAGTGCGATAGTCTCCAAGAATGCCGAGCGCGCAAGGAAACGCCACTTGCGAGCTTGATGCGCGAGCGTGTGCGTGCGCCTGGCGGCGACACGCATCCGCCATGTTACCATCAACGGAGGGAAAAATCAATGGCAGAACAGTATGATTTGGCCACAGCCGCCCTCAAGCTCATCCAGGACCGGCGCAGTATCCGGCAGTACACCGACGAGCCGGTGTCAGAGGAGCACCTCGAGATGCTCCTCGAAGCCGCGAGGCAGGCGCCCTCGGGAGAGAACGCGCAACCCTGGCGCTTCATCGTCGTCAAAGACCAGGACACGCGCAAGCAGCTCGGCGCCATCGCCGGCGGCGGCAGCGGGCGCAGGTTCACCGCCGAGTTTGTCACGCAAAAGATGCAGGAGCGCTTTACCAACCTCGAGGACGAGGCCAAGAAGAAGGCGATTTTTGAAAAGCTGACTTCGGGGCGTGTGTCCGCCTTTCTCGCCGACGCCCCTGTCAGCCTGGTCGTGTGCGGCAAGAAAGACGTGTGGGACCTGCCCTACGACACTTCGGCCGCGATCGAAAACATCCTGTTAATGGTGACGGCGCTCGACTTGGGTGCGTGCTGGGTCATTGCCCCATGCATCGACATCCGCGATGAAGAGCGACTGAAGGACCTGCTGCGCGTGCCGGAGGGGTTCAAGGTGGTGAGCATCATCGCAATCGGCCATCCAACGCGCCCTCACCGCGCGCGCCCGCGCCTGCCGATGAACGAACTGGTCTACCGGGAAAAGTGGGACAACGCATACTATGAGGAGGAAGCATGAGCAGTGCGGGCGTTTCACTGGATTATGTAAATAGCATTGTCTATGATCTTGAAAAAGCCTTCTGGGACGAGCGCGGCAAGGGCGCGCGCTTTCGGGTCACGAACGTGGGGCGCGACTATTTCCTGGACAAGTGCCTGCCCCGGATCGAGACCGGCGAGGTGGAGTCGATCGTCCAGGTGATCGAACAGGTGCTGAAAGACGAGGGCATCGTCGCCGGCATCTCGCACGAGCTGGATGGACGACTGCTCTCTCTCGACGTACACGGCTGCCTGCACGAAACCGTCGAGCAGCGCCTGCGCGACAAGGGGGTGGAGCCCTTTGCCTGCGTTCCCGCCAACCTGGTGGTGCTGGCGATCGAAGAGGTGCTAGATCGACCTGTGGAGCTGGCCGAGATCAAGATCGAGAATGGCGGCTGTCACCTGACGCTGGTTCTGTTTGACTCGCGACCGACCTTTGACTGAGGGAGTGGAGATATGAACAAGCTCGCGACGCTCGCCGAGGCCGTGGCGACAATCCCAGACGGCGCGCACGTCGCTCTGTCCGGGTTCGCGATCACGCGCTGCACGATGGCCTTTGCCGCCGAGGTAGTCCGGCAGGGGATCAAGGCGCTGACGGTATCGCAGTGCGTGGGTGCCATGGACGCGGACCTGATGGCCGGCGGGGGCGCACTGGAGCGCATCGTCTACGGGGGTGGGTCGCTCGACCGCTTTGGTCGACTGAACTGTGTGAACCGCGGCATCGAAGAGGGAAGCCTGATCGCGGAGGAGTATAGCAGCCTGTCGATGGCCTTCCGCTACATGGCAGGGGCGCTTGGCCTCCCGTTCATTCCGATCCGCTCCCTCCGAGGGTCAGACATTCTCAAGCGGCTGGAGGAGATTGCACCCTCCGACATTGCCCACGTGGACGACCCCTTTACCGGCGAGGATTGGCTGGTGCTCAAGCCGCTTCTGCCCGATGTGGCCGTTGTGCAGGTGCAGGCGGCAGACGAGGAGGGTAACGCCTGGATTCTCGGGCCCCGCTGGGACAACGAAGAACAGGTAAAGGCCAGCAGCCGGGCCATCGTCATCACCGAGCGGCTGGTGCCCACCGAGATGATCCGCCGCGAGCCGGAACGGACGACGATTCCCGGGTTCAGGGTCTCTCACGTGGTGCATCTGCCTTTCTCCGCGCACCCCACTTCGGTCTATCAAGCCTACGACTATGATGCCGACCAGATCCGGTGCTATGCCGAGGCGTCCAAGACGCGCGAGGGGTTCGAGCGTTACCTGGACCAGTATGTACATGGTGTTCAGGACCATTGGGGCTACCTGGAGCTGAACGGCGGCATGAAGCGCCTGAGCATGCTGGCAGCCGATCCGATTCTGGGCTACTGAGCGACGAGGAGGAGTATGATGACAGCAGGCGTTGACTATACGCCTTTCGAGCTGATGGCGGTGGCGGGCGCTCGCGAGCTAAAGGACGGCGAGATCGTGGCAGTGGGGCTGGGGCTGCCGGTGGTCGCCTCGTTCCTGGCCAAGCTCACCCACGCGCCGAACCTGACGATGCTGTTTGAGCTGGGTGTCGTCGATCCGGAACCGATCCACCAGGGCGTCGGCCTGGCCGATCCCCGCGTCTGGTATCGCGCCAAGATCTTGAGCAGCTTTGTCGACATGCTCGGCACGGTGCTGCACAAGGGCCGGGTGGACGTTGGCTTCCTGGGCGGCCTCGAAACCGATGCGTACGGCAACCTCAATACGTCGCTGCTCGGCGATCCGCGGGGCAAGTTCCGCCACTTTGTCGGCAGCGGCGGCGCGAACGACATTGCCTCGTGTGCGCAGCGCACGATTATTATCATTCGACACGAGGCGCGCAAGCTGAATGAGGCAGTGTCCTTTGTGACAAGCCCGGGCCACCTGCGCGGCGGCGAGGAGCGCTCGGCGGCGGGGCTGCGCGGCGGCCCGAGCCGCGTGATCACAGACAAGGCGATCTTGGGCTTTCATCCCGAGAGCAAACGAATGCAAGTCGAGTCGATCCATCCAGGCACGACGATCGAGGATGTTTTGGCGAACCTCTCCTTCCAACCGCTCGTGCCCGATCGGGTGGAGGTCACCGCGCCACCGACGCCGGAGCAGGTGCACTTGATCCGGCGCGAGATCGACCCGGAAGGGATGTATTCCGGCTGACAGGCCGGCATCTTTGACACCAGGGAGGGAGAACGATGCCCTATGTAGTGACCGATGAGTGCATCCTGTGCGGCGCGTGCGTCGCCGGGTGCGCCAACGACGCCATCGAGGAAGGCGACACCCAATGCCACATCCTCGTAGAGCTGTGCATCGAGTGTGGCACGTGCGAGCAGAACTGCCCATCCGGGGCCATCATCTGGGTCGAGGATTCCGAGCTCCCGGCCAACACCGAGGGATGATACGCACGGCACCAGATTCCCGTGCCAGCAGTGCCATAACGCGGAGGGCACAACCTGGTCCGCGCCCTGGTGATGCAGTCCCGCCTGGCGCGACAGATCGCCGTCCGTGCCGCGGCGCTGCTGGGATCGGGCAATGGCCATCCCTCCGGCAAGTGGTGGTTCGACCTGGAATATGTGGACGAAGGGATCCGGTCATGGGATCAAGAGACCAAGATCGGCCGCATGTCTACTATCGACATGCCGGCCAGTTTGGCATCGGGGGAAAAAGGCCCGAGATCCCGGGCATAGGGATGGAGCGTCAGGACTAGTTGCCATGGACAGAGCTCCCGAGACCTACAACGTGCGCGCGGTAGAACGGGCGATGCAGATTCTGTCGTCGTTTGACGGCAGAAATTCCGTGCTCGGCGTGTCAGAGGTTGCGCAGGCCACCGGCTTGCCCAAAGCGACGACACACCGGATCCTGATGACCCTGTGCAACGGCGAGTTTCTGGAGCGGGCGGGGGACGGCGAGCGGTTCCGGTTGGGGCTGCGCATGGTCGAGCTCGGCATGGGAGCCCTGCGCGGCCTCGACTTTCGGCGGGCTGCTTTTCCCTATATGCAGCAGTTGGTGGAGCGCTTTCAGGAGATATGCACGCTCGCGATTTTTGACCGCGGCCGGATGCTGTACGTCGAGGTCGTGCACAGCGAGCGCTCGCTCACCATCGCCGCACGCGTGGGGCGTCACCTGCCGGCCCATTGCACCGCCAGTGGCAAAGTGTTCCTGGCATTTCTGCCGCCGCAAGTGGTAGATCCCTTGTTGAATGCGCCCCTGACCGCTTACACGGGCAGGACGATCACGTCGCCCGAGCAGTTGCGCAAAGAACTGGAGGAGGTGCAGCAGCGCGGCTATGCTGTCGCCGATGAGGAATTCGAGGTCGGAATCCGGGCGATCTCGGCTCCTATCCGCAACATCGAGGGTGAGGTCATTGCCGCCATCAGCATCCCATTTCCCGTGAACCGGCTCCGGCGGGAGCGTATTCCCGAGATTGCCCACGCGCTGGTGGAGGCCGCCCACGCCGTGTCTGCGTACGAGGGAGCGACGATCGTGCGCTGATCGGGCAGACCGTCGCCAATCTGGCACTATTATCGGAAAGCGAGGAGGAAAGAAAGCATGGATCGTTTACCATTCGTATTGGCTGAGGACGTGGAAGGAGAAGAGCGAATGCCAAAGCGGGTGTCCAAGCTGCTGCTGGCGCCCAAGACGGTGGGAACCCGCAACGTATCGATGGGCCTGAACATCACCGCTGTCGGGAGCATGATCCCTGATCACGTTCACGAGGACTCGGAGGAGGTGATGTATATCATCAGCGGGCGCGCCAAACTGGTGATCGAAGGGGAGGGCGAGTGGGAGATCGGCCCCGACACGGCGATCTATTCGCCGTTGGGCAAGAAACACCGCCTGGAGAACATTGGCGACGAGCCACTGAAATTGGTGTGGGTCTATGGCCCGCCGCTGCCACAACACCAGACGTCCGAGATCTGACAGGTGTTGTGTTGAGCCGAGTGGGCGCACCGGCGACAAAGGCATGACGTGATCGGGCGCTGCTTCTCTCACAACACCAAACCCGCCACGTCTGGGCCTGGAGAAATCTGATTTCATCAAAGGAGAATGAATCGACATGTTTGAAGAAACGCGACGCTACGTAAAAACATTGGGCCTGCCCGAAGGGGATCTGAACGATCTGCCGACGTCGAACGCCCGCTTCCCGGATGGTGCGGCGTATCGCATCGAGGTGCCGACCGTCAACTCTGCGGAGGCGGCAGCTTCCCTGCTCGAGACGAGTGACAAGATCGGGGTGACGATCAACCGCGTGACAGAGACCTACGGCATGTTCCGGCACACGCGCGAGGAGATCAAGGAATACTGCCGCCTGTGCAAGGACTATGGCACAGAGCTGCTCATGTCGGTCGGGCCGCGTGCCACGTATGACACGGGCGCGACCGTGCTCTCTCCGCAGGGCGTGCGCATCAGCTACCGGCTGCGTGGCATGGAGCAGTTGCTGCGCGCAGTTGAGGATGTCAAGCGGGGCATCGACCTCGGCGTCCGCGCCTTTTTGATCTATGACGAGGGAATGCTCTGGCTGGTGGGCCAGATGCGCAGCGATGGCGAGCTTCCGGCAGACGTCATCTTCAAGACGTCGGCACACCTGGGGCACTGCAACCCCGCCTCCTTCAAGCTGCTCGAAAGCCTCGGCGCCGACAGCCTCAACCCCGTGCGCGACTTGCAGCTCCCGATGCACGCCGCGCTTCGCGCCGCGATCGAGGCGCCGCTCGACATCCACACCGACAACCCGCCAGGATCGGGTGGATTTATCCGCGTCTATGAAGCGCCCGAGATCGTGCGCGTCGCAGCGCCCGTCCATCTCAAGACGGGCAACTCGGTGGTCAGTGGCCACGGGCAGATCACCAGCGCCAGGGATGGCAAGTTGATGGCCGACCAGGCCTCGATCGTGGTCGAGATGGTTAGCAAGTACTATCCAGAGGCGACCCAGACGAAGAGAGGTGCCTCAGACCTGAGGATTCCGGTCGTCTAGTGGCTTGCAGGCTGCCGCTCTATCCATGGGTACCTCACCCATGGATAGAGCGGCATAGAATAGAGAGGAGACGTGATGGGCAAGTGGGAGCTGCCGCCGCCGGGCGGCCACATGGACAAGCCGTCGGGTATCTATTACCAGACGATGAGCAAGGCCGAAGTCGAAGAGCGACTCAAGGTCAACGACGTCCTGATCATCCCCGTGGGCAGCACCGAGAACCACGGAACCGCTCAGCCCTTTGGCGAGGATACATTCCTCGTGACGCGGATGGCCGAGGCGGTCGCGAAAGCCACGGGCTGCACCGTTGCCGAGCCGGTCTGGTACGGCTCGCACCCGTATCACCACCTGGGCATGCCGGGGACCGTCGTGGTTCCCGAGGATACGTTCCTTGGCTACCTGCGGGCGATCATTGCCGGGTTCTGGAACACCGGGTTTCGCAAACAGATCCTGCTGAACGGCCACGGCCAGGAAGAGGTGATCCCCCTGGCCTTGCACCAGTTTGCGAAAAAGTACCAGGTGCCCTGCATGCTGGTGTCACTCCACTGGCCGACGGTGATCCACGACTATCTCAAGGACAAAGAGCACGGCGGGCCATTCGACACGCCGTTTCGGCACGCCGACGAGGCCGAGTGCTCGTACGCGCTCGCCCTTTTTCCAGAGATGGTCAAGCTGGAAAAGGCGGAGGACACGGCGCCGCAGGGATTCATGCCTGCCGGGCACGTGGACAAGGGGGGCGACGTGTACCACGCGCCGATCAAGGGACACGAGCAGATCGGGTTTGGCGGCATTGAGGTGCTCATGACGCCGCAGGGAGTGGTGGGCCGCCCGTCGCTGGCAGATGCCCGCAAAGCCGAAGCGGGCGTGGACGCACTTTTGGATTACATGGTGCGCCTGATCGGCGACATCCTGGAGCGCTTCCCGGCGGGCCAACTGCCGCCGGCGGACAAGGTGACGATGCGCAGCCCGGAGGAAATCGAAGCGCTGTTGAAGGGACCGCTCCAGGGTGGGAAGCATCTGTACACAGTGGCGTATCCACCATGATGAAGGCTTTGCAGTTGGTGAAACCGAGGCAGTTCCAGGCTGTCGACGTCGCCATGCCACAGGCTGGCGACGATCAGATCCTCGTGCACCTGGAAAAAGTGGTCGTATGTGGGAGCGATGTGCCCAAGTTCACGGGCGTGTGGCGCGGCTTGCGCTACCCGCTGCCACCAGGCATGCCGATCCACGAGTGTGTCGGCACCGTCACAGACAGCCACTCGCCGCGCTTTCAGGTGGGGGATCGCGTCGTCGCCGTGCCGCACGGCGACCAGGGATTGGCCGAATACTATATCGCCGATGCCATCAAAGCTGCTGCCATCCCCGGCGCGCTCGGCGACTCGGATGCGAGGCTGTTGATTCAGCCGCTTTCGACGGTCATCTATGCACTCGACAGGCTGGACGACGTCGCCGGTCAGACCGCCGTCGTCGTCGGATTGGGCCCGATCGGCCTGCTCACCACCTGGCTGCTTCACAAATATGGGGTGCACGTCACCGGCGTCGATCCGATCTCCTGGCGGTGCAGCGCGGCGCACCGCCTCGGCGCCGCCTCGACCTTTGACCTGCATAGTGAGAGGCTGGTATCGCACATCGCGCAGGGGGGGGTGTGGGAGGCCGCAGACATCTGTGTCGAGGCGGTGGGACAACAAACGCGCACGATCAACGACTGCCTCTACCTGGTCAAACGTGGCGGCTGCGTGTTGGCGTTGGGTATCCCACTCGATCCGGTCTATGCCTTTGACTATACGCGTTTCTTCAGGCAAAATCTACAGATGATCGCATCTGTGACGCCGCCTGACGAGACCTACATGGTTCGGGCTGCCGAGTTGGTGACCCGGCACGAGCAGGAGCTGGCCTTTCTAATCACCCACAGCTTTCCCCTGGAGCGGGCAGCAGAGGCCTTCACCCTGTACGAAACGCGCAGCGCACAGCATCCGCTCAAGGTCGTGATCGACGCCACAAGTTGGCAGTTGACGAGCCAGCGGCGAGGGAGAGTCTTGGGCCAGGCACCGGGAGAGGGAGAATCGTGACGCGAGTATCCGACCGGCGGTTGTGTAACGCCGTTGGGCGGCTAGATACCAACTATTTGGTGATTGGAGAGGCAAATTGAAAATAGTACGAGTGAATATGGATCGGTTGCAGGTAGAATGGGAGCCAATCCCGCCAGGGTACGAGCGCGTTGGTGGTCGTGCACTGATCGCCGCGATCCTGCTAGGCGAGGTCCCGCCGGGGTGCGATCCCCTGGGGCCGAGCAACAAGCTGATCTTTGCGCCGGGGCTGCTCGGCGGCACCAGCCTGTCCAGCTCGGGCCGGCTGTCTGTCGGCGGCAAGAGCCCGCTGACAGGAGGCATCAAAGAGGCCAACTGTGGCGGCAGCGGCGGTTCCGACCTGGCGCGCCTGGGAATCAAGGCGCTGGTGATAGAGGGCCAACCCACCGCCGGCGAGCTGCACCAACTGGTCATCTCGGGCGCCGATGCCAAGCTGCTGCCCGCCGGTGAGCTGCGTGGCCTGGGCACCGAAGCCACGGTCGCCACAGCGCGCGAGCGGTGGGGAAATGACTGCACAGTTCTGTCCATCGGGCAGGCAGGCGAGCTCGTCCTTAGCGCGGCAGGCGTGGCGTGCACCGGCTACGGGGCACAGGACAGCCGCGTAGCGGCACGTGGGGGACTGGGCGCGCTGATGGGCAGCAAGGGGCTCAAGGCCATCGTGCTCGATGCGTCGGCGGCCGAGGCCGTGCCGTTGGCCGACCCGGACCTGTTCCGCGCGTCGGCACGTCGCTTTGCGGCCGAGCTGATCGAAAGCCCCAAGACGGGCCGCAAGGGAGCAATGCACCTGTATGGGACGGCGGCCATCGTCGCCGCCGTGAACGAGATGGGCGCCTTGCCCACGCGCAATTTCAGCGCGGGCAGCTTTGAGGCGGCCGATAACCTGACAGGGCAGCGGCTGCGAGAGATCACCCTGGAGCGCGGCGGCAAGGTGGGCACGACGTGCATGGCCGGATGCGTCATCGCCTGCTGCAACGTGTTCGTCGACGTGGATGGCAACCCGGTCGTGTCGACCCTGCAGTACGAGACGATCGGCCTGCTCGGCTCCAACCTGGGCATCGACAACCTGGATGGCGTCGCCCGCCTGAACCGGTTGTGCAACGACTATGGGCTCGACTCGATCGAGGCGGGCGCGGCCCTGGGCGTGGCGGCAGAGGCAGGGCTTGCACGCTTTGGCGACGAGGCGAGTTTCGCCGCGCTGTTGGACGAGATCGCGCAGGGCAGCGTCCTGGGCCGGGTGCTGGGCCAGGGCGCCGCCGTGACGGGGCGCGTGCTGGGCGTTTCCAGGGTGCCGGTGGTAAAGGGCCAGGCGATGCCCGCCTACGATCCACGCGCGTTGAAGGGCAACGGGGTGACCTACGCCTCGTCGCCAATGGGCGCCGACCACACCGCCGGCAACGCGTTTGGCAGCCGGGGCGAGGTGAACCCACTCGGGGTCGAGGGCCAGCGCGAGCTGTCGCTCAACCTGCAGTTGGGCGCGGCGATGCTGGACACGACAGGGCTGTGCCTGTTCGCCAGGCCGCCCGTGTTTGCGGACCCGCAGTTGATGGTCGACCTGATCAACGGGCGTTTTGGTTGGGGCTGGACGGTGGCGGACCTTGCCGCGATGCAGCGCTCCGTGCTCAAGATAGAGCTGACCTTTAACGAACAGGCAGGTCACACCGCTGCCGATGCGCGCATACCCGAATACATGACCCGCGAGCCGCTGCCACCGCACGACACGGTCTTTGACGTGCCAGACAGCGAGATCGACGGCGTGTTCGCAGGGCTATAGCATGGCTATTCGTAGTGGGCGCTTCAGCGCCCCGTGTGCTCGAAACCGTATGGCAGGGGACCGCGCCAAAGCGCACACTACGAACGAGGTGTCGGCATGATTCAGGTGCGGATCTATGGCCCACTGTGGGACCACCTGGGATCCAGCATGGAGATGGAGCCGGACGGGCAGGGTATCCGGGTGGCGGATCTGCTCGCGCGCCTGGAGATCGATGTGGGTGAGGTGGGCATTGTGACGGTCGACGGGCGGCAGAGCAGGCCGGACGACACGATCGGAGAGGACAGCCGGGTGTGCATCTTTCCGCCCATGTTTGGAGGATAGGTTGGAGACGGAACCAGAAGAGATTCTCTACGTGCCGGTCGACGTACTGGAGCAGTTTGTGGCAGATGCGTTTGTTGCGCTGGGCACGCCGGCAGAGGACGCGCGCATATGTGCCGAGATCCTCGTCGCTTCGGACCGGCATGGCATCGAGTCTCACGGTGTGCAGCGGCTCAGGGCCTATTGCGAGCGCATCCGGGCCGGCGTCCAGTGCGTCGAGACCGAGATCGAGGTCGTTCACGAGACAGAGACGACGGCCGTCCTCGACGGCCATCACGGCATGGGCGGGGTCATCGGCTACCGCGCCATGCGGATGGCCATCGATAAGGCGCGCCAGCGGGGGCTCGGCGCGGTGGCGGTGCGCAACAGCACCCACTTTGGCATCGCCGGCTACTATGCGCTCCTGGCCGCCAGCGAAGGGATGATGGGCCTGGCGGTGACGAACGCGCGGCCGGTTATCCCACCCACGTTTGGCGCCGAGCCGATGCTCGGCACGAATCCGATCGCCTTTGCCGCGCCCTCGGACACCGAGTTCCCCTTCTGCTTTGACGCCGCGACGTCGACAGTATCCAGGGGCAAGATCGAGGTGCTGGCGCGCGCCGAAAAGCCGGTGCCCGAAGGATGGGTGATGGATCCCACCGGTGCCCCCCTGTCTGATGCCCGGAACATCCTGGACCGCCTGGGGCCGGGCACGGCGATGCTGCTGCCGCTGGGCGGTGCCGGCGAGCAGACGGGCGGCTACAAGGGGTTCGACCTCGCCACGATGGTCGAGATCCTGTGCGCGTCACTGTCGGGTGGGGTGTTCATGAAGGATCTGCTTGGCGTGGCGCCCGATGGCTCGCGCCGGCCCTACATGCTCGGTCACTTTTTCCTGGCGATCGACGTCGAGCACTTTTTGCCGCTCGACGTGTCGCGGCGGATCACAGGGCAGATCATGCGCGAGCTACAAAACGCACAAAAGGCCCCTGGCTACGACCGGATCTATGTCGCAGGGGAGAAGGAGCACGAGAGACAAAGGCTCGTCCGCGAGCGAGGGGTGCCGGTGAACGCGAACCTGCGGCGCGACCTGCAAGCCGTGTGCGAGGAGCTGGAGATCGTTGGCTACGATAATGATTTCTAGAGCAGGTGGTGTGCAGAGTTCGTCAGTGGCGCAGAGCTCCCTACCCTATGCTCGCAGCACGTGCGTCGAGATGGCGTCCGTTGCCTCAATGAGCGCCCTGGCAATCTCGGGGATGCGCTCCGGCGGCATGCGATGCACGGGACCGGGAATACTGAGTGCGGCGATCACGTTGCCGTCTATATCGTGGATCGGGGCCGAGACGGCGCGAATACCGACTTCGAGCTCTTCGTCGTCGATTGCGTAACCCCGCTGCCGGGTCACCTCCAGTTCTTCGAGGAGCCTGGTACACGACGTGGTCGTTTTTTCTGTGCACGGCGACAGCGGACCGTCAAGAACCGGCTTCACCACCTCTTCCGGCAGAAAGGCCAGGAACACCCGGCCACTGGCGGTGCAGTAGGCGGGCAGCCGGCGTCCAACGCGGGCGGCGATGGTCAGTGAGTGTTCGCTGTGCACCACCTCGATGTACAATACCTCTCCACGGTCAAAGATACCGAGATCGCACGACTCCCCAAAGCGCTCCACCAGCTCCTCCATGTAGGGGAGAGCGGCGTGGCGCAGGTCGAGGCGCTGCAGCGCGCCCAGGCCGAGTTCGACCAGGCGTAGCCCCAGGCGAAACCTTTCACCATCTGCCGCGCGCTCCAGGAACCCCCCGTTGAGCAGCGTCATCATGATCCGGTGCGTGGTGGCCTTGTGCAGACCCGTGATCTGCGCCACCTCGGATACGCCCCTCTCCTCATGCTCGCTGTCAAATGTGGACAGAACCTGCATCGCGCGTTCGACGGCGCGCACGTTATAGCTTTCAGGATCCTTTTCCATCAGTCCACCAACCCTGTCGTGTTGTGTGCCAGGCCCGCGCCGTTGATTGTACCACACCGTGCGCGTTCCGCCAAAGGTGCCGCGCTGCATTGCCTCGCCTGCGCGCAAACCGTTTGCTGCCTCAAGGCGCGCGGTTCGCCCACTGCCGGTGGTACAGCCGCTCGCCGTCAACTGCTGTCACCTCCGGCGCCAGGGTTATTAAAGTCGGTGTCGTTGCGAGCGAAGCAATCCCCACCTTGGATCACGTCGGGGATTGCTTCGGGCGCGAACGGCTGCGCCCTCGCAATGACAGTTCCTTGGGGGCGGTTGAGTGCGTGACGATGATAGACATCCAGGCCCGTCTATGTTATACTTGCGCAGAGCGCCAGACTGGCCTACGCTCACCTGCCTCTGTTCGAGCATCACGACCGGACAGGACAGGCCATCCATGACGGCAAAGGAGAAGA
>JAFGIA010000147.1 GCA_016929795.1 Anaerolineae bacterium
GCGGAAGCGGTCCACGACTTTGACCACGTGCTGCGTGTGCTGGCCCTGGCAGAACGGCTGGCGCGCGCCGAAGGAGCAGACCTGGAAGTGGTGCGCACCGCGGCGCTGCTGCACGACGCGGCACGGGGGCAAAGTGGGACAGAACATGCCGCGGCGGGTGCCGAGCTCGCGCGGCGCCTGCTGGTCGATCAGCCACCTGACAGGGTGGCGGCGGTGGCGCACGCCATCGCCGCGCACCGCTTTCGCGGCGGCCCCGAGCCCGAGACGGTGGAAGCACGAGTGCTGCACGACGCCGACAAGCTCGACGCCATCGGTGCCGTCGGCATCGGGCGCGCCTTTCACTACGGCGGTCAGCACGGGCAGCGGCTGTGGGCCGAGGTGCCGGACGACTATGAGGAGACGCCGGCAAGCCGGGCCGAGCACACGCCGGCCCACGAGTACGTGTTCAAGCTGGCGCGTATCAAGGACCGGCTGCTGACAGAGAGCGCCCGGCAACTGGCGGTGGAGCGGCACGCGTTCATGGTGCTCTTTTTCGAGCAGCTCGAGCGCGAGGTGCGCGGGCTGGCATGAGTGTGGTGGCCGAGCACGCCTCGTTCAGGAAGGGGCAAAGGGTGCAACCTCGCCGCGCGGGCCGAGAATCGCCACGTTGGGCCACAACATGCTCGGCATCCTGTCGCGACAACCTACGTGTCGCCGGCCCACTCGCTCACGAGTGCGGCTGCCATTTCGTCCCAGGCGGGCAGCTCGGTCTGCGCTCGCTGGTCGGCCGGGGGGGATAGTGAGCCGATGGCTGCGGCGAGCGGCACGGTGACGACGTCGTGGAACCAGTGGGAATTGGCAATGAACCCGTAACGGGACGCGCACGCGTGAACCTGCCGCGCACGTTCTGCATCGCCCTCGTGGGCGAGGAGGAGGGCGGCGGCGGGAAGTGCATACAGGACCGGCATAAAGGCACCGAGGTCGCTCCCCACCTGGAAGGCATCGACGATGGCGCGACGCGCAAGCTCGCACTCGCCGACGTGGAGTGCAGCGAGGCCAAGGGGGCCCTGTGCCCAGCCCCGATTTTCACGATGGTGCGCCGCGTCGAATTCTGCGACCGCTGAACGACAGATGTCAAATGCCTCGCCACCTCGCCCTCGTGCCAGGGCGACAAGGCCGTTGGTGAATTGGGCAAACCCGATTCCCCAACGGTGGCTGCTCCAGCGCGCGATTTTGAGTGCCTCACGCCCGTGTCGATCTGCCTCCTCGTAATGGCCGAGATGGAGTTGAGCCTCGGCCAGGAAGGGGATCAACGACCACACGCCGAACGCATAGCCGAGATCGTTATAGATGTCGAGGCTGCTCTCCATGACCGCCAGGCCCTCTTCGAACCGGCCGCGGCGCACGAGCACCTCGCCGACGTTCTTGAGCGCAGCGGCCACGCGGTTCCAGTCGTCGAGCTGGCGAAAGGTCTCGAGGCTGTCGCGGAGCAACCGGTCGGCTTCGTCGAGCTGTCCCTGCACCCACGACAGGACGCCAAGATTGAGCATCGTGTCGGCCATACCGCGCCGATTCCCGAGCTGCCGGTGGATGGCTATGCTCCTCTCAGACAGGGCGCGGGCGTGGCGATAGTCGCCGAGGTGCTCGGCAGACCGGCCGAGATAATTGAGGACGCGGGCGAGGCTCCAGTCATCTCCGATCTCTTCGTAGAGCGCCAGGCATTGCTCATAGGCTTCCATCGCCGCACGAGGATCGGGGTCCAGGTAGCGCTTCATGCGTGCCCGGCGGAGGGCGGCGAGGGCGACCTCGGGACGCACGTCGTGACCTGCCTGCTCGAGCTGTGTGAGGAGGTCCGTTGCCTGCTGGAGCGTCGCGGCGGTCTGTGGTTTGCCCTGCTCGAGCTGAAAGTAGCTGCACAGGATGAGAAGCCTGGCACGCACACGCACGGCGTCCGGAGAATCGAGGGACTCGATGCCGCGTGCAGCCGCTTCCAGGGCTGCTTCGCCCTCCTTGTACCGCATCCGCCATGAGTGGTAGAGCCAGATGGCCTCGGCGCCGCGCGCAAGGTTGTCAACCTGGGCGTTCGTTACCGCCCAGTACCAGGCGGCGCGTGCATTCTCGACCTCCTGGTTCATCTCGGCGATAGCCTGCTGCTGGCGCGCTCCTTTCAGGTCGAGTGCCCAGCGCTCGAGGGCTGCCGAGTAGTAGGCGCTGTGGCAGTCGCGGACTGAACGCCCACCGTCGGGCGCAGCGTCGAGCCTGTCGGCGGCGTATTGGCGCAGCAGCTCGTGCAAGGTGTAGCGCTGCCAAGTCGGAACCAGCAGCGATTTGTTGACCAGCGAGAGCAGGTCGCGCACGGACGCACCGACGACGGCGAGGGCAGCCTCGCGCGTAAAGCCGCCCTGAAAGACAGCCAGGCCACGGAATACCTCCTGCTCCCGGTCGTCGAGGAGGCGCCAGGAGTGATCAAAGACGGCACGAAGGCTGCGCTGGCGGGCGGGCACGTCGCGCTGGTCGGTCTCTAAAAAGTCGAGACTGCGCCGGATCTCGGCGGCGATCTCGGCAGGCGACAGCACCTCGGTCCACGCTGCGGCGAGAAGAATGCCGAGTGGCATTCCTTCTACCATCCGGCAGATGTCGGCGACGTGCGGCCAGTCAGACTCGGAGAGGAGCAGGTCGGGGCGCGCACGGGATGCCGCCTGGACAAAGAGGTCGACTGCGCTGTAGCTGCCGGGTGCGTGCCACGTCTCAGCGGCTGATAGGGGCGCAGGCACGCGCAGCCCGGCCAGGGGGTAGAGGTGCTCCCCCTCGACCTTGAGGCTGGCACGCGACGTAACGAGGACTTTGACGTGCGGGGCCGCGGCGAGCAGGTCGACGAGAAATGCAACGCTTTCCCCATCCACACTGCGCAGCAGGTGCTCGTAGTTATCCATGACGAGCAGAAGCTGCTTGCGCCGCAGGAAGTCGAGAAGCTGCTCTTGAGGCGTGGTACGCCCGGCCGCGTCCAGGTCAGTGTGGAAAGAACAGCCGAGCGCCTCTGCGACGGCGGGCACGATGGCTTCGGCGGTGGCGAGTGGGGCGAGAGAGACGAAAAAGGCACCCTGCTCGAACGTGGGAATCCGTGCTTGGGCGTGTTTCTCTGGCGATGAATCGCCGGCTACGAACTCGGAATCGCCTCCCCCCGAGGCTGGCAGCGCTGCCAGCTCTTCGGCAACGCGCAGGGCAAGGCGGGTCTTGCCGACGCCACCGGGGCCAAGTAGGGTGAGCAGCCTGCATTCGGGATCCTGCAGGCGGTTGACAATCTCTTCCAACTCGTCCTTTCGACCGACGAAAGGGGTGGTCTGGGCAGGCAGGTTGTGTTGGATGCGCGCCGCACGGAGGGGGACAGTGGCATCGGCGGACGAACCGGGCAGTGGGGGAAGGGCAGTATGTTCGTTAGGCTCGTACCGCGATGGTGGCGAGGTGCGCACCTGCTCGTACAGCGCCGTCGTCTCTGCGGACGGCGGCAGCCCGAGCTCCTCGTCGAGAATGCGCACGCACTCGTCGTACTGGCGCAGGGCGGCGGCCCGCTGGCCCGCGGCTGCGTAGAGGTGGATGAGCTGGATGTGTGCAGGCTCGTGCAGCGGATCGAGCGCCAGCAGCCGGCGTGCGTAGGGCAGCGCGGTGTCGTATGCGCCTGCTACTGCGTGGCCATGCACCAGGCGCTCGAGTGCGGATGCGAGTGTGGCGCGCAGCTCTTCCGCCTGGAAGAAGAGCCAGTCGTCGAACGCGGCGCTGTCGCGCAGGCCAAAGCCTTCGAGCAGGTCACCGCGGTAGAGGTCGGCGGCGCGGGCC
>JAFGIA010000148.1 GCA_016929795.1 Anaerolineae bacterium
CGCTCGGTGAGCTCGATCATGACCGACAGTGGGATACGCTGGCTGCCCACAGCCTGGGCCAACTGCTTCCCGAACTCGGTATAGCTGATGTCAGGCATGCCGGGGCAGTCCATCACTCCGCCTCTACCACGCCGCCGGCCTCGACGAGCTGCCCGAGGAACTCGTACAGGTCTGCTTCCACCTGCTCTGGTTCTGCCCCCTCGAAATCGACGAGCAAGGAGGACTTGATCTCGCCCAGGGTTCGCTCGCCATCGAGCAGATCCCATATTCGCGCAGCGACAGGGTTCAGCGTGTAGATGCTCTCAAGATCGGCCGTGCGCCGCCGGATCGGCACCAGGATCGCCTCCCCGGCGATCTCGCGGTAGACGATCGATGGATCTTTGCGATAACGTGCATCCAGGCGATTCGCCATGCAGCTTTGTCCACCCAACCTTTCCAATAGACCCGACCGAAACACAGTGTACCACGCCTTGGTTGCGCCAGAGTCTGAGCAAAGTTAGACTTTCGTTTGAATCTCACAGTTGCCAGCGCCGCCGTCCATCATCTCCCATGCGGGGTAGCAGAAGAATAGCACAAAATCGATGTCATGTCAAATCTTGCCCCCTCATCTTGGTACATAGACATTGCCGTGCATATCACTCGCCCGGCAGTCTCTATCACCGCCTGCTAAACCACCACTCCCGCCGCCCTGCCGGCCGCACCAGGTACCACCCCATCCCCAGCGCGATCCACGTCATCACGATCAGCGGCAGGTAGGCGCACGCCAGGACGAGCATAAAGCGGCGCTCTTCGAGACGGTTGTGCGCCGGGTAGAGGGGAAAGTAGACGATGTCGAGTGGCCCACCCTCCTTCAGCGCGCCCCACTCGCGCACGTCGAGCTGCGTGTCATCCGCCACCATCTGCCCGCCCGGCGTCGTAAAGTGGTAACGGGCATAGTAGCGAAACTCGAGATCGCCCTCGGTCCTGTCGCCGATCTGCTCCACGTACAGCTCGTCAACCGTGGCAGCGACCTCGGTGCCAAACACCCAGATCGACAGGTCACGCGCCAGGTAATAGAGCAGGAAAAGCCCCAACGCCAGTCCAATGAGAAACAAGACAAGGCCACCAAGCAGGTGGCTCCAGTTCGGGCCGGCCCAGGGCCGGTCCGCCGGATTAGCGGGTGGTTCTTTCATGGCACACCTCTGTGTATCTCTTTTCTCTCCATGCATCTGTGAAACTGTCACCCGGCTTGGCTGCAATCCCCGCCCCCAACGTAAATGTCCGCCAGGAATTCGAGAGCGCGGATCAGGGCATGGTTCCCCTCACCGCCCAGGCCACGGTTCTGGAGCGCACGGTAGAGGTGAAAGCTCGTGCTGCAGCCCATCGCCGGCACGCCCAGCTCGTCGGCCGCCTCCAGGATCAGGCGCAGGTCCTTCTGTTGCAGGTCGATCATGAACCCGGGCCGCCAGTCGCGGGCGATGATCTGTGGCCCACGGTTGCTCAACGCCCAACTGCCGGCGGCGCCCCCCTCGACGGCGCGCAGTGTCTTTTCCAGGTCGAGGCCGCCCGCCTGGGCAAAGAGGAAGGCCTCCGCCAGGGCCAACATGCCATTCACCACCAGGATCTGGTTCACCAGCTTGACCATCTGCCCGGCGCCATGCCCGCCGACGTGCGTAATGCTCTTGCCCATCGCCTCCAGGTAGGGCATGGCACGCGCCACCTGCCCGGCGTCTCCGCCCACCATGATGCTCAGCGTGCCCCGGGCCGCGCCCTCGCTGCCGCCGCTCACCGGCGCGTCGAGCATGTGCGCTCCCTTTTCTTCTAACGCCCTGGCAAACTCTTGCGTTCGCGTCGGGCTGATCGTGCTGCAGTCGACCACCAGCGCGCCCTCGCGCACGCCGTGGATTACCCCATCGTCGCCCAGCAGCACCGCCTCCACGTCGGGCGTGTCGCTGACGCAGATAAAGATCAGATCGCACTGCTCTGCCACATTGGCCGGGCTCGAGGCCGCCCCGGCCCCTTGCTCGACGAGTGAGGTCATCCTGGACGCCGTCCGGTTCCACACGATCACGTCATGGCCCGCCTGCAGCAGGTTGCGCGCCATGCCCGAGCCCATGATCCCGAGCCCGATAAAACCTACCCTTTCTCCCATCTTGCCTCCTGCCAATACGTTATGTCAATATTGTACCCGCAGAGCCCGGCAGCCAACCTTCCAGCCTGCCCGCCTGATCATGGTGTCGGCTCTGGCGACGCGCGAAATACCGGCGTGCGCGGCGACCAGCCCTCGCTTTCCAACACCCGGTTGAAGGCACGCAGCACGCCGCGCGCCTCCTGCACGCTGTCCACCTCCACCACACTCACACCGGGCTGCGACACCATGGCCGGCGGCTCGCCGAGCGAGATCAAGCTGAGGCTTACCACGCTGCCGAACTGCTGCTTGTAGCGCGCGAGCGTTGCGCCCAGGTCGCCACCGCACCCCTCACTGCCCCAGGTCACCACCAACAACACCCGCGGCTGGCTGCCCCGCTGGCGCAGCAGGTCGTCGAGCCCCTGGCGCACCGCCTCCGTGAGATCCGATTGCCCCACTCCCTCCACGCCACCGGCGGCGTCCGCCACCTCGAACGCGTTTCCCCTCCGAAAGTCGACCAGCCGCCGTGTGTCGCCACACTGGGAGCCAAACACGCGCAATGCCAGCGCCGCGTTGGGCAGTGCATGCTCCAGCTCGGCCTGCACCGCCGCGCGCAGCTCGTCGAAATCGTGCTGGGCGGGCACCGGCCCATTATCGAGGATCAGCTCCACGTACGCCGTGGGTGGCCCGGCCGGCGGCCGGCCGGCATACGCATCGATCGCCACGTACAGGCAAACGGCCATCAGCAGGCCGATGACATAGGCCCAGTGCCGCTTTCTGCCCAGCACACGCGCCAGATCCGCCCAGCCCAACGGCCACCCTACGGTCAAGAGGACCACAATGATCGCCAACAAGAGCCCCATGACAAGGAAATACGCCCACAACGGCGCGGTGAGATGGCGACTCCCAAGCTCAAACCAGAAGCTCAATACGAGCAGCCCCAGGTCGAGAGCAAGCAGAGCCAGCAACACCCACGCCCGCCTCGTGGCGCCCGTCCCTGCGATCGGAATCGCCCCTGCGCCCGCGCCCGTCTCGAGATCTGCCGCAAACGCAGCATATTGGCGCGGATTGTGCTCCTGCACGGCCGTTAGCATCTCGCCGAGCAGATGGCGCGTGCGCGCGTATTCGAGCAGCTCATCAACCATGTCGTCAAGGCCCTGCCGCGGCCCGAACCGCTCGCACACAGGCTCCAAAGCCGGCCTGTCGCGACAAAAGCGGGGCAGCTCCTCTGCCGTAAAGGCGGTAAGGAGCAGGCGACGAACGGCAGCCAGGTTATATTCGGCGCTCATCAAGCCTCACCCCGGGTGGGCACAGCATCGTCAGCCGGTAGCGGCCTGTGCGCTGAAAGCCAAGCGCTTCGTAGGCACGTTGTGCCGGAAGGTTCTCCTCGCCAGTAAAGAGCACGCCGAGTCGAACGCCCTCCTGCCGGGCGTCGCGCAGCGAGGCGGCGACCACGGCCCGGGCATAGCCACGAGCACGCAGCTCCGGTGGGGTCCACACCCCGCCCACCTGCACCGCCTCGCGCGTCGCCGAGTTGAACGCACTCGTCGCGACCGGCGTGCCATCCACCTCCAGCACCCAGATCCGTCCGTCAGCCATCGAGCGCTCGACATTGGCGCGGCACGCTTCCCACAGGCGCGGGCTCTCCTGATCGCCCAACGACTCGACAGAAAAGTCGACACGCCAACGCGTGACCAGATCGATGTCGCGCGGCTCGATGCGCCGCGCCTCCACCCTCCGCTCCGCCAGCGCCGCGGGCAGTAGCAGGCCGGCGAGGTCCAGCCGGTACAAGTGCTCGGCCTCGTCCATCTGGAATGGCTCGTCGCCCACCCCGAGCGCCTCGCGTGCCGCCAGCACCTGATCGTCCGGGCCGATCAGCCCGCCCAGCCTTCGACCGGAACCCTCGATCGCTGCACGGCACACGGCCGGCAGGTGCGCCGGTGCCTGGAGCACCAACATGCCATTCCAATAGTGCGCCGCCACCCCCATCACCTGGCCCGCCTCGTACGCGGCGGCGTACGTCCCCTGAAAGCGCTCGCCCCTGTCCTCCAACCCCGCCGAGCGCATGTTGCCGATGAGAAACATCGAGCTCTCGATGCGCGGCAGCAGGAACGCCTCGAGCGCGCCCCAGTCCCCAGGTCCCATAATGCAAACATCCACCCGCGTCGTCACCTTGTGCTCTCCTGCATACAAGGTATCATCTCAATAAAGGGGGAAAGTTGGAGTATGTGCGGTGCCCGCACACACCACAACCCCCGATTATTGAGCCGGTACCATACAAGTATAACACAAAGGAGCAAAGCAACAAGTAGCGGGTGGGCCGGGTACATGGCACTTGCTGCTTTTTCTGGCGAAAACTGGCCCTTGCATTTCGACCACGGTTATGATATAATTTAGTCGCTTCATCGTTGAGACGTCGTCGTGGTGGTCGTCGTCGCCACCTCCCCTATTGTCGCCGTGGACGAGTCGTTGGCCGTCTTGGTGGCCAGTTGTCGGCCACGCCACACACTATCAACACAAAGGAGGGTGCTCATGAAAAAGCTGTTCCTCGTCCTTGTCATCGCCACGCTCTTGTTTGTGGCGAGTGCGCCGCCCGCGTCCGCCGCGCCGCGTGATGCAAGCGGCCTAATCCACGTCGTCCAGCGCGGCGAAAACCTGTACCGCATCGCGCTCCGCTACGGCACCACGGTGCAGGCCATCGCCCACGCGAACGGCATTGCCAACCCCAACCGCATCTATGTGGGGCAGCGTCTGATCATCCCCACGGGCGGCGGCACACCACCACCACCATCAGGGGGTGGATTCTGGTACACGGTCAAGCGCGGTGACACCCTGTCCAGCATTGGGCGCTACTACGGCGTCAGTGTGCAGGCCTTGATCAACGCCAACCACATCACCAACCCCAACCGGATCTATGCCGGCATGAGGCTCTGGATTCCGCGTGGCTGCTGCCCGCCGGCACCCGGCGGTGGATTCTGGTACACGGTGCGCTACGGCGACACCCTATCGGCCATCGCCTGGCGCTATGGCCTCAGCCCCTGGGCCATCGCCCACGCCAACGGCATCTACAACCTCAACTATATCTATGCCGGCCAGAGGCTCTGGATCCCGCGTTAAGTAACAAGCAACAGGTCAAGCACCGGGTAGCAGGCCTGTTGCCCAGTGTGTCATTGCGAGCGCCAGCGAAGCAATCCCCAGCCCGGTAAGGCGGAGATTGCTTCGCTCCGCTCGCAATGACAACCATTTTCAAGGTAGGCCCAAGTATGCCGGGTTTTGCCGTGCGCGACGTCGAGTGCATCCTCTGCCGGAGGCAGTTCAGCCTGATGACGGCCGATTTCATCTTGCCCTGGACCCTGATCTGCGACGAATGCCTGGACGAGATCTGGGAGATGGAAGGCGAGGATCTGACCGCCTACCTGGCGGCTGCGCACGGGGCCGGGAACCTCCCTCAGACCCGGCAACCGGTCACCCCGCCTGCTCAGCCTCACCCCCTCGAGAGAGAAATCATCGGCCACCTTGGGGAGATGAAACAACGCTGGGCGACCGCCCAGGACGCGATCCGCGCCCGCTCCTATTGATCTGTCCTTGCGAGGCCCATCGTTTCCATCCCCCCACTCTCCACTTGCCCCTCTTTCCCATATACAGTATAATCGTATCATCTCAATAAAGGGGGGGAGTTGGGGTGTGCGCGGTGCCCGCGCACACCCCAACCCCCGATTATTGAGCAGATACGTATATTCGTATCATCTCAACAACATGGGGATGTAGGGCGGATTGGCAATCCGCCCTACATCCCACCCCGACTTTTTGAGATGATGAGTATAATCCTCTCGAAAGGGGTGTGACGATGAAGAGATGCTTCCGTCTCGGCCTATTCCTTCTCCTGGCCGGTCTGCTGCTGGCCTGGGCCGTGCCGGTCCGCGCCGCGCCAGCGCTGACCGAGGTCAACAGCCAGGTCGTCGTCCTGGAGGACGGCCGGCTGGAGGTCCGCTACCGCCTCACCTTTGTCGACGACGCCACCAGGCCCCAGATCACCGAGATCGGCCCATTCGACCCCGGCCACGCCCAGGCGGAGGGCACGATCGAGCACGATGGGGGGCGCGATCCCGTCACCCTCGTCCCCCTCGGCGGCGACCGCTACCGCGTCGAATTTCCCATCACCACCGAGCCGGGCGGCACCTACACCGTCGAGATTCGCTACGTGACGACACGCTACCTGGACACGACCACCGAGGACGGCATCGCCTACCGCGTCCTCGCCTGGGCGCCGCCCCAATGGTCGTTGCCGATCCAGCAAGAGATCGTCACCTTCATCCTGCCCATCCGCCTTCCGACAGACGTCGACCAGCCTGAAGAGGTAACCGACGCACTGGTGGACGAGGCCGGTCTCGTCGTCAACCAAAGCACGCTTGGCCGTTTTGATCGGTGGGTCTATTACCCGACGCCAGACGAGACAACGGGCCAGGCATGGCTGTCGATCTATGTCTCGGAGCAGAACGTGCCGGCCAATGGCTCCTTTGTCGTCGACGGCATTTACCTGCCGGCGCACCACTTTGCTGCCACCTTTACGCCCGAGCCGTCGCCCTTTGCCCCACCTGGCGTCGTCTCGACACCCACCCCGGTGCCCGGTGCCACCGAGGACAAGCCAGCGCCCGTCGGCTTGCTTGCCGGGCTGGCGGCTGGCGGCGGGCTGCTGCTTGCCGGCGGCATCGTGTTTGGCGTCATGCGTTGGGTGGCCCCCAAGCCAGCCCCCGAGGGCTATGAGGCGCCTGAGATCCAGATCGAGACCTTTGAGCAGCCGGGCCTGGTGCCTGACCTGGAGGCGATCGAGGCTGCGCTCTACATCGGCGACACAGCCAAGGCACTGACCCTCGTCGTGCTCGGCCTGGTGCAAAAAGGCATAGTGACCGTGCTGAACAAGAAACCGCTTCAGCTCGAGGTCACCAACCCCAACCCGTCGATGGTGGATTACGAGCAGGCGCTGGTCGACAGCATCGCCGACGACGGCACCATCCCCGAGCGCGCCATCCACGAGGTGATGCGCCTCGTCTCAGCCCGCCTCCAGAAAAAGATCTGGAATGCCGACGCCGAAGAGACGCGGCGCGTCTATCGCCGCCGTGCCGACGATCTGTGGGACGACTGGCAGCGGTTGCCGCCGCAGCGCCAGACCGAGATGGCACCCAACTACTATCCCTGGATCATCCTGTCGGATCATTACCGCCCCGAGCCAGCGCGCCCCGTAGCGCATGGCGCTCCCGTCGTGGGGGGCGGGCGAGACTTGATGGACACAATGCGTAAGGCGCCGCTGGTGCGCGCCGCGGGCGACGTCGCCGGCATTGCCGAGGGCGCTGCCGGCAGCGTGGCGCGCGGCATCGAGAGCCTGGCCGTGGGCGCTACCGAGTCGATCGAGCGCACGGTCGCTGGCCTGGCGGGCGAAGTGACCACCGCCTGTTACGATGCCTGCCACTCTGCCTGCCACTCTGCCTGCCACAGCGCGTGTGTGCACGATGCCTGCCATAGTGCATGCGTCCACTCCGCCTGCCATTCCGCCTGTCACAGCGCGTGCGACTGCCACAGCGCCTGTCACAGCGCGTGCCACAGCGCCTGCGTCAGCAGCTTTTAAGGAGCGACCATGAAACTCACCGGCCTTCACCTGCTACTCACGTACCAATGCAACTTTGAGTGTGACCACTGCTTTGTGTGGGGCAGCCCGACGCAATCGGGCACGATGACACTCGGCCATGTGCGCCACATTCTCAAGCAGGCGCGCAAGCTGGGCACCGTCGAGTGGATCTATTTCGAGGGCGGCGAGCCCTTCCTCTACTACCCAATCCTCGCCCGGGGCGTCACCAAGGCCACAGCGCGTGGCTTTAGGGTGGGCATCGTCAGCAATGCTTATTGGGCCACCCACCCTGCCGACGCGGTAGAATGGCTGCGCCCCTTCGCCGGACAGGTGGACGACCTGACGATCAGCACCGATTTTTACCACTATGGCGATGAGTATGCCCAACAGGCGGAGAACGCGCGCGCCGCAGCCGATGCACTCAACTTACCGCTGGCGATCATCTCTGTCGCCACGTGTGCCCAGGCCACAGATCAGATCATCGGGCAACTCCCCCACGGCGAATCACCCGTCATGTACCGTGGGCGCGCCGCCGCAGTCCTGGCGCCCCAGGCCCCCCACCACCCGTGGGAGCAGTTCACCACCTGCCCCTACGAAGACCTGCGCGAGCCAGGCAGGCTGCACGTGGATCCTCTGGGCCACCTGCACGTGTGCCACGGCATCTCCCTCGGCAACCTGTTCGACACCCCCCTGTCCGAGATCTGTGAGACCTACGACCCCGACGCCCACCCGATCTGTGGCCCGCTGCTGGCAGGCGGCCCGGCTGAGCTGGTGCGCCGCTACGACGTCCCTCACGAGGATGCCTACGCCGACGCCTGCCACCTGTGCGACGCCGCGCGGCGCGCGCTGCGCGGTCGCTTTCCCGAGATCCTCGCGCCGGACCAGATGTACCGGTGACGTGTATCATCTCAATAACCTGGGGGATGTAGGGCGGATTGCCAATCCACCCTACATCCCGCCCCGACTTTTGAGATGATACGGTGATGTTGTGCATTGTCGATCGATGGGCGCCTGGCTTGACTCCGATCACGACCGGGTGTACAATGCAAAAGGCATAATGCCTGGCAATCCCTTGCCAGAATTCGTCACATGGAAGGCGGAGAAGGAGGGGCCATGAGTGTCGTAAGACGTTTTCTCGGAATATTGGTCATGCTGGCCGGCGTGTTGGGTTTGCTGCTCAGCCTGGCGGGACTGGCCGCAGTGTGGGTGGTGAAACCGACGGTGGAGGTCTATGCCCAAACCACCCTCGACACACTCAACGATAGCATCGTCACCAGCAAGAGTGTCGTAGACACAACCAGCCAGGCGCTGGGCGCCACAGTCGACAGCGTCGACGCACTATCGGCAATGTTGGGCACCACGGCCGACACCCTGGAAGACACCCAGCCCGTTCTCGAAAAATTCGACACCATCATGAACACCACGCTGCCCGCGACGCTGAAAGCGGCTACCGACTCGCTCTACACCGCGCAGGAAGCCGCCGGCATCCTGGAGAGCACCATCGTGCAGTTGGACGCCTTCCGCTTCCTGCTGGCCGGCACGCCCATGATCGGAGATCTTTTGCCGCAGACGGGCGAAGCCTACAGTCCCGAGGTCCCCCTGGCCAGTTCATTAGGCGAGCTGGCCACCAACATCGAAGGGCTACCAGACACATTCGTCGCCATATCAGAGGATCTGAGCACCACCGACGAGAAACTGGCAGCCGTTCAAGACAACTTGATCACCATGTCCGACAGCGTGGCGATGATCTCGTCCAGCTTGAGTGAATATGAAAGAATGGTCGTCGAGTCCAAGGGCTCCATGGATGACCTGGCGTCGATCCTCACCAACATCAAGTCCAACCTGCCCAATATCTTGAATGTAACAGCCATCGTCCTTACCCTCCTCTTCTCGTGGCTGCTGGCTGCCCAGGTCGTCATCCTCAGCCAGGGATGGGAATTGTTCCAGGGCACAGCGGACCGCATGGAAGGAGGAGAAGAGGAATAGTCTGGCAAAAATACACGAAAGGAGGTATCTCATGGACAAGGTAACCCTTGACACCACCCTCGGCGCGATCTTGGACGAGCCGCAGGCCGTCGCTGTGTTGGACAGCTACCTGCCCGGCGTCTCCAAGAACCCGCTGGTCGCCATGGCCAGAGGCATGTCGCTGAAAATGGTTCTGTCCATGCCGCAAGCGGCACAATTTGGCCTGACCCCCAAAGTGGCCGAAGACATTCTTGCTGAAATCAACAAGAATCTCTAGCAGATGTAGGGCGGATTGGCAATCCGCCCTACATCCCCCAAGCTAGGGGGGAAAAGTTGGGGTGTGCGCGGTGCCCGCGCACACCCCAACCCCCGCTTATAAGGCTCAGAAGATGAACCAAGTGGAACTGCAGGGCTTTGCATCCGAATTCATCACCAGCACCCGTGACTATGTGTTCGTGCGTCCCGAAGACAACCTGCTCATTCTACGCCCCAACAAGATCCACCATCTCAACCGCACCGCCACCGAGATGCTCGTCGCACTCTATGCCCAGGAGCGGCCCGATGCCGCCGCCGTGGTGCGCGCCACCGCCACCCGCTACGGCGTGCCCGAGGCCGACGTCGCCGCCGACCTCGATCGTCTGCTCCAGTCGCTCCTCCTCGTACTCAAGGATCGCGAGGGGGCCGCGCCGGCCGTCGTCAAGACCCCTTTTGGCAGCCACCCGCGCGAGCTGCCCGTCCTGTCCGAGATCGCCCTCACCTA
>JAFGIA010000149.1 GCA_016929795.1 Anaerolineae bacterium
CTAGACATGAAAACAGGGTCCTGGAAGCGTGAAAGCTTCCAGGACCCTGTTTTCAACCCTTTTGCGCCCGACCTCTCAGTGAGAAGAGTAGCGACGCAAGATCACTGCTCGTCCCTTCCCCAAACGAGGATCGACTCCGCAAGATGGATCAGCTCGTCCACCTTCTCGATCGTTTCCGCGTCGGCCACTCCATCGACTATGCGCTCAAGCATGACCGTTAACTGTGCATCGAAAGCTTGTCGACTAGCCGGATCGCACTTACTTGGCGCCTTTTTACCACTGATTCCGAGGAGGGGGTACAGTTCATCCTCAAACTGGGCAACGAACCGCTCGGAAACGAACGGGGCTTCAAAAGCAAATCCATGGATGATGGAGTTGTCCGGGAGATCGATTTCAATTCGAAAAACGGGCAGATCTGGAGGCGATGACGCCGTATCCCCTTCACACATTGAATCGGCGCGAGGCACGCGGATCATCCACGCCACGTCACTGACCAGTTCGACACAGATAGGCATTGTCGCGCTCCAGCGTGGATCGCAGCCGCGTTTCTTGAACTGCGGCTCGGCGTGGCCATAGCCCGAAAAATCAGTCCACATCGCGCCGCGCGGTTCGGCAAAATCGATACTTCTGCCTCCCGCGCCTAGTGGATATGTCGCCCCATAGGGCTTGCCGCCAAAGTAGTAATCGTAAGCGAATCCTGCATAGCCGCCAGGTCGGAACCTGGTCTCGATCTCTGCCCAGCTCGCCGGAACCTCGAACTCGATGCCGAGGACGTCGTCGACGCAGTGGGAAAAGGCGCCGGCCGGGGTGCAGTCGAGTGTGCCTTCGTGCACGACACTGGCGGCCGGCTCGGCGGGTGCCGGCCGCCAGGCCGGAGACGTCCCACCGACGAGGCGTACCGGCTCGCCGCCCTGTTCCCAGTCGAACAGGTAAATGTCCATCTGGCCGTCGAGGCGCGTATGAAAGACAAGCTGCCGCCCATCCTGTGACCAGGAGAAGGAACCGGTGGTCGCGTTCTGAAATTGTTCTGGAAGGCGCGCGAGTGTCGCATCGCGACTGTACGGCGGGGCAACGCGCTCCACCGGTTGCGGCGTGCCCACCTCATCACCCACGATCACGGTCCATTGAGAGTACTCTCCGGTCCCGGTGCTCTCATTCCAGTCGAGTCGGTCGTACAGCAGCTTGTCATCGGGCAGCCACGCACGTGGGAAGTAGAGGACCTCGGGCGTGCCTGTCAGGATCACGCGTGGTGTCTGCTCGCCGATCTCCAGGATGGCGAGGCTGACCGAGTCGCCCGACTCGATCCCGATCGGGTCTTGGAGAGGCTGGAGCCGCCCCAGGGCAAGGCGACCGCCGTCAGGAGACCAGGCAAAGCCAACACCGGATGCTCGGTACACACTGTCGAAGGTGGCTGGATGGACGACCTCGAACCTGCCCGCCATGCTCGTGCCGCTGTCGAGCAACAGGTAGCGCCCATCGGGAGACCAGGCAAGCGAGCGCAGTGTTTGCTCGGGAGTGCCGACGGATACCGGGAGCCCGCCATCCAACCGGTAAAGGGTCGCACGTCTCGGCTCCTCTGCACTTTCCTGGTAGATGTATGCCAAAGTCTCGCCGTCCGGGGACCAGGCCGGCGCGAAGGCTTCTCCGACTGCACTCACTTGCCGCAGGTTGCGCCCATTCGGTTTGATCAGACAGAGGCGCCTCTCTGAATCGACGAAGGCAATTAACCCCTCGGCGTTTGCGAGTGATGCGGACCGGGCCGAAACGGGCGTGGGGGTCGGTGTGGCTGGCATGACTGGTGTGGGAGAAAGAGCGACCGCCTCGACAGCCGTTGCCACAGTTGTGGCTGGTGAAGGCGAGGCGTCCGGGCGCTCGGCCACTCGCTCGATCTCGTTCCCGACGATCCAGTATGGGCCAGGGCAGTTGGCCAGCAGAGGACGTGCAGCGTCCTCGACGAGGGGCGCGGCAGGCGCCTCTCCGCCACTCAGTCGAAGCCTGTCTCCAATCTGAGCGGCGATCCGCCCATCGCCGTCGACGACCTGGGCGTCGCCGGCACCTGCTGCGAGTGCAAAGTCCCACGGCCAGATCGGAACGTGCCCGTCTGCCCCTCCGATGCGCAGGCAGCCGTCGACGAGCACGAGCTCCCCTTCCATCAACGCCTGCATGTAGGCGTTTGGCGCTTCCTTCTGGTGGAAAAAGAAAATGACCGGCAAAGAAGTGGCGTCAGGGATGTGGGGTGGGGTCGAAAGGTCAGCAGTGGCAGGGGGGGAATTGCAGGCGCTCAGCAGCGTGAGGGCGAACAGGCCTGACGAGGCGCACAGAAGACCAAACAACCGGAACCGTATCGTTCGGCGCATGATCTATCCACCTCCAATCCATACTGTGGTCGAGTCGTTTGGACCACGAAAGACACGAAAAGGGCGAAAGTCGCGAAGGAGGCGCTGCCCTTTGGTGTTTTTCGCTTCCTTTCGCGCGTTTCGTGGTCCAAACGGCTACCCTCCCGCGAACTGCGGCCCCATGTGACCCGATCGTTTACTATCATACTACGAAAGCACAGGAGTTGCATGACGGCAAGCCATCGCTTTTTCCACGCTCACAACAAAAGACGGTTCACGGCGCACCCAAGTTCCAGGCTATCTCCCGGGGGCCGGGCACGGCGACGGCTATGCGGTCCAGCTCAAAGGGGAGCCCAGTCAGTAGAAAGATATGCAGTGACCAGACTCATCGCCGCATCTCGCTAAGGATCTCCACGCTATCTCAGCCCGGGCGCTTCTGATCCACGTGCATGGAGTTAACTACGTGCTACCGTTGCATAATAGGAATCGTAGGCCAACCAGGCCAGGTCCAGATCGCCGTGTAGAACGACCTGAGGTGCTTCCTCGAATGCCGGGTCATTCACATAGAAGTGTAGCTCATCATAGCCGACGACGACCACAGCATGCCACGTGGTGATCGACCAGTAAGGCAGCTCGCCTGTCCACACAAAAACGGTGGGCGGTCGTCCAGAATCCAGGGCACGGTAGAGGTCGATCAGCTCGCCTTGCCCGTATTTCACATGAATCCCTGGCACGAACTCTTCGAGACGAACAATGTTGCGATGAGGTGTGCCCCACGGTACGATGTCGAGAATAGACAACAACTCGGAATATGGCACTTCAATATCGAGCGCACGCAGCATCATTGCGGCGCACGCAGCAAGGCAATCCGATTCTTTTTGTTGTCTATAGTTCGGAAGGTTGAGCAAGTGTTTGGGCATGGGCCAAGACCTGTTCTTCAAAATCGGAAGGGATAAGCAGGCTGCCGGTTCGCGCATCCACGTCAATCGTGCCGACAGTGCCCAGGCATCCTCTCGATGGAGACGTGAGGATGATTGGTACACGCCACACCAGTCGTTGCCTGGAAAGCATCAGAGACGGCTCGTCTCCACCCATCAAGTGGCTGATCCGATCCCCCACGTACCCGCTGGCCTTCTGTCGCGCCGTAAAGCCGGTGATGTTGACGATCGGCTCACCCGGGCGCGCGATCACGTATTCACCCGTTCGCTTGCGCTCAACTGCCATGGCTTGATTGCTCATTCTGTCACCTCGCTCACAGTACTCCCATTTTACCATGAAGGGCGCCGTGATGCAAAACAGTCTTCGACGCTCAGTGCATCGAAAACGCCAGCGAGTAGCACAGTTTGAGATAGCAGTTCCAACGGGCAGCTCTTGACGCACAGCAACCACCTGGGCACGCACCTGGACGGCGAGATCCACTTTTTCACCGCTGGCAAGGACATCGCCCAGCTCGAGCTGAACGACTTTCTCGTCGGGCCGGCGGCGATCGTCGACCTGTCGGACGCGACGGGCGACGTGCGCCAGCGGCGCCTAGATCTATACCCCCGAGATGATCGAGGAGCGCGTCGAGGTGAGAGAGGGCGACATCCTGATCATCCACACCGGCTACCACCATTTCGGCTGGGATCAGCCGTACGCGGACGAGATCCGCTACATGGTGCAGCACCCGGGGCCCGACCGAGAGTTTGCGGTGTGGGCGAAGGAGAAAAGGATCAAGTGGATCGGCGTCGACTGCGGCAGCGCCGACCATCCGATGAACACCATCATCCGCGATTGGATGCTGCGGCATGCTGCCACGGCAGCAAGCCGGGCCAGGCGGCCGAGGCGGACAAGGTGTTCCAGGAGATGTACGGCACGGCACTCGCCGACCGCTTTACGCCGGACAAGTACCAGTTGATGCACATC
>JAFGIA010000150.1 GCA_016929795.1 Anaerolineae bacterium
CGGGCCACTGTAGAGCGGGAGACGGGATTCGAACCCGCGACAGCCTGCTTGGAAGGCAGGTGCGCTACCACTGCGCTACTCCCGCACATTGCCGGGCCTAGGTCGGGGCGAGAGGATTTGAACCTCCGACTTCATCGTCCCAAACGATGCGCGCTGACCGGACTGCGCCACGCCCCGAAGTGGATACAGTATACTCTAAAAGGCCCGAGTCGTCAAACCCACCGGCCACAAAAATAGGGCGCATACCTATCACGGGCGAGCAGCCTGTGAAGGTTTGCACAGAGTGGGAGTCTGGGCTATAATCGCAGAATGGAGCGCCATGAGTAGGAGTGATCGCAACCCCTTCAAGATCGCCCAGGCACAACTGGACCAAGTGGCGCGGATCATGGACCTGGAGCCGGCGGTGCACCAACTGCTGCGCTGGCCACGGCGTGAGTTGCACGTCCCGATTCCTGTGCGGATGGACGACGGCACGTTGCAGGTATTCCAGGGTTACCGCGTGCAGTATAACGATGCGCGAGGCCCGACAGGAGGAGGACTGCACTTTCACCCGGAGGAGACGATCGACGCCGTGCGGGCGCTGGCTGCGTGGATGACGTGGAAGACGTCCGTGGTGGACATTCCACTTGGGGGCGGCAGGGGCAGTGTGGTGTGCAATCCAAGAGAGCTATCGCAGGGCGAGCTTGAGCGCGTGGCCCGCGGCTATGTGCGCGCTCTGGGTCACTATATAGGCGAGGCGGCTGACGTACCGGCGCCTGACGTTGATACTCTACCCCAGGTTGCAGCATGGATGACGGATGAGTACTCGGCCATCCGCAGCCACAATAGATCATATCCGATGGTCGCCCCGTCTTGGCCCGTGGGCTGGGCAGGTTTTCTCTCGAGCGGTTCTGCCGGTCGTGCGGGTGCGATGGCACACGGAGGGATCGTTACGATCCGTGAAGCGGCAGAGAGCCTTGGGCTCAACCTCGCGAATGCAACCGTGGCGATCCAGGGATACGGAGCCGTCGCCCAGTATGCGCACAGGCGGTTGACTGAGGGATTGGGCGCCACGGTTGTCGCCATTTCTGATGCAGGTGGAGGCGTCTATTGCCCCACTGGCATCGGTTTCGAAGAGGCGGTGGCCTGGAGGAGTGCGCACGGCACGGCCGGGATGGTGCAGGCCCGCGAGTGGGAGTGGGTGGCGTGCGAAGCAGTGATTGAGCTGGATGTCGACATCCTGATCCTGGCGGCGCTCAAGAACCAAATCGGCGATTGGAACGCGAATGAGGTCAAGGCGAGGATCGTGGTTGAGCTGGTGGAAGGACCAACGACCCAGGCGGCTGACGAGGTTCTGCACAGGAAAGGGGTGTATGTCATCCCCGACCTGATGTGCAGCGCTGGGGTCCTGGCTGTATCGTACCTGGCACGGGAGCAAAACGTGCCTGGTGATCCCTGGCAGACTGAGGATGTCTACCAGCGACTCGATCAGAAGATGACCGCCGCGTTCCACGAGGTGCACCACGCGGCAGAAAGGTATCACGTGCAAAACCGCCTCGGCGCATACATTGCCTCGGTGGGACGTGTGGCGGAGGCGATGAGGGTGAGGGGTTGGGTCTAGATTTCACCTCGGAGACAGTAAAAGGGCGCGAGAGAGATCTCGCGCCCTTTTGTGATGTGTAGAACAATTATGGTAAAAAGCCGAGCGGGTTGCGCGGGACGCCGTTGAGCAGGACTTCGAAGTGGAGGTGAGGGCCGGTGGAGCGGCCGGTGTTGCCCATGGTGCCGATGACCTGACCTTTTTTCACCGAGTCGCCGGCTTTGACGTCGAGAGAGTTGAGGTGGGCGTAGCGTGTCATGTAGCCGTTGCCGTGATCTATGACGACCTGGATGCCATAGCCCCACGTATCGCGGCCGGCGAGCCGGACGTAGCCGTCGTCGGCGGCGCGGATCGGGACGCCGATGCGGCTGGCGATGTCGATACCACTGTGACCGGCCCAGAATCCCTGGCTCAACATGCCGCTAGCAGGCCAGGCAAAACGACCACTGCCCTTGGGTGCCCCCTTGGGGGCCGTGCCGACCATCGTCATCGGATAGCGGTTGACGGGCACGACGATCTGCTTCTGGCCGTCGGGGAGCATAATCTGCTGGCCGGCGGTGAGGGCATAGGGCTCCTCCATCTCGTTGCCCGCAAACCCGATGATTTTCTCTATGGTTGTCTTGTACTTTTTCGCCAGGCTCTCGACGGTGTCTCCCTTGCCGACGGTGTACCAGATGCCGTCTACAGGGGGGATGATCAGCTTCTGGCCGACACTGAGCAGGTCAGGTGACGATTCGACCTCGGGGTTCGCCCACAGAACCGTCTGCGGCTCGAGCTCAAAGCCGGTGGCGATCGACCATACGTTGTCACCGCTCTGCACTGTGTAGGTGATGATGCCCGAGCGGTCACGCTCGGCAAAGGTGGTGTGGGGCACGAGCGCGGGCGCAAAGGCGGCACTGTTGGATGTGAGACGGTTGACGCCACGGTTGGTGACCATCTCGGTGGATTGACTGGCTGAAAGGTCTGCCGTTCGGTCGGTACTGCGGTTGCTGGCCGCGACAGTGGCGCTGCGTATGCCAAGGCCGGGTGCCGGTGTAGGGGTCGGCAGGAAAAAGTCCACCTGGGGGACCGTGACTTGGGTAATGGTCACGACGCCGAGGGCCAGGAGGACGACGACGAAATGCAAGGCAAAGCGATTCAGTAGCGAACCGTCACCGATATGGCTCGATATTCGGGTCAGGATTGCCCGAATCGGAAGCGTTTTTGTCCTGCTACTCACGCGAGAGCAAAAGGCCCTCAGATAGTGCGCGCCCCTCACTCCTACTGGCGCAAGGTCCTTGAGTCGGCTCCGATCGACGAAGGTGTTGAATGTCTTTTTTCCCCTTCGCCAGATGGCCGCCGGGTCCTCTCCCTTAGCAGGGAGCTTGGAATGCGAGTCAATCATCTATTCACTCCATCGCGGATAGGCGAGCCCTCAATGGCAGGCAGATTATACCATAGAAGAAGAAGGGGAGCAAGTCTGAGGAGGACATGTTACAGGAGTGTGCCATACGGTGAAAGCAAACAGATAGGGGCCGCTCCCATGCAGTTGGCGAATGTGCGTGGGAGCCCACTCTGTTTCTGTCCCTTCTGAGGCAGCGGGTTTACACGTCGCGATTGAGGCTGGCGAGAAACTCGGCATTGCTGCGTGTTTTGCCCAGGCGTTGGAGGACCGGCTCGACGGCATCGGCCCCTCCACCCAAGGCGTCGATCATGCGGCGTAGGGTCCACACGCGGCTGAGGGTTTCCTTTTCGAGGAGAAGCTCCTCACGGCGCGTGCTGGAGCGCTCGATGTCGATCGCCGGGAAGAGGCGGCGGTCAGCCAGCTTGCGGTTCAGGTGCATCTCCATGTTGCCGGTGCCCTTGAACTCTTCATAGATCACGTCGTCCATGCGGCTGCCGGTATCGACAAGGCAAGTGGCGATGATCGTCAGGCTGCCTCCCTCTTCGATGTTGCGTGCCGCACCAAAAAAGCGCTTGGGCGGATAGAGGGCAGCCGGGTCGATACCACCTGACAGGGTGCGGCCGCTGGGCGGGACGACGAGGTTGTAGGCACGGGCCAGGCGGGTGATCGAGTCGGCAAGGATGATGACATCCTGCCCAATCTCGACCAAGCGCTTGGCGCGATCGAGGGCCATTTCGGCCACGCGCACGTGGTGTTGCACCGGCTCGTCGAATGTGGCAGCCATCACCTCGGCCTCGACAGAGCGTGCCATGTCGGTGACTTCCTCAGGCCGCTCGCCGATGAGTACAACCATGAGGTGTGTGTTGTTGTAATTGGCCGTGATGCCATTGGCGATCTGCTTAAGGATGGTCGTCTTGCCGGCCTTGGGTGGAGACACGATCAGACCGCGCTGTCCGCGCCCGATAGGCGCCAGGATATCGAGCAACCGCGTGGAGAGAGGGAACTGCCCAGACTCGAGCGTGAGCTGCTCACGCGGAAAGATCGGCGTCAGGCGGTCGAACCAGGGGCGGCGCTTGGCTTGTTCAGGGTCGATATTGTTGACTGCCTCGACGCGCAGCAGCCCAAAGTACTTTTCATTTTCCTTGGGCGGCCGCACCTGTCCGATGACCGTGTCGCCAGGGCGCAGGTTAAAGCGCCGGATTTGCGACTGGGAAACATAGATATCATCGGGGCTTGGCAGCAAATCGCCGGAGCGCAAAAAGCCGATACCGTCAGAGACGACGTCGAGGATGCCACCTCCAAAAAGCAACCCCTGGCTTTCCGCCTGTGCCTGCAATAAGCGCATGGTCAGGTCGTGTTTCTTGAGTCGGCTGTAGCCGGTCACGTCATATTCGCGCGCCAACTCTTGCAGCTCGCTCATGGTTTTGCTTTCCAATTCGGAAATATTCACAGTTCTCCTCCGGAATCAATATCTCCGGCAGCGTGCACAGGCGCCATACGATAAAGACAGCCAAGTATCAGCGACAACTGTGCCCGGATGATGTTGAAACTTGCGGCCGTGCGCGCTAATGCGCACTGGCGCACTTGCGATGCATCCCCGCAGTATGACTGGCTTTGTGAAGTACGATACTCCTCCGATTAGCTTCTGGCACGCACCACGCAGGTCCGGCACTGCCAAAGAAGCGCCGCGTGGGAAGCGCATTCGCTGGCTGAATGCAAGGAGGAAGGTTCAGCGTTCACAGACCACTTGATTATAGCACAACCAGAATGGCACGTCAAGTTTTCGTAACAAATATATGCTCTGGTTCTGAAGACGCTGCCAGCACGCTCCGGGTTCCCCTGCGGGCTCAATCGAACTGGATCTGACTGTAGCGCATCAGCTTGTCCCAACGGTGGGTTGCTTCGATAAAACGCACAGTGCCTGACCTGGAGCGCATGACGATACTGTGTGTTCGCGCTCCGCCGCCAAAGTAGCGCACGCCGTCCAGTAGTTCTCCGTTGGTGATGCCCGTGGCGGAGAAAAAGACGTTGTTGCCCTTGACGAGGTCACTGATCGTCAATACCTTCTCTGCCTCAATGCCTGCCTCGATTGCGCGTGCCCGTTCTTCCTCGTCGCGCGGCCAAAGCTGACACTGCATGTCGCCCCCCACGCACTTGAGGGCGCAGGCGGTGATCACGGCCTCGGGCGAGCCACCGATGCCGAGAAGGACGTCGATCCCTGTGTCAGGGATGGTGGTCATGAGCGCCCCGGCGATATCCCCATCGGGTATCAGGCGGATGCGCGATCCGACACGGCGCACCTGCTGGATGAGGTCACGATGCCGCGGCCTGTCCAGAATGACGATTGTCAGGTCATCCAGGTCCTTGTGCTTGACCCGCGCGATGTTGCGCAGGTTGACCTCGACGGGGGCCAGGATATCGATTGCGCCAACCGCCTCGGGCCCGACGGCGATCTTGTTCATGTAATGAAAGGGACCGGGATCGTACATTGTGTCGCGCTCTGATAGCGAGACGACGGCGAGTGATCCAGAGCGCCCCAATGATAGGATCGTGGTGCCGTCGATCGGATCGACGGCAATGTCCACACGCGGTGGCTGGCCGGAGCCAAGCATCTCGCCGTTAAAGAGCATGGGCGCTTGGTCTTTTTCTCCCTCACCGATGACGATCACGCCGTCCATGTCGATGGTGTTCAAGACGAGGCGCATCGCATCCACGGCAGCCTGATCGGCCGCTTCCTTGTTGCCACGCCCCATCCAGCGGCCTGCAGCCATGGCTGCTGCCTCAGTGACGCGCGTCAGTTCCATCGCCAAGTTACGGTCGGGGACAGCGTCCATGATCGTCTTGCTCCTTGGATGAGTTATTCGCAATGGACGTCACACACACCCGAAGATCCATTCGTCACTCTGGGGCACCAACAACACGTGCCAACACGGCAAGCATCCCTATTATAACACACTCCATGCAGGGTGCAAGTTTGGCACCAGGTGGGCACGAAAATGGCACAATTTGGGTGGGAGGTAAACGGGAAGCGTGGCGCGAGCGTGGGACGCGCGTCAGGTGGCAAATCGCGGGATGTGATATGCTGGTGGTGTGTGAGTTCAGGAGGAGGGCTGGGTATGGGAAACGTGGCATGGCGCGCCGGGGTGACGATCGTTTTGCTGGTGGCTGTTGCCGTAGCCGGCCCGAGGACCGGGCAAAGTGGGCACACGCGAGACGCGGCACAGGCACAGTCGGCGCGCGACTTGCCAATGGGGGCGGGCGATGCCTCCATATCCCCTCTACCTGGGTGCCCGTCGCCCCGTGAGCTGGTTCCAGATGTCGCGCCATGCTGGCTGGATGTGGAATGGCTGGACGGCAGCCCGCTGACACGCCAGAGCGGGGCGGCGATGGGCGAGATGGCACGGATATCCCCCTGGGTAGAGGGGGATGATACACCGATTCCGCACTAGGGGTGGGCAAAGTGGACCTCGGCGCGGCCGCGGCCATCCATCCAGATCTCGGTTTCGAGGTCGGCGTCGTCGGGGCGGAGATAGTAGGTGCCGCGCGACAGGGCACTGAATTCGCAGGCATCTGGGCCGATCTCCGGCTTGGAGCCGGTGATGCACGTCGCTTCAAAGCCACCGCTGGTGCGGATGTGGACGGGAATGCCGCCATAGTTGAGGACGCGGATGACAATCACCGACCATACCCCCCCCTCACTCTCCGGATCGCTGGTGTTCGAGATGATCCAGCTCTGCCAGCCGGTGGCCGGGGTGCCGGTGGGACGGGGGGTTGGCGTGTTGCTGGGCTGGCTCGTCGGTTGGCTCGTGGGGCGGCTCGTGGGCCGGGCGGTGGGTGTGCGTGTGGGGCCGGCAGGCGGTGGTAGGGGGGCCGGCACCTCGTCAAAACGGACCTTTGCCCAGCCCCAGCCGTCGACGGTTATCTGCACGCTGGTATCGAGGTTGGCGGGGGTGATCGTGTAGGTACCGGCACTGAGGCCACCAAACTCGCACGCGTCGCCATACTCTGGCTTGGTGCTGGTCAAACAAGTGGCTTCGAATTGACCCACACGGAGGACGACCTTGTGCCACGGCTTGCCATTTACCACGACGGCTATGGCCGAGTTCGAATGCTCTGTCGGCTCGCTCCCGCTGCGATTTTCGACGATGGAACCGACCCAGCGCATCGCAGGTGGCGGCGTGGTGTCATAGAACTCGACGAGGACAAATTCGTGCAGGTCAACACGGACGTCGAGGCGGGTGTTCAGGCCAGTGGGCAGCAACTGGTAGGTGCCAGCCTGCAGTGCGCCAAACTCGCACGCATCGGGTCCGTGCTCGGGCTTGGTGCCGGTGACGCAGGTGGCGGAAAAAGCGCCTGATCGGATTTCCACTTGCTGCCCTGCTGGGCGCCCGATGACACGCACGGCGATCGTCGATAAGTGGGTTTGCAAGCCATCGACGCGTTCTACCTCGCGCCCGCGCCACCCACCGGCAGCCGGTGTGGCAGAAGGGCGCGGCGTGGCAGTGATGGCAGAGGAACTGGTGGCGCTGGGAGTGCGCGTAGCAGTTGCGCGACGGGTAGAGGTGGGGGAGGCCGTCGGCGTCGCGGTTGGCGCACATGGCACCTGCTTAAAGTCTACACGTGCATAGCCCTTGCCGTCGAGCCAGATCGTATAGGTGGTGCCAAGGCCCTGTGGCTCGATGGTGTACGTACCCTTGCTCAACGGGGCAAACTCGGCGACGTTGGGGCCGTATTCAGGCTTGGTGCCGGTCAAGCCGACTACCTCAAAGCCACCGCTCGACCGGACATAGACGGGTAGGCCGCCGCGGCCCTGCACGCCGACGCGCAGCACGCTGCCGGCAAGCTCCATATTTGTCCACTGCTCGGTGAGTTCCGCCTGCCAGCAGCCATCCGCCTGCACGGTGTCAAGCTCAGAGACGGCAACCAGCCCGGCGAGGAGGAGCAGGAGGACGAGGAGCAAAAAGACGCAAGAGGGATTCTTTTTCGCGACGATCATCACGTCGGCACCTCCTTCAGATTGTCACTGGCTCCTGATGCGCATGTAATAGAGCGCCGAGTCGAGGTACTCGCGCGGCGTCATTTTGAAGGGGAACATGCGATTTTTGATCGCCCAACCCTTCCACATTTTGTACACAAGCCAGAAGAGGCGATTGGTGGGCAAGCGGATGAGGCGGTGGATGGCTGGCAGAAGGCGCGGGAACTCGACGGCGAGGGCAAAGAGCTTTTGCAGGTTCTCGATCTGCCGCTTTTCGGCGTCGCTGCCGAACTTGATGATCGTGTCGTCACTTACCGATCCGGATAGATCATCGAACGAGCCCATCATCCACCCATGCTCGTACGCCCACTCGCCGAGGGCCGTCTTGGGGTAGGGCTGGAAGAGAAAGACGTTGGCGTAGGCCGGCTTGCACTCGGCATTGAGGGCAAGCGTCTCGAAATCGGTCTCCAGGCTGCCTGTCGGCAGGCCGAGCATGTTGTTGGTCATGAAGGCGATGCCGTGGCGACGCAGGATGGCGGCGGCGTTGAGAATCTGCTCACGGCTCATGTTGCGGTTGAGCACGGCGTTGCGGAGGCGGTCGTTGCCCGCCTCCAGGCCAAAGCTGACAGACACGCAGCCGGCATCTTTAAAGAGGGCGATCTTGGCATCGGTGACGAGATTGGCGCGTACCTGGCACCAGAAGGGCAGGCTTACCTCGGCCTTGTAGCGGGCCATGAACTCTTCGAGCCAGTGGTCCTGTAGAATGAAGGTATCGTCCATGAAGAGGATAAAACGCACGTCGTGTGCCGCCGCTACCTCCTGGATCTCGCGGATGACGTTGCCGGGGCTGCGGCGGCGAAAACGGCGCCCCTTGCCGCCGTACAATTCGGAATAGGCCTTGTTGAAGCAGAACGCACAGTCGTAGGGGCAGCCGCGACCAGTGATGAACGGCTTGATTCTGGTGCGGCGGCTCTGCTGATGCGCGTTGTAGAGCAACTCGCGGTCGGAGAAGGGCAGCTCATCGAGCTCGGTGTCAGTCAGGAGGGGGCGGAGCGGATTACGCACGATCTCGCCCGTGACGTGCTCGGGCAAAGTGCCGTTCAGCTTGAACCACCAGTTAGAGATCGCGGGGTTGGTGAGCACCGTGGCGCCGTCCCTGCGCTCCAGGGCATTCATCAGGTCGAGTGTTGCATACTCGCCCTCGCCGAGGCAGATGCCGTCGACACCATCGCGATCAATCATCTCGGGGAAAAAGGTGGGGTGGGGACCGCCAAAGATGGAGAACACGCCTGGTAATTGGGCGCGAATGCGCTGGTTTAGGTCGAGGTACCAGTTGTGTGGGCCAGTATAGACGGTATAGCCAACGACGTCGGGCTGCAGGCGCACCGCCGTCTGCAGCGGGTCCTCTTCGGTGGCGACCACGAGGCTGATGCGATGGCCTGCCTGCTTGAGCAGGCTGCTGATCAGCAGGATCCCCTGTGGCTCGTTGTCGATCTCTTTGACGATGAATAGAAGGTGCAAACTCGACTCCTACGACTTGATTTTCATAAAATGCCGCGCCGTCTCCATAATCTCGCGGACACTCAGCTTGACAGGGTGGACGCGGTTCTTGATGGCCCATCCCTTCCACACCTTGTTGAGGAGCCAGAAGAGACGATTGTCAGGCACCCGCATGAGGCGCCGGACAGCGGGCGTCAGCCAGGGCCATTCGACGGCGATGGCAAAAAAGCGCTGCAGCACCGACAGGCTGCGTTTGTGGGCGGCGCCGAACTCAAGCACTGAGTGATCCCACGCCAGCTCGCCGATGTCGTCGAACGTGCCCACCATCCAGCCGTGCTCGCGCGTGAACTCGCCCAGCTCGGTGCGCGGATAAGGTTGAAAGATGAATACGTGGGCGTATGCTGGGCGCAGCTCAGCATTGAGGGCGAGTGTCTCGAAATCCTCCTCGATCGTGGTCGTAGGCAGGCCGATCATGCTCGTCGTGGTCAGGTGCAAGCCGCCGGCACGGATCAGGTGCGCGGCCTCGACGATCTGCTCGCGGCTCATGTGCCGCTTGAGCAGATCGTTTCGAATGCGATCATTGCCCGCCTCGACACCCATGCTGACACAGTGGCAGCCGGCGCTCTTGAGCAGGCGCACCTGCTCAGCGGTGACCAGGTTGGCGCGTGTGTTGCAAAAGAAGGGCAGGCCGACCTCCCTCGGGTATTTGTCTGCAAACTCGGCGAGCCACTCCTCTGACAGGACAAAGGTGTCGTCGACAAACACGACAAATTCGAGTGGATAATGGTCGCGCACCCAGCGCACTTCATGGATGACGTTGTCGACACTGCGCAGGCGAAAGCGCTTGCCCTTGCCCCTGTAGAGCTCGCCGAGGGCATGGTTAAAGCAGTAGGTGCAGTTGTAGGGGCAGCCGCGGCCGGCGAGAAAGTGCTTGATTTTGCTGCGCGCCGCGATCGGGTCGCGCTCGTAGACGAGGGCACGATCGGGAAAGGGCAAGGTGTCGAGGTCCGCAACATAAGGGCGGACGGGATTGGTTATGATATCACCATTACGGCTGCGGTTGTGGTCAAAGGACCAGTTGTCGAGATCGAGGACAGATGTGGGGCCACCAGCGTCGAGGGCGGCCACCAGGTCGACAAACGCTTCTTCGCCCTCGCCGCGGCAGATGCCGTCGACACCTTCCTCACCCACCATCTCGGGAAAGAAGGTGGGGTGCGGGCCACCAAAGACGGAAAAGACGCCTGGCAGCTCGGCCTTGACGCGACGGTTGAGCGCGAGGTAGTAGCGCTGTGAGCCGGTGATGACCGAGTAGGCAGCAATGTCGGGCCGAAAGTCGCGGGCGAAGGCAATGGGGTCCTGGTGCGAGGCGACGGCAAGTTCGACCTCGTGGCCGGCAGCCTTGAGAGCGCTTGACAGATACATGATGCCCTGTGGCTCGTAATCTACTTGTTGGGCGACGAATAACACGCGCAACGGCTTTTTTCTCCTCGGGAAACTAGGGCCGCTCTACATGGCTCGGAGCGACCATCCGATCGTGGCCTAGTCTAGCACAGAAGGGACAAGGTGACAAATCGGACCAGGCCAGTCAGCGTTTCGCGTCAACGTGCACGTCGCCCAAGGTCAGGTCGCTGCCCAGCGGCATCCAGCCGCGACCCCAGGGTATGGGGCGACTGTCGCGCGTCACACGTAGCTTGAGAGCGTACTCACCGGCAGGCAGGCCCGGCGGTAGGGCAGGTGCCAGCCATTGACGGACGACCTGGCCGGCTTGCCACTGGTTTGCAGGGTAACCGCCCCCCATCCGTGTCTCTGCTATCGTTACCGTGCGGCCGTTTCCGTCGAGCAACAACTGGACGAGCCAATCGCCCTCTACCGGGTCATCGCCCGCCTGCCACAACAGTGTGACCGGCAGCTCCGAGCCGGGGCGGTAGGTGGGTGCGGGATCGGGGGGTGTGAAGCCGAGAAGCTCCGCATCGCGAAAGCGAGCGTACACGGTGCGCACGACCTCTGTCTCCAGGGCGCGGCGGGGTGGGCGGGCGGGTACCGCCGCCAGTGACACAGGGTCGAGCACGGCACGGCCCCATTCGGCTCCTGTTGCAGGATCGTAGACGATGACGAGCGGCACGTATTCGCCCGGTGGCAAACCTGCGGGGAGCGGGATCTCGTATGCGTCGGCGACAACCTCGCCGGGGCGCCAGTAGGGAGCCGGGTAGAGGCCCGACACTGGTTCGGCGTCGCCAGCGGCAACGGTTGTGCCACTGGGATCGAGCAGGCGGGCCGATACCTTGAAGGAGCGGTCAAGGCCGTCGGGCGCGCGCCACCAGAGGCGCAGGCGTGCCCACGCCTGCCAATGGGCAGTGTGTTGGTGTATGCCATAGCCGAGCAGATCGAGATCGGGGATCAGCTCCAGGTCGACGCGGCGGGGAACCTGGGGGGGGGCAAAGAGGGGCGCTCCGAGCCGAATCAGGGTCTCGGGCTCGCCAAGCACATCGACAACGCCTGTCACGGCGGAGAGGGCATAGTCCTGTGCCAGATCGGGTGCTGGTCGGGTAACCAGCACGGTGCGCTCGGCGGCGTAGGCAGTGTCGATGGCCCCACGCCGTGCCTCATCAGGGTTCGCAGCAACGATCTCGGCGTCGGGGCACCAGCCGGCAGTCTCTTGCAAGTAGCGGAACAGGGTGGCCTCGCCAAGCAAGCCGACGATCGTCGTATCCACAGGCAGGGGCTCGGACAGGATGTAGACGCCCCAATCGTGGACGATCCAGCGCCTGCTGAGATCGAGATCGGGATAATTCCGGATGCCGATCGCCAATGGCTGGGCCAGAGCGCCAGCGACGACGAGGACAAGGCAGATCGCTTGTAGGCGGCGGAGGGCGAGGATGGGCCCGCGCGGTCGAAGCAGTGTCATGGCATAGTCAATGCCAGCCGCGATCCAGACGGCGATGAGGAGAAAGGCAGGCAGAAAGAATACCTCGACATCGGGCACTCGGTAGAGGAGGGCAAAGGCCACGTAGATGACAAAGGCCACGCCGGTGAGGAGCCACTCCCACCGTAGTGGCTCGGGGCGCCGGGCCCGTGGCAGCAGTGCGACGAGGCCGATGACAGCAAGGGCCAGGCCGGCAGGGCCGAACTGATCCCAGAAGAGGCGTCCGTAGAAAGCCGCGTCGAGATCACGCGCGAGTGGGTTGTCGGCGAAAAAGGCACCGTAGCTGCTGGCGGTGACCCACGAGCAGAAGCCGGCCAGGGTGTTCTCGTACGTGCCATCGAGCGACCCAACCTTGCCACGGAATGGCAGGTAGAGGTAGAGCAAGAGTGGAGCCAGGAAGGAGAGGGCGAGAAGGATGATGGGGCGCGTGACGGCCTGGAGCCGGCGTGGGCGCTGGCCATGCTCGGGGCCGAGCAGTGCGGGGCGGGTCAGCACGCGGTGCTCGACGGCGATGATAAAGATGAACAGGGCGGGGGCGAGCAGGATGGCAGTCCTGTGGTGAGCCAGGGCCAGGCCCATCGTCGCTGCCAGCGCATAGAGCAAGGGGTGCGGGCACAGGCGTGCCTTGGGCGGAATGGACGGGAAGGCTCGGCGATAGAGGTCAAGTGCGCGCCGCTGTGTACGGCGCACAGCACGCGATGTGGAATCGGTGAGCAACTCCAGGAGGCGCATAGCACCAGGCAAGGAGTGGCGCACCCGCTCGAGAACGCGGCGTCCACGTGTCTGTGACGGCGCAAAGAGCGAGCCGGGATCGTGTGGTGGCAGAAAAGCTCGTGCCTTCAGCGCCTCCCAGCCCCTGGCTGCTGCACGTTCTCGAGTGGGCAAAAAGAGGGGGCCCGGGCGTCGGGGTTGGACGAGGAGGCGTGCAAAGGGGATGACCGGCAGGAATGGCCGGCGCGCCCACAGCAGGGCGAGCCAGAGCAGGGCGGTGACGAGGGCAGTGTTGAGGGTGTATACCTCGGCGATGGCTGCCTGCGACCAAAAGATGGGCGATGCCCCCAGCGCCGCAGCGCCAAGTAGGGCGGCAAGACGGCGAGCGTCCAATGCACGGGCGACCAGGTAGACGAGAGCGATGGTGACAGCCGCGGCGACGGCGGAGAGCAGGTTGACACCCCAGGCGGGATTTGCCCAGGGGCCCCGGGCAAAGAGGGCGGCGAGCAGGGTGTAGAGCGGGTAGCCGGTGGGATGGATGATGGCCAGTCGGTGCGTGACGAGCGGAAACTCGAGGCTGTCATCATAGAGGGTGGCAACGGTGGGCGCCAGGGTGGACAAGTAGAGCATAAGCACAGCGACCAGCAGGCCGGCGGCCACCAGCGCGTCCGCGACCCGATTCCAGCCCTTGTCCCATGCCTTGCCCACGTCTCGCATCTCGGTGGCTTCCTCGCGGCGGATATGATACCACAGGTCAGGGCGGATGCCAAGTGCCGTGGCCATGTTTTTCACGCCGTTTTCAATGTACTGGCGTTTGCAGCACGGGCGGCCTTGGGCTATAATCGACCTATGCGCCTGAATCATCTCACCCTGCACAATTTTCGGAATTATGTCCGTCTGGAGATAGACCTATCGCCCGGGGTCACGCTCCTCGCGGGCGACAATGCACAGGGAAAGACCAACTTGCTGGAGTCGGTCTATTACCTGGCGACAAGCCGGTCACCGCACGCCGGGTCGGACCGTGAGGTTGTGAACTGGCTGGCGGTGGAGCAGGAACCTTTGCCCTATGCACGGCTGGTAGGACACGTGACACGCACGACGGGCATGGTGAGCATCGAGATCACCCTGACTCAGCAGGCGAACAACGGGAGCCGCTACAAAAAAGAGATCCGGATCAACGGTGTGGCGCGGCGTGCAATGGATATGCTTGGACAGCTCAATGTTGTGCTATTTCTGCCCGAGGATCTCACGCTTGTGTCGGGATCGCCGGGTGGTAGGCGCCGCTACCTGGACGTGACGCTGTGCCAGATCGATGCAACCTACTGCCGGTTGCTGTCACGCTATAACAACATCCTCACTCAGCGCAATGCGCTGCTGCGCGATCTGCGCGAGCGGGGACGCAATGATGCAGAGCAGCTCGCGTTTTGGGATGAGCGGCTCGTGGAAAGTGGCGCGTACCTGGTGGCACGCAGGCAGTGTGCGGTGCAGATGCTCGATACGCTGGCTAACCTTGTACACAGCGATCTGACGGCTGGCCTGGAAGCACTGCACCTGCGCTACGAGCCGAGCCTGGACCTGGATGGCCTGGACCTGGATGGGCATGCCGTCGAGGCGATTGCCGGTTCTTTTCACACTCAGGTTCGTGCCCAACGGTCGCGCGAAGTGGCGGCGGGCGTGACGCTGGTCGGCCCCCACCGCGATGAGATGCGCTTCCTGGTGAACGACGTGGACGCAGGCATATACGGCTCGCGGGGCCAGCAACGAACGGCGGCGCTGGCCCTCAAGCTGGCGGAAGTGCGCCTGATGCGACAGGAAACAGGTGAAGAGCCGGTGCTGCTGCTCGACGATGTGCTGTCGGAGCTCGACGCGCACAGGCGGGCGTTTTTGCTCCGGTCGCTCGCCAGCGGCGTGCAGCAGTCAGTTATCACCACGACCGACCTGGCTGTGGTTCCAGGTGCCTTTCGCGACCAATGCCAGGTATGGCGGGTGGAGGCAGGCCGGCTGCTAGTCTAGCCCCACTTGCCCTTTTTGACGTGTCCCTGAAGCTCGGCAAGAATCGATTGCTGCAGGATCTCGGCCTGGTCGGACGCCTGCTCAAAAATGCGCACGCAGCCGGGGTCCAGGTTGTCGTCGATCCCCTCTTCGGCAAGGGCCATGATCTGCTCCAGGAGTGAATACAGGTTCATGTGAAGGCTGTTGGTGTACCTGGCGCGCTCGATCAGATCTGCCGCCTTGGCATCGACTTGCTCGAATTTGCTCTGCGGCGCCCCGCATTTGGGACACTCGTCAGGCGCCTCGTCGCCCTGCCAGATGTAGCCACAAGCTGTACAACGCCACATGGTTTCCTCCTACTGGTAGATTGGTAGCTTGGTAGGTTGGCATGTCCCAACCTACCGGCTACTATGCCACTAATACGCTCCCTCGCCCGTGAGCACAGTCGGCAATGTGCGCAGCAGAATCTGAAAATCGAGGAGTGGTGACCAGTTCTCGATGTAGTACAGGTCGAGCAGGACCATCTCGTCGAAGGTCAGCTCGCTGCGTCCAGAGACCTGCCACAGGCCGGTTATGCCCGGGGGTACTTCTAGCCGGCGCTTGTGCCACGCTAGATAGCGCTGGACTTCATCAGGCGGCGCGGGGCGCGGCCCGACGACACTCATGTGCCCCATCAGCACGTTGAACAACTGGGGCAGCTCATCCATGCTTGTCCGGCGCAAGAGACGACCGACGCGCGTGATGCGCGGGTCTTGGCGGATTTTGAAAAAGATGCCATCGGCCTCGTTTTGATCCAAAAGCTGGCGTTTTTGTGCATCCGCTCCTGCATACATGGAGCGAAACTTGAAGCAAGAGAAAAGACGCTCCCCCTTGCCCACACGGATCTGGCTAAAAAAGACAGGGCCCGACGAGTCGAGCTTGATGGCAACAGCAATCAGCGCGAATACGGGAAGTAGCAGAATGAGGCCGATGGAGGACAAGAGGATGTCGATGGTGCGTTTGGCAAGGCGTTGCGTGCGCGTGATCGTGACTTCCTTGACGCCGATCATGGGAACCCCACCCAGATCCTCAACATCGAGATGGCTAAGAGTCATCTGGAAGATGTCGGGCACGATGCGCACGCGGATCTGCTGCCTCTCGCACTGGGCGACGATACTGACAATCTTGCGATGATACATCCAGGGCAGCGTGATAATCACCTCGTCGATGGCCAGTTCCTTGACGAGGCGTGGGATGTTGGCGGTGCTGCCAAGGGCTTTGAAGCGCCCGATGTCGGTGGCGCCTTTTTCCGGGTCGTCGTCGACGAAACCGACAATGTGATAACCGAGTGTGGGGTGAGCGACGATGTTGCGCATCACCGTGCGCCCGATCTCGCCGGCTCCGACGATGAGGAGGCGGTCGACGCCCAGACCTCTTTTGCGTAGCTGGTTGCGCGCTATGCGCTTGCCAATACGGGCAATGGCAAGAAAGACGGTGATCAGAACGCCAGCGTAGAAAAAGATGAGGCGTGAGTAGAGAAATGGGCGAAAGAAAAAGACGATAACAAACACGGTCAGGATAATACCGGTGGCGGTGCCGGTGAGCACATGGTATGCTTCATCGAACCAGGAGGAGCCACGCGGCATATCGTACACCCCGCTCAGCTTGTAGATGCCGAGAAGCAGCACGGTCAGGGCGAGGGAGATCGGGATGAAGGAAAGAAAGGGCACGAAATAGGCCTCATCGACAGCCGCGAAGGCCTGCAAATCGTAGCGAATCCAGTAGGCGAGACCGACGGCCAGGTTAATGAGCAAGATGTCGGCGATAGCCACTGCGAGCGAGATCCAGCGACGATAGCGCTCGAACACGTCAGGATCCTCCCTCTATGCCGAGGGCGCGGCGGAAGCTGCATGCTGTGCTGCGTGCCGTTTCGGTCCAGGAAAAGCGAGATGCCTGTCGCATACCGGCGGCGGTCAGTTCGTCTCGCAGCGACGCATTGCCTGCCACGCGCTGCAGTGCCTCTGCCAGAGCATCGGTGTCATGCGGGTCGACCAGGATGCCTGCCTCACCCACTACTTCGGGGAGTGACGACGCAGTGGAAGAGATGACGGGGAGGCCACAAGCCATGGCCTCGAGTGCCGGCAAGCCGAATCCCTCGTAGAGGGAAGGGTAGACAAAGAGGAGTGCTGCATTATACCACGCAGGGAGCTCTGCCGCGTCGACGTATCCTATAAAATGGACCTTGTCCGCGAGGTTCAATTCTTCAACGCGGCGGTAGACATCGTCGTACAACCAACCCTTGCCGCCCACGAGCAAGAGGGGCGGGCGTGACGCTGGCATCTGCGCATAGGCTGAGATGAGGCCGGCTATGTTCTTGCGCGGCTCGAGGGTGCCGACAAAGAGGATGAACTGATCGGGGAGGCCTCGCCGCACGCGAAAGGCTTCCACCTCGTCAGCCGGCAGAGGGCGAAAGGCAGGGTCCACCCCGTGATAGACCACATCGACCTTGCGCGGTGACACGCCATAGAAGTGTGCCAGGTCCGCGCGTGTGCTCTTGGATACGGCAACGACCCGCCGGGCCGTGTGGACCGACAGGCGGGTGAAGAGGCGCAGATAGGCACGGTTGCCACCGCGAAAGTTTTGCGGGTAGTTGACAAAGCTGAGATCGTGGATGGTGACGACAAATGGGAGGCTGCTGGCGAGCGGGCCCACAAAAGCCGGGGCGTGGATCAGGTCTATACCAATGCGCCGCGCGACGCACGGCTGGACTACCTGTTCCCACATGATGCGCACTGGGGGCCGGTGCGTTGGCAGGCGCGTGAGCGAGCAGTGGATGCCTGGCGTCCCAACAAAGCGCCGCTCGCCAAGAAAGGCGGTGTACGCGAGATCTGAACCAGCGTCGGGCAGGTGGTGCAAGAGATGGTAGATGTACCAATTGATACCTGCGCTCCGATAATTCTGGTCGAGTGATAACAGGTGGGCATTCACGCCCACTTGAATCGCCCCGGTGTTGTCTGTGCTCACGAGTGTCATTATACCACACAGCGCGATTGCGTCAAAGGGACACGACCATTATACCATCGTGAAGAGAGCGACCGATTCAATGTGAAATGTCTGTGGGAACATATCGACCGGCTGCAGGCGGACGAGGTGGTAACCGGCGTTCACCAGTCGCTCCGAGTCGCGTGCCAAGGTGGCCGGATCGCACGATACGTACACGACACGCCTGGGAGCGAGGTGGGCAATGCCGTCGATCACTGCCTCGCCAGCGCCGGCACGAGGCGGGTCGAGCACCACCAAGTCGATCGGGCTCTCAATTCCGGGCAGCACGTCAACGACGCTGCCTTCAAAGAGGGAGACATTGCCCAGCCCCTGGGCGTTGAACCGAAAGTCGGCTGTGGCGCTCGGATCGGACTCGATGCCCACGACCTGGCCGACATCTTGGGCCAGAGAGAGGGCAAGGAGGCCGACGCCGCAGTAGAGGTCGAGGAGTGTCTCGCCATCGCTCGGGGCCAGGTAGTCGTGCACGACAGACACGAGCGCCTCGGCGCCTGCCGTGTTGACCTGGAAAAAACTGCCGGCAGAGATGTGATAGTCGCGACCTGCGACGTACTCGACCAGGTAACGATCGCCCATCATGACTGCCACCTCGCCATCGGCGAGCATCAACACGGCAGATACGGGGAAATCCACCTCGACGTAAAAGTCCTCATACTCGTTCAGCTCGAAAATCGCCATCCTGTCGCCCGTTGCCGTGCCACAGCGGAGACTGAGGCGATAGAGCTGGGGCCACTCCATGTCGAGCGCCGCCCACAACTCATCCAGGAGCGGGTCGATGATGTAACACTCCTTGACGGGAATGACGTTGTGCGTGTCAAGGGTCAGGAAACCGAGATCACCCTCTGGTGTGACGTGAAACTGGACGTGGTTGCGATAGTGCCACGGCTGTGCTGCGCCGATGGGGTCCTCTATGATACCGGTCACGTCGAGCCCTCCGACGCGCGCCATCTGGTCGGTGAGCACGCTGCGCTTGTATTCGACCTGTGCCTCATAGTCGATGTGCTGCCACTGGCAGCCTCCGCACTGGCCCAATCCAAAGTAGGGGCAGGGCGGCTTGATGCGATGGGGCGAGGGCTCTAGGATCTCTACCGGAACTGCGTATGCCCAGCGGGCATGCTGGTCGACGAGCTGGACGCGTACGCGCTCGCCAGGGATCGCGTACGGAACAAAAATGACTTGCCCACCGTGGCGGCCGAGGGCGGTCCCTCCATGGGCCATGGCTGTGAGGTTGAGGTCCAGGGTATCAGCCATTGGGCCACCAGAGGCGCTCGGCGAGGCGGCCCGCGCCTCGCGTGGCTGCGAACGACCAGATGCGGCCCGGCATCTCGTCGGCACCGTCAAAGAGAACGCCGAGTTGGGAGTGATAGTAGGCCACTGCTGTCACCTTGGCAGCAATGTCGGCAGGGTCCAGGGAGACAAGTTCCTCTTCCCATCCGCGTGCGCCAGCGATGTCGAGGGCCGCATCGACAGCGCCCGGCACCTCGGCATACGGATAGTCCTCATAGTAGGCCACCCGGTGGCCGAGCGATTGTAGATGCCGGGCGGCGCCGTGGACGATCAGATGGTCAACGTGACGGCCGATGGCAAGGGGGGCATACAGCGTGACCTCGCCGGGTGGTGGGAGAAGGTTAGCCAGTGAGCTGGCAAGGCTGCCAGGCGTGATAGGATCTTCAGGATCGATGGTGTGGAACAGGGTGGCGGCATTGGTGTAGAGCCAGCGGGCACCCGGGGCGGCACGGTAGACGGCATCGAGATAGTCGAGGTGCCTGGCGCGGGCGCCAAGGAGGGTGAGTGCCGCCATGTCCTCCGCGCGGCGCAGTGCCATCGGACGGCGTGGGTTGCCCCAGTATGCGTGCTGCACAAGCGCAAAGGAGGAAAACGGGCCTGCGGCTGCCGTGGGGCTGGACTCTGTTTCCTGATGCGACGGCAGCCCGGGCACGGGCGCGGGCTCGCCTGCAAAGATGGTGATGACAAGCACGGGGCTTCCAAGGCTCACCCGCCTGTGAATCGCCCCGCCACACGATAGCGCAGCGTCGTCCAGGTGGGGAGAGAGGTAAACGGCCGCCTGGTCACCAGGCTTACGAGACGATTGGGAGACAGCGCTCGTGGTCAACGGCCGAGGTCCAGGATTAGCTCGGCGAGCAGTGCCGCGCGGCGTGGAAGAGAACGGAGGTCTGCCCACTCGGTCAGTGCGTGGGCATCTTCGCCGACGACGCCTAGCCCATCCAGGGTTGGCACGCCGAGCGCGGCGGTGAAATTGCCGTCGGACGCGCCGCCAGTGCCGGCTGGCCACAGATCGAGGCCCAGCTCCGCGCCGACGCGCTGCGCACGCTTGAATAGGTTCTCACCCGGCGCAGACATCTCCCACGGAGGCCGGTTCATGCCACCCGAGATGACGAGTGTCGCGTTGCGATTAGCTGGCCGCAGGGCGCGGATTGCTTTTTCCATGCGGCGGCCCTCGTGCGCGGTGGTGACGCGCACGTCGATCTCGGCCCAGGCCGACGCCGGACGGACGTTTACCTTGCTGCCTCCCTGGATAACGCCCACGTTTACAGTGGTGCCGCGCCCATAGTCGGTCATTGACTCGAGCTGTAGGATCTGGTGAGCCATCTCCTGCACGGCACTCACCCCTCGCTCGTGCGCTGCACCGGCGTGCGATGCAACCCCCTGCACTTCCATCTCGAAGCGGCCGACGCCCTTACGCCAGGTGACAAGCGCCCCTTCACGCGACGGCTCGAGCACCAACACAGCATCGCTGCGCCGTCCCTCCTCTTCGATCAGGGGATGGGAGGTGGGGCTGCCCCACTCCTCGTCGGAGTTCAGGATAAATGCGATCTGGTGAGCGGGAGCACAATCGAGTGCCTGCAGAGCCTGGAGGGCGTAAAGGCCGATGACGAGGCCCCCCTTCATATCGAACACACCTGGGCCTGTAGCCCGGGTACCGTCGACGGTAAATGGGCGCTCGCATGCGTCGCCGAGTGGCCACACAGTGTCCATATGCCCCAAAAGCAGCACCTGCCTGTCACCATTGCCCCACGTGGCGCGCAGGTGGTCGCCCCAGGCGAGTTGTGGCACACGCTCGACATGGGCGCCCTCTGCTTCCAGTGCCTGGGCCATAAAGTCGGCGACGCGGTTTACTGCGTCGCGCTCGTCGCTCGGCGAGTCGATCGAAACGATCTGCTCTAGGGTGTCGACCATCGCTTCCTGACGGGCGACCAGGTAGTCAAGGATCCTGCTCATGTGGGTACCTCCACCACGAGGCCATCATAAGCCAAATTGGTCGATGCCGGCAGTCTGTCTACGACCTCGCCGTAGTCGACGGTATGGGATAGGTGGGTCAGATAAGCGCAGCCAGGCGACAGGTCACGAATCAGTTCGACGGCAGCCATGACGTCCATCACTGACCTTTTCCACATTTCGATGCCCTCATAGTAGTGACTCGCACCGAGCACGAGCACGTCGAGGCTATCCAGGATCCGGCGTGCCTCTGTCGTGGCGCGCAGCATGTCGGTCACATAGCCGAGCCGCACACTGTTGTAGCTCAGCACATAACCGTACGCTGTACCACCCAGACCATGGTCGACGCGCAGCGGCTGGACAGCCAATCCCCACAAGTCAGCCGTAGATTCGAGCGGCTCGGGCTGGAGAATACGTCGATAGGTCTTGTCATTCCAGAGGTAGGCAAAGCGCTCGCGGGCGTCATCCAACACCTGGGAGGGAGCGTGAATCGGCAGTGGGCGCCCGGCCTCGCGCTGGGCGGCAAGCAGGGGGCCAATGCCAAGCGAATGGGCGTCGTGGGTGTGTGTGAGAAGCAGGGCATCGAATGGTCCAAGGTGCTGATTCGTCACCTGGTAGCGCAGCTCGGGAGGCGCGTCGAGGAGCACCAGACGCTGAGCGTAGGATGGACCATAGCGTAGGGCAGCCGACGGCCCGGTGCGACAGTTGCGACTGCCTGGTGAGAGGGCGTTGTGGCACACGGCACACTCGCAGCCGATGCGCGGCACGCCGTGCTCGTCACCAGTTCCAAGAAATATCAGCTCCATTGTCCTTTCCTTTGCATTGCAGCCACGATCTCGACCAGCCAGGCGCTAGCATCATGCACCTGTTGGCAAGTCCAGGAAGGTGGCCTTGAGCCTGTGACGATTGGCCAGGTGATCGGCGAGGGTTTTCAGCCCGGCTGTTTCAGTGGCATAATGCCCACCAAATACGACATTGATCCCAAGCTCGAATGCCAGGTGATAGACGCTGTGGTTCACCTCGCCTGTGAGATAGACATCTGCGCCCGCGGCTGCCGCCTGGTCGACGAGGAACGCGGCTCCGCCCGAGACGATCGCCACCCGGCGTACCGGCTCCCGGCCAAACGCCCAGGTGCCCGTCGTTGGCTCGCCCGTCGAGTCCTCTACCCGTGCCGTGAATTCTTTGAGTGTCATTTCCAGCGGAAGGTCGCCGATGAACCCAGCCGCAGAGCCCTTGTAGTCGCCAAACGTGTCCACGTTTTCAAGCCTCAGCCAACGAGCCAGGGTGGCGTTGTTGCCGAGTGTGTCGTGAAAGTCAAGAGGCAGATGTACGGCATAGAGCGAGAGCCCGGCCTCGAGCAGGGCTGCCAGGCGGATATGGTGGATGCCGGTGACCATGATGGGCTCACTCCAAAAGAGGCCATGGTGCACGATCAGCATCTGTGCGCCGGCGAGCGCAGCCTGGTGAAAGGCGTTGAGGCCCGCGTCGACGGCAAAGGCCACGTGCTCAACCTCTTTTGCCCCGGCGACTTGCAGCCCGTTGTTCGAGCGATCCTGGATCGATTTCACGTCGAGCAGCTCATCGAGGTAGGAAACCAGCTCGTCGCGATTCATCGTCTTATCTCCATCCGCACGACCAGCGCCCGGTAGAGCCCCGGTACAAAGATTTCGGCAGTTGGTAGTATATCATCTTTTACGGTGGGATGCAAAGAGAGACTGGAAGGTTGGAAGGCTGGCAGCGTTCCTTCCGACTGCCCAGTCTTCCAACCTTCCAGTCTTCCAACCAGCAAGTGCTGGGTGTCAGGGAACCGGGGTCATGACCTCTAGCGTCTCGATGATGGTGGAAAAGGTGTTGCCCATCGCCGGCCCAAGCAGCAGAACGCCCAGGCAGAGACAGACGCAGCATACTACGATGAGAGCCAGGACGACAATGAGGGCGATAAGCCATGGACTCATGCCTCGCCTGGCAGGGGGCTGCTCGTAGTAATATGGGGCCTCGTAC
>JAFGIA010000151.1 GCA_016929795.1 Anaerolineae bacterium
CGTGGGTGGTCAACCGCTTCTTTCCAGGGCGCGTGCGGGTAGAAGGAGAAGAGGGCGCGCCGGGGGCGTGCTATATCGAAGTGTGACACCCGGCCCCGAGTCGTTCTACGCCTCTCAGGCCGGTGGCGCGCAATGTGTCCAGAAAGTGTGAATGCGCCCGGGTCTCGTGGTCCGGCGCGGCGACTTGCCTTTGGGACGGGTTATGATATAATGGATAGACGCAATTTCCAGGCAGGACGATGTTGAGTTTTCAGAGCGTGGGAGGAAAGCGATGCCAACGAAAGGTGAAGTCCTGGTAGTCGACGATGATCCGGATTTCTGCGCAGCGATGCAGACGATACTCGAAGGCGACGGCTTTGCCGTGCGGTGTGCGAGCCAGGGTGCGCTTGGGCTGCGTTTGATGCGTGAGAAAAAGCCGGACCTCGTCTTTCTTGACGTCATCATGCGCGTGCCGACGGAAGGAGTGTGGGTCAGTGAAGAGATCGCCAACGACCCCGAGCTGCGCGACGTGCCGGTGGTATTCTTGACGTCGATCGTCAGCTCGGAATACTCGGGGCACTTTCCGACAGACAGGCCGCTGCGGGTCATGATGTTTCTTGACAAACCGGCACCGATGGCCAAGATCCTGGAGCTGGCGAACCGCTTCGCCGGCAGCCCCTCATCCCCTTCGACCACATAGTAGACGGACGGGCTGGACGGGCCGATGACGAGCGAGCTGCCGTTTGAGACGGAGAGGATCGAGCGGATCGGGTGGCTGATCCAGTTGCGCTGGCTGGCGGTGCTCGCCAGCCTGGCAGCCCTGGCGCTTGCCCGGATCCTCGCGCCCGGCACGCTGCCCTTTCGCGCCCTGCTCTACATCATCGGGTTCGTCGCCCTGTATAACGCGGGGTTGTCGCTCTATGCACGCTCGCTCCGCACCGAGGGCGGACTCGACAGGCGGTTGGATGCTGCCATACGCCTGGCCTGTCTCCAGATCACCCTCGATCTGCTGGCACTGGCTGCGCTGATCCACTTTTCCGGCGGCATCGAGAACCCGATGATCCTCTTTTTTGTGCTGCACACGACGCTGGCCGCCGTACTCTTGCCCAAAGGAATCGGCTTTGCGATGGCGAGCCTGGCTGCCGTATTGGTAGCAGGTGTGGCGGGCATGGAATACACAGGGCTCCTGGCGCACCATCATCTGCCACTCCTGGGCGAGATTGAGATGTATGACGAGGGCGGATACCTCGCCAGCTTTGTGGGGATGATGGTCGTGACGCTCGGGCTGGTGAGTTACCTGACATCGTCGGTGAGCGCGCGGCTGCGCGAGCGCGACAGAGTGTTGGTGCAGAGACACAAAGAAGTGATCGCCAAGAGCCGCGAGCTGGAAGAAGTGAACGAGCGACTGAGAGCAATCGACGCCGAGCGCACGCGCTTCTTGACGCTGGTAACGCACGAGCTGCGGGCGCCGATCAACACGATCCACACGTGTATCGAGTTGGCCCTGTCGGGTCACGCATCTCCCGACAAGGTGCATGACATCCTGGAGCGGGTGATGCGTCGCACGGCCGAGGTATCCCAGCTAATCAGCGACCTGCTGCGCCTGGCGCGGGCGCGCGAGGAGGAGAGGCGCGACGAGCCGCTGGCCGCGGTACACCCGGCCGAGGTACTGCGCGGCGTGGTCGATCTGATGAGGGCAGAGGCGGAGAGTAAGGATCTCTTTTTGAGCGTGGATGTCGACCCTGAGCTACGGAGAGTGCACGCGAACCCGGAGCGGCTCAAGCTGGTGTGGACGAATCTGCTGAGCAACGCGATCAAGTACACCGAGCCCGGGGGGATCGTGGCAGTGACGATCAAGCAGGGAAACGAGTACATGGTAGGCACTGTGCGCGACACGGGGATCGGCATCTCTGCCGAAGATCAGCAGAGCATTTTTCAGGAGTTCTTCCGGGCGGGAAACGCGCGCGACGTATGCCCCATCGGCACGGGCGTCGGCCTCGCCCTTGTACGCCGCATCGTCGAGAACCTGCACGGCAAGGTGTGGGTCGAATCGGAGGTAGGGCTAGGAAGCAAGTTCAGTTTTTTGCTGCCGAGTGAGCGCGATTCACAGGAAAGCTCGAAGGATATATCCCTCCCGCCTCCAGCCCAGTAGTGGGTCAACGGTAATTTGATAGGTTGCTGCGGTGAAAAAACGGCTGAAGCCGTGACTACGAACCTAGCAATGCAACCCCGGGGAAAAATCCGAGCGATTTGTCACGTTGCACGTCTCAGGTCACAATCTCGCGCGTGCGCCGCAAGCGGGACGCGATTACCTCTGCAAGCTGCTTCATCACGACAAAGCCGATGTGGGTATCACGGTCAAAGAGAGCGTTGAGGTCGTCGGCCTTGAAGACGATGAGGCACACACGGTCGACGGCGCGCGCGGACGCGGTGAACTGGCGCTGCCGCACCAGCGACGACCAACCAAAAATGCGGCCCGGCTCGACCTCCTGCATAGTCACGGTTTCGTCGGACTGGACCGACGAGCGGACGTTGATGTGCAGTTGCACACAGCCCTCCTGAAGGATAAAGAGCCGGCCCGCCACTTCTTGCTCGGAGCAGATCACCTGCCCGGCATCGTACGTCTCGCTGGTGGCGAGGGCGGAGATCTCGATCAGCTCCGAATCGCTCAAGCTGGAAAAAAGCTCACACGAGCGGAGATTGTCGGGTGTGATCATGCGATTTCCTCACACAAAGCTTTCCAGGAAGCGTGACACGTCGGTGTAAGAAAAGACGGGGCCGTGCAGGCAAACGAACTGCTCGCCCATGTTGCAGCGCCCGCACTTGCCGATGCCGCACTTCATCTTGGCTTCCAACGTCATGATCATCTGCTCGTCGGCGAACCCCAGCTTTTGCAGGCCGAGCACGACGAACTTGATCATGATCGGCGGGCCGCAGATGATGGCGACGGTGTTTTCCGGCGACGGCGCGAGGCGCGCGAGGAGGTCGGTGATCAAGCCGACGTTGCCCTGCCAGGCGTCGTCACCGCGGTCGACGGTGACGTGCAGCTCGGTGTCGGGCGCTGCACGCCACGCCTCGTACTCGTCGGTAAAGACGAGGAGCGAGGGTGAGCGGGCGGCCCACAGGATGGACAGGTGCCCGTAGGCGGCACGGTTGTCGAGGATGGTGTGGATGACCGGGCGCAGCGGCGCGCCGCCGATGCCGCCGCCGAGGACCAGGACGTCCTTGCCGCGGACATCGCCGAGAGGGAAGCTGTTGCCCATGGGGCCGCGGACGCCGACTATGGCGCCGGGCTCCATCTTGTGCAGGGCGTCGGTGACGGTGCCAACGCGGTTGACGGCGAACTCGAGCACTGCCGACCGCGACGGGATCGATGCCAGCCCAAAAGGCGCCTCGCCCACGCCGAACGCCGACAGAAACGCAAACTGTCCCGGCTCGTAGTCAAACCACTCGCCGTTCAGCTCCACTTGAAAGAGCTTGATATCGTCCGCCAGCTCTTTTACTCCCGCGAGCGTCGCCAGAATAGGGCGCATCGGATTGTCGTGTTCACGATCGACCATTCGTCTCCTCCAAGGTATTGGAGCGGGCTGGTGCCTGGAAGGTGCGTCCAATACCCGAAATCTAATATCTAATCACCGCTATCCAGTATCCTCAACACCTCGACGATGTCAACCCCTGCCGGACACGCGTCGATGCACCGGCCGCAGCCAACGCAGGCGACGGGGCCAAAGTCGAGGGGGGAGTAGCAGAACTTGCAGAAGTAGCGGTTGCGCAGGCGCTGGGCGGTGTCGGGACGTGGATTGTGGCCGCCGGCAATGCGGCGGTAGGCGGGGGACATGCAGCTATCCCAGGCACGCAGGCGCTGGATGTGAACGTAGCCGGGGCCGGCGGCGGTGACGTCGTCACGCACGTCGAAGCAGCGGCACGTGGGGCACACGTAGGTGCAGGCGTGGCAGCTGAGGCAGCGGTCGGCGAGGCGCTGCCACACGGACTCGACCCCCGGGGCAGGCTCGCCGAACCTCGCGCGCCAGGCATCGGACGGGACAAGGGGCACTTGATCGGCCGTGATCTCGGGCACAGGTACGGGACGCTCCGTGTCAGGCCAGTCGACGCCCGCCAGGAGCGCTGCGCCCTTTTGTGTGACGACCTCGACCAGGTAACCATCCCCGTCGGCGTGGAGCATCAGATCGACGGCAGAGGCATCGGCCGGGCCGCTGCCGAGGCTGGTGCAGAAGCAGCCAGCCCACATCTCCGGGCAGGCGAGACCGACGAGCGTCGTCCGCTCACGGCGGCGCGCATAGTAGCTGTCGGCCGGCGGGCGGTCGAGGAGCAGGGCGTCGAGGACACGCAGGGCGCGGGCATCGCACGGGCGGATGGCAAATAGGACCTGGTCCCCGTCAGGATCCGGCTCGTCCAGGGTCACGTCTCGGCCCCGTTTCTCGACATCGAGAAGGACCTCAGTCTCCGGAAAAAAGTAGCCCTTGGGCGAAACGGTTGTGCGCTGAAAGTCGAGTGCGACGTCGGCGGCCGAGACAACAGGGCGGTAGAGCCAGTCGCGCTCGACGCGCTGTGGGGCGACGAGGGTGTAGCGCTCGATCAGGGCATCGAGCCAGGCACACAGTGACTCGTGGGTGGCAGCTCTCATAGCGGCAGCTCCTCGTCCTTGCGAAATGTCGCCAGCGGCGGCGGCGTATCGGGGTCGGCGCCGGCGACGTAGCCAAACAGAGCCTCCACCTCGGCGGCAATTTTGCGGTTGAGCAGGCTGAGCGGGAGGTGTACCGGGCAGGCCGCCTCGCAGGCCTGGCAGCCGGAGCAGCGCCCGGCGAGGTGGTAGGCGCGCATGATATGAAAGAAGGCCTTCTGCGGCACATGGTGAGCCATGCTGACCCAGGGCGGATCGACCTGCTCGGCGATGCACTCGAAACAGTAGCAGGCGGGGCACGCCTGCCGACAGGCGTAACAGCGGATGCAGCGGTCGAACTCGCGCACCCAGAAGGCGAGGCGCTGGGCAGGGGACATCGCCTCGATCTCGGCGACGCCGGGCCACGGCTCCTCAGAAGCCTTGACCCTGGGCGGGTCGCCGACGAGGGCGTCGTAAAAGATGGGGACACGCTCGGCGCAGTGGCGGCAGTGGAGTGCCTCCGCGTCACCGTCGAGCATGCCGGGGCAGGCCACACCCACGACGAACACTGACTCGCGGGCCACCTGGCCCTCGTGGATGAGGACGTTGAGCGCGCGGACGTCGCACGGGCGTGCGACCACGGCGACGCGGGCTGAGGTCCCGGGCTGAGCGGTGCGTGAGAGTCCGGCGATCTTGTCGCGGAGATAGACCACCAGGTTGTGATGGCAGGTTCGGTCCCACGCAAGGCGCTCGGCGCCGGCAGCGTCATAGATGAATGCAGGGCGCATGGGGCCGCGTGGGCTGCGCTCGTGGCCGATCACGCAGCTCACCTCGCCGAGGTCGAGGAGCCTCTTGGCCTGTATACGGGTGCCGGTCTCGATCTCGTGAGTCATGGCGTTCCTTTCGTCACTTGTGCCACCAAGGTGCGGTTAGCAGGCATCGGTCCAGCCTGTCCAGGGGCCGAGGGCACGGACGTCCTCGGTGAGCTCGGCGACGATGTGGGCGAAGCGGTTGCCCTCAGCGGCAGAGACCCAGTCGATGCGCAGACGGCCGGCCTCGACGCCGACAAAGTCAAGAAAGCGGTGCATGAGGGCATAGCGCCGGCGGGCGTGATAGTTGCCGTCGCTATAGTGGCAGTCGCCAGGGTGGCAGCCGGCCACAAGCACGCCGTCGGCCCCCTCCTGGAACGCTTTGAGCACGTACAGAGGATCGACACGGCCGGAACATGGCACGCGGATGATGCGCAGGTTAGGCGGATAGGTGACGCGGCTGGTGCCGGCCATGTCGGCCCCGGCGTAGCTGCACCAGTTGCAGAGAAAGCCGACGATTTTTGGTTCGAAAGTGTCTTGCATCAAGGCTCCTCGTGACCGGGTATTCGGTATCAGGTATGAAGGTGTGCCGCTATCTAATAGCCAATATCCACTCTCAACAATGCATTCATCTGGCCCAACAACTGCTGCTCGGTGAAGCCGTGCAGGTCGATGGCGCGACCGCGGCAGGCAGCGACGCACAGGCCACAGCCCTTGCACAGGGCAGGGTTGATCTCGGCTCGTTGGCCGCCACGAGCCGTGACGAGCTCGGCAGCGCCAAAGGGACAGACCTCGACGCAGGCTCCGCAGGCCACGCAGCGCATGGGCAGCACCTCGGCCGTCATCGGCTCGATCTCGACGACGCCACGATTCAGGAGTCCCACGGCCTGCACCGCCGCGCCGCTCGCCTGGGCGACGGTGTCGGGGATGTCCTTGGGCGCCTGGCAGGCGCCGGCGAGAAAGACGCCTTCGGTGGCGGTCTCGACCGGGCGCAGCTTGGGATGGGCCTCCAGGAAAAAGCCATCGTCGCTGCGGGTGACGTGAAAGAGCTGGGAAAACTCGTCCGCGTCGGCCTGGGGCACCATGGCGGTGGATAGGACTACCATGTCGACGGGAATCTCGACTACCTCACCCAGCAGTGTTTCTTCCGCGCGCACCGACAGCCGGCCATCGGGCAAACTCTCGACCTCGGCCCCTTTGCCGCGAATAAAGATCACGCCCTCCTCTTGCACCCGCTCGTAGAACTCGGCATAGCCCTTGCCGTATGCGGTCAGGTCAAAGTAGAACTCGTACACCTGCGCGTGGATCCTCTCGCGCAGCAGGTGGGCGAGCTTTATCGAGTACATGCAGCACACGCGAGAGCAGTAGGCGTTGTGCTGCCTGTCGCGACTGCCGATGCAGTGCAGGATGGCGACAGCTTGAGGCTTGCGCCCGTCTCTGAGGATCACCTCACCGCCCGTAGGTCCACCGGCGTTCACCAGGCGCTCTACTTCGAGCGCGGTGTAGACGTTCGGGTAGCGACCGTAGCCGTATTGGGGCATGTTGCGGGCGTCGTACAGGTCAAAGCCGGTCGCCAACACGACGGCTCCGACCGTGATCTCTTCCAGCCGTTCCTGCATGGTATGATCGACCGCCCCGGCCTCGCACGCCCATACGCAGCGGTAACATTCAGCACAAACACCACAATCGAGGCAGCGCGCCGCCTCGGCCCGGGCCTGCTCCTCGGTCAGTGGCAGGACCACCTCTTTGAAGGTTCCAATCCGTTCCTCGACGGGCAGGCTGGCCGGCGCCATGCGCGGTGCAGGCGTGACCTGGCGGCTGCGAAGCAGGACTTTGGCATCTTCCTTGCTCCACTTTTCGACCGGACGCTGGTTCTGCACCGGCAGCAACGGCTCGTGGCGCAGGTAGTGGTCGAGCGAGCGGGCCGCCTCGTGACCGAGGGCGACGGCATTGATGACAAAGCCGGCCCCGGGAATGACGCCGCGCCCGGCAAAGATGCCCTCCTCGCCGGTCGCGAGCGTCTCGTCGTCGCCGATCAGGCGATCAAAGGGTGGCTCGAGAAAAGACTGGTCGGAGAACTGGCCGATGGCCCGAATGACGGTGTCGACTTCCATGGTGAATTCGGTCCCCGGCTCGGCCACCACGACGCGCTTGCCACTGTCGTCGATGCTGCTCAGCTTGCGCGATTCGGCACACTCCATGCCCGTCACCCAGCCCTTGTCGCCCAAGATACGCACGGCGACCGTGTTGGACACGATCTTGACGCCTTCCTCCTCGGCTTCCTGAAGCTCGCGCGGGTAAGCAGGCAGCTCGCCGCGCGAGCGGCGATAGACGAGGCTGACCTGTTCGGCGCCTAGCCGGAGGGCGGTGGTTGCCGCGTCCACCGCGGTGATCCCGCCACCGACGATTGCCACCCGCTTGCCGATCTTGGGCCGGCGGCCCAGGTTGACCTCGCGCAGGAAGGCGATACCGGACAGCACACCGTGCAGGTCCTCGCCCGGGATGCCGAGACGGGTGGGCTTGCTGACACCCACGGCCAGGTAGACGGCATGGTACTCGCCGCCGTTGCGCTTGAGCAGGGCCGTGGGATCGGCGATGGGATGGTTGAGGCGCAGGTCGACCCCGAGGGCGAGAAGGTCTTCGATGTCACGGCGCAGCACGTCCTTCGGCAGGCGATACTCGGGGATGCCGACGCGCATCATGCCGCCGGCAACGGGCAGGGCCTCAAACACGGTCACGCCGTAACCCATCTTGACCAGATCCTGGGCAGCCGTCAGCCCGGCAGGCCCGGAGCCGACGACGGCAACGCGCTCGGCGTGTGTCTGCGGCACCGGTTGGACGTCGCGCGGGATGCCCGAGGCATAGACGTAATCGGTGACAAAACGCTTGAGCGCCATGATCGACAACGATTCGTCCACGTGGCGGCGGTTGCAGTTTCCCTCGCACGGGTGATGGCACGACCGGCCACACACACTCGGGAAGGGGTTGTCCTCGCGAATGGTGCGCAGCGCGTCGTCGTAGCGTCCCTCGCGGATGGAGGCGATGTAACCCTGGGCGTGCTGGCCTGCCGGGCAGGCGGCCTGGCAGGGCGCGATCCCAGCCTTGTCGATGACGAACGCGTTGGGCACGGCCTGGGGGAAGGGCCGGTAGATGGCTTTCCGATTGCCCAGGCCGAGGTCGAACTCACTCGGCATCTCGCGTGGGCAGACCTCGGCACACGAGCCGCAGCCGGTGCACCTGTCCACATCGACGTAGCGCGGCTTGCGGCGCACCGTAACCTGGAAATTTCCGACGTAGCCTTGGACGTCGACCACCTCGCTGTAACTCATCAGGTGCACGTTGGGATGCGCTGCCAGGTCGACCATTTTGGGGGTCAAGATGCAGGCGGAGCAGTCGAGGGTGGGAAAGGTCTTGTCCAACTGGGCCATGTGCCCGCCAATGGACGGCGAGCGCTCTACGAGGTAGACAGGGTAGCCGGACTGGGCAATGTCGAGCGCGGCCTGAATGCCGGCAATGCCGCCGCCGACGACGAGCGCCGAGCGCGCGACAGGGGCCTGGCGCGGGTAGAGGGCCTGGTGCCGGCGGACACGCTCAACCGCGGCGCGGACCAGGTCGCGCGCCTTGAGGGTGCCGGTGGGCACGTCGCGGTGCACCCAGGAGCAGTGCTCACGGATGTTGGCCACTTCGAGGAAGAAGGGGTTCAAGCCGGCCTTTTGCAAGGTCGCGCGGAAGGTGCGCTCGTGCATGCGCGGCGAGCAGGCGGCGACGACGACGCGGTCGATGCCCAGCTCGGCGATATCGCGCCGGATCGACTCCTGGCCCGGATCGGAACAGGTGTACTTGTTGGTGCGGGCGACGACCACGTCCTCCAGCTGCCGCGCATAGGCGGCGACGGCCTCGACGTCGACCGTGGCGGCAATGTTGGAGCCGCAATAACACACATAGACACCAATCTTCATGACGCGGCCTCCGTTTCCATCGTGATCGCGAGCGCCGCCAGAAGGGCAGCGGGGGAGACGACGTTGTGCTGCAGGCCGAGCACCCGTGGCTGCAAGCCGAAAGCCAAGCCCACGAGCTGGGTGAAATAGAGCACCGGGAGGTCGAAATGCCGGGACGCGGCGCGTCCGGCAGCGCCCTGGTAGGTGTCGAGCATGGTGGCGCACAGCGGGCAGGCCAGTGCCAGGCAGTCGGCGCCTTGTTCTTTCGCCTTGCGCAACAGGTGACCGGTGAGATCGAGCGCGGTGCCCAGGCGCGGCACGGCCAGCCGCCCGCCGCAGCAGCGCGTCTTGTAGTCGTACGGCACGGGCTCGGCGCCGAGCGCTGCCATGAGGCGGTCCATCGAGGTAGGGTTCTCCGGATCGTCGAACCCACCCCTCGGCCGGCCGATGACACAGCCATAGTAGCACGCCACCCGCAAACCGGCGAGCGGGCGGCTGACCGCCTGCTGCACACGGCCCAGATCGCGGCTGAGCACCTGCAGGGGGTGCTCGACCGCAGGCAACGGGTTGGGCAGCGATGCATCTACCAGGTATTCCACTCGCTGTCGGACGTGCGCGTCGTCAAGCACAGCCTGGCGTGCGACGCGGAAATACTTGTAGCAGCCGCTGCACGGTGCCATGACGACAGTTTGGCCCGCCCGCCCTGCGAGAAGCAGGTTGCGGACCACGAGCGCCCCGGACAGCACAGGGTCCGCCTGAGCCGCCGGCACAGCACCGCAGCAGTTCCAGCCGGTCATCTCGACGAGCTGGATGTCAAGCTGGCGGCAGACGGCACGCGTGGACAGGTCGTATTCCCTGGCACTCGACTGCAAGCTGCATCCCGGGTAGTAGCCGTAGGACTGGGTCATTTGCCCTCCTCCCAGCGGCAAAAGATCGCACCGACCTGGTCGTGGTCGTCGATGCGGTGGGGTGAGATGGTGAGCTTGCGGCGGCGAAGCATCATCAAGCCCACGGGCGCCTGGCGCACGAGATCCACCGGGCGCAGCAGGTTGTAGCGTAAGAGCAGCTCGAGCTCAAACATACGGCCGTCGCGCTTGACGAGATTGAGAAAGGCGCGGTCGAACGAGGCATCGCGGGGTGCATAGCCGCGCTCGACTGCCAACGAGCGTAGACTGGCCATCAGGTCGGTGATCTCGATGTCGCGGGGGCAGCGCACGGTGCAGGCATAGCAGGCAGCACACACCCAGATGGCACGGCTGGACAGGACAGTCTCTGCCCGGTTCAAGCGGATCAGGTGCATCAGGGCGCGCGGGGGGTAATCCATGGCCGCGACGGCAGGACAGGAACCGGAACAGGTGCCACACTGGTAGCAGGCCACAACCCGTTCCCCGCCACGCAAGCCGGACACGAGGGACAAAAAGTCTTCTTCCGGCCCGTTAGATGGGCTAGCCATTGTTCTCTCCTTCGAGCGTGCCGGCGATGCACAAAACACGTGCAGCCAAGGTGAGACCAGGTGATGACCTGGCAAACTCGGTATATGCAAATCAGGATTGATAAGTCAATGACCCATCCATTATACCATGGGGGTACGAAATTCGTCAAGCGCAGAGATCCAACCTCGAGGGTTAACGCGGATGTCCTGGCGGGGCAGGGCGGGGAGATCCCGGCCCCTACGACACCGCCTGCAGGGGGGCCTGGTTTTCGCGCCAAAGCGCGTTACCGGTTTTAAATGCGTTTGCCCTGATCCAACCTCAGAGTTCAGAGTTCGGCAGGGTTGTTCGACGTGCGGTGTGTGTCACCTGTCGTGTAGAAAAGCTCTTCGTCGGGGTAGGTTTCTGCGAGCTCTCGCAGGAGGCGCAGGCTTTCGAGCGCTTCTTCCTCGTCGACGACGCTGATGGCATAGCCGGCGTGCACATATACATAGTCGCCAACCTGCGCCTCGGGGGTGAGCATCAGGCCGATGGTGCGGGCGACGCCGCCGATCTCGACGTCTGCCTGAATGCCATCGATTGTCGTAATCCGTACCGGAATGGCCAGGCACATGGCAGGTCCTCTTTTCCGGTGCCTCCTGGGGCGGGTTTCACGGAGATTCACAGAGAAGGCACGGAGACTCACGGAGAAAAGAACGAGGAAAAGTCTCCGTGTATCTCCAAGGCACAAAGCGCCCGTTGACTTTGTGTATCTCCCTGGAACTCTCGCCAGGGCACGTGTGTTGCATCTATTGTAGCAGGTGACACCCTCCTGCGCAAATCGGGTAGTCGCGCGCGCAGGAGAAAGCACCACGGCTGAAGCCGTTACTACGAACGGTGGGCAAGCTAGCGGTGGCGCTCGAC
>JAFGIA010000152.1 GCA_016929795.1 Anaerolineae bacterium
ACCAAAACATCGAGGGCGGCCTTCCAAGGCGACGAAAGCGCTTGTCGAGCGATGGTGCACATGACCACGGTTAAATGTAGAGCTACCAAGTAAATCCGGCCAAGTTAAAGCACATTCATCGAACAAGCTGCAGAACGGAAACTTGGCACCTGGCTTGAACCGTGGTACACTTGCCTTACCGGAAGGTCGTGGGAGACGTAGCTGGCGGAGTGTATTGGGATTGGTTTCCTGTTCAGCAGAGATGAGCAAAAGAACAACTGTGTGGTCGTAAGCGTGGACGTCGAAAATCCTGTTATCCGGCTCTGCCTCGCGGGCTCGCGGGCAGAATTCGAGGGAAAAATCACAGAGGCGCACCGTCTGTACCTGCAAGCATGGGACATAGCCGGGGATGACTATGAAGCGTGCATCGCTGCACACTATGTGGCCCGCCACCAGACAAGCGGGGAAGAAATCCTGCACTGGAACCAGGAAGCGCTTGCACGTGCCCAAGCCGTGAGCGACGAGCGAGTCGAAAGCTTCTACCCGTCTCTCTATCTGAACATGGGACGCTCGTACGAGCTGCTCGGAAATCAAGAAGAAGCGCAGCGCTACTATGCGCTGGCTGCCGAGCTTGGCTTTCACCACCAGGCAGAGCCCTAACGTCATGTAAGCATCGGTGTGGAGCGGACAAAGCAATGACGCACGAGAAAGAAACAACCAAGAACCCGTACCACATTTGCACCTGGCGGCCCATCGCCGCCTCATCTTGTCGGATCGTCAACGCACGCGACGTCGGCTGGTGCTTTGCAGACTGAGCACGCGAAATTCGGGGGGGGAGTTGTCAGTGAAGGCAATCTGGTTCCACCATCTCCGCTGGCGCATAGCGCTGCCCTACGTCTTTTTGATCCTGGTCGCTACGCTGAGTTTGACGCTCTATGTCTCAGACCAGGTGCGTCAGGTACGCCTGGCCGACCTCGAAGCCCAGCTTCTCGCCGACGCCCGCCTACTCGCCGGCATCGTCGCCCCACCCCTCACCGCAGACACGAATTCCGAGGCCCTGGACGACGCGGCGCGGAGCTGGGCGGAGCGGCTGGAAGCACGGGTGACGATCATAGGCGCCGATGGCGTCGTCGTGGGCGAGTCGCACGAGAATCGGGCGCAGATGGACAATCATCTGCTGCGGCCCGAAGTCCAAAGTGCCTTGAACACAGGCCACGGCAGCAGCCAGCGCTACAGCGCGACGCTCGGCTATGAGATGATGTACGCCGCGGTGCCAATTCAATCGGGCGCGGGGCAGGTGCTGGGCGTGATGCGCGTGGCGTTGCCTCTGCGCCAGATCGAAGCCGGCGTGCGGGACCTACGCCAGAACATTGTCCTCGTCGGGCTCGTGACGGCCCTGCTGGCCGCCCTGCTGGCGGTCCTCATCGCCGAGCGCACTACCCGACCTGTACGTCAGTTGACCGGCGTGGCCGAACGCATGGCATCCGGCGACATGAGCGCTCGCCTCCTTCCTTCCACCCGTGACGAGGTGGGCCAGCTCACCCGTGCCTTCAACCACATGGCCGACCAGATCCGTCAGCAGGTGTCGACACTGGCCGAGGAACAGGGGCGGCTGGCTGCCGTGCTCGATCACATGGCCGACGGTGTGCTGATCACCGACACCCGCGGCAAGGTTCAGCTGATCAACGCCGCCGCCGCCCGCTTGTTGGACACGAGTGAGGAGCGGGCCATGGAGCGCCTCTTGGCCCAGGTGGCACCCTATCACGCTTTGATCGATCTGTGGAGAGCAGCTCGCGAGCAGGGCGAGGAATGTGTTGAAATGATCGAGGTCAGCCACCACGGGCTCTTTTTGCAGGCCATCATCACGCCGTTTCCCGACACAGAAGTGGAAGGCTACCTGATCATCCTGCAGGATCTGACCCGCATCCGCCGCCTGGAGACGGTACGCCGCGACTTTATCAGCAACATCTCCCACGAGTTGCGCACGCCGCTAGCAGGGTTAAGGGCGCTGGTGGATACGCTCCGCGCCGGTGCAATCAAGGACCCGAAGGCAGCCAAACGGTTCCTGAAGCGGATGGATGCCGAGGTGGACGCCCTCACCCAGATGGTGGAGGAACTGCTGGAGCTGTCGCGCATCGAGTCCGGGCAGGCGCCGTTGCGCCTGGTGCCTACCTCGGTGGCCGAGGTGATAGTCCCACCGGTGAATCGCCTGCAGCCCCAGGCAGAGCGCGCCGGACTGGCGCTCAGGATCGAGCTGCCGCCCGGGTTGCCGCACGTGTCGACCGACGTCGATCGCGCCCGGTTGGTACTGACCAACCTCGTGCACAACGCCATCAAGTTCACGCCGCCTGGTGGGTACATCACCGTGGCAGCCCGGCAAGAAAAAGACGACGTGGTTTTTGCTGTGCAGGACACCGGCGTTGGCATTGCTGCGGAGGATCTGCCACGCATCTTTGAACGCTTTTACAAGGCCGACAGGGCACGCAGCGGCGGCGGCACAGGCTTGGGACTTGCCATTGCCAAGCACGTCATCCAGGGCCATGGCGGTCGGATCTGGGTCGAAAGCGTCGAGGGCCAGGGTAGCACCTTCTACTTCACCCTCCCCATCGTCGCGCCAGTCTGAGTGACATAGCCACAGCGCCGATTCTCATTCTCCGTACACTCGGCGCGCCGCAACCCTGGCAAACTCGTCCATCTTTTTCTGGCCGGTGGTTTGTGTACGGGCGAAAGGGTTCTCTGCGTTTGTATGGGGATGGCGAGTAATTTCTGCGAGCATCTGAAGCAGTGTGTCGATCTCTTCCGCGTTGTTCTGAATGCCCAAACTGATGCGGGTGAGGCCGGGCAGCGAGATTTGAGGGAAGAGGCTGACGACCACGCCCTGGAATTGCGCCAGCAGTGGATGGATCTTGAGCAGATGCTTGATCAGCAGGTGGGCACAGTGGCAGCCATAGCGGGTGCCGATCCCACCGCGCTCGGCCAGTTGCCGGGCCACGCCGTCGGCCATCAAGCCTTTGACGCGAAAGACGATCACACCTCCTTTTTGCCCAAACCGGGGCGAGGCCGGGTCCTTGATTCCGAACACCTCGACGCCCGGGATCTGTGCCAGGCCGCGCAGCGCGCGCGCGGTGAGCGCCTGCTCTTCCTCCTGGATCACATCGAAACCGATCCGCTGCAAGAGCACGAGCGCCTTGCCCAGCGCCGCGATGCCCGCGACGTTTTCCTCGCCGGACACCCGGATCGACTCTAGCTCTGCCGGGTCAAAGTGCAGCAGCCCCCTTCGCGCCACGAGGACGCCCGTGCCAAAGGGCGCATACACCTTGTGGGCAGAGAAGGCGAGATAGTCGATGCCGCACGCTTCCACGTCTACAGCGCGGTGGGCAACGAGCTGCGCCGCATCGACCAGCAGGCGCGCGCCGTAGCGGTGGACGATCCGGCAGATCTCGGCCAGGTCGTTGTACACGCCGAGGACGTTCGAAGCACCGCTGACAGCCACCAGCTTGACACGCTTTTTCCCGTGCCGGCGTTCTTGATTGTGCGCGCGCAACAGTGCCTCCAGCGCGACCAGATCGACGAACCCTTCTGCGTCCACGGGAAAGCGGATCGACGACGCGCCCGGAACCGTGCGCCACGGCAGCTCGTTCGAATTGTGCTCGAGGAGCGTGTTCACCACCAGAGGCTTGACGCCCTGCTCCCGCTCCCGGCCCAGGCTTTCGGCGACGAGATTAATCGATTCGGTCGTGTTTGAGGTAAAGAGGACGTCGTACTCATCTGGCGGCGCACCCAGCACCCGGGCGCAGATCGCCTTGACCGCGTGGACGATCGCTTCCTGCACACGCCGGGGCTCGCGCCACGCCTGACGAACCGCTTGCCAGATCGGCGCGAACGTGGGGGTGCTGGCAGCGTTGTCCAGGTTGATGTAGGGCCTGGTCCCATCTGCAGTGGGAACCTGAACGCCGCAGCCGATCAGGGTTAGCTGCAGCCGTTCAAGTAGCTCCCGTCCGGTGAATGGATCCAGCTCGTCCTGGTACAGGATGCTCGCGGCTGTGTGCTCTTCCGCGCCCGCAGTCTGGGCTGCGGGCGCGGCCTGGAATGCGTCGCTTTCGAAACACCGCGTCAGCCTCAGCGCGCTCACAAATGCGATGACGTTCACGATCGCTGGCGTGCCCGATTCAAACTTTTCCGCTCCCCTGGCCCAGATCGTTCTGCTCGGAAAGACAAGCCGGGCCGTCCCACCGCCCGGCTGGAAAGGGGCGCCACCGGGCAGCCTTCTGCGCTCCACCGCCAGTGCCATGACGCCGAGCGGCAGGCCAAGGTCATCGCTCGATACGATGTGATAGCTGGTGGGCTTGAGGCGCACCGTGAGCAGATGCGCCCTTCTTGGTGTCGAAAAGATGACTGTGTACCGCTCCCGGCTCAACCCGAGATGCTCCAGAACAATGTCCCTGGCCCGCTCGTACAGGTGCGTCGACACCATCGAGTTGTGCCCGCTGCCGCGGTGGACGTTCGAGTAGGTCTCCAATGCTGCCTCGACGCTCGCTTCCAGCTCACCCCACGCCTCCGAGCACGCTTCAGGCAATCCCGGTTCCTTCACGACAACAGAATACTCGTTCAACGCATCTCTCCAGCCAATACCGGCGACCGATTACTTGCTGTCGCCTCGTCGGTGCCCCTGATCAGAATCCACAGTCCGATGACGAATTCAAAGGGAACGTAGGGGAGCGCCACGACGAACGGCACTTCAACCTCGAATATGCCCAACACGGTCGCGACCAGCAACGGCAGTACGGTAATCAGGCCCCAGAGCGACAGCGCGCGCGGGACGATGCGCGAGCGGTAGAGCAGGTAGTAAAAGAGGATCGCTCCCGGACAAAAGACCAGCATGTGGATCTGAAAGCCGACGAAATCCATCGCTTCGAGCGCCACGCCGGCCATCGTCTCGAGGTACGCAGGCTGTCCGGCGGCCGCGTATTCCTGGCTCATGCGCAATAGAGAGAAAGTGTCCCCCTTGCTGGCGGCCAGCACTGCGGCTTCGACGATGTAGAATCCGAGCGCGACGAGGGCCGCCTTTTCATTCACTTTTCTCAGGCTCACAAACAACATCGCGCCCAGGAAGATGATGCCCAGGGCGGTGAGCATGTCGAGCAGGATGTTCGCGCGCATCAGCGCAACGTTTTCTGCGATGTTCAGCATCGTCGCTCCGATGTCGCCGGGCACGAGCCACAACGGCTGCACGAACACGCCGCTGCTAAAAGAGGTGACGAACTGGAGCAAAAAGGCGACTCCCAGGATTCTTGAGGGTTTAATCATTTTGGTAATTCCTTGTCTCTGCAACTCGATGGGCTACGCGGATGGCGCCGGACTGTGGTCCGGCACGAGCAGGTGGTAGGAAGATGGTGCCGGATTGTGGCCCGGCACGAGCGGGCAAGGGATTGGTGTGTCACTGCGTAACCAACACAATCTTGCCCGCGTACCCGCCGCGCTCGAGGATTTCGTGGGCGCGCGCGGCGTTCACCAGCGGGATTCGTTCCGCCACAACAGGATTTATCTTGCCTGCCGACAAAAAGTCGAGGAGCTGCGCCAGCGTGTCGCGGTACCAGGCGTTGTCCTTCGACCAGTCGGGCGTGGACAGCACCTGTTTGCCGTCGGGAATGATCGCCAGGAGCGCCCGGGTGAGCAGCGTCGAGGGAATGACGCGCAGTCCGTCTGACTTGGTCGCCGCCACGCCGAACCAGGCCAACCGCCCGCCCTTGCACAAGGCACGGTACGAGCGCCGCAACTGCCTGCCGCCGCCGATGGGATCGAACACGACGTCTACCCCGTCGTTGGTGAGCGTGCGGATGCGCTCGACAAAGTCCGCGGAGCGATAGTCGATCGGCGTCGCGCCGAGTGCCGACACGAGCTCGTGGTTGCGCGCGGATGCCGTGCCATACATCTCCAGTCCGGCCAGCCTGCCCAGATCGAGCAACGCAGTCCCCACGCCACCCGCCGCACCGTGGACGAGGATGCGTTCGCCGCGCTGCACCTTTGCCGTGCGGTGCATCACGACGTGGGCGGTGAGATAGTTCACAACGGCGCACACGGCCTGAGCAGGATCCACGCCGTCGGGAACCGGTACGAGTTCGCTTGCCGGAAGGCAGACAAACTCGGAGTAGCCGCCGCCAACGCCGAGGCAGAAGGTGGCCCCAGCCACGATCTGCCCTGGCACGAGGGCCGTCACCCCCTCGCCCACCGCGTCCACCACGCCGGCAACGTCCTCGCCAAGGGTGAACGGCGGGCGCGGCGTGCCGGGCAGCCGGCCAGATCGGCGGAACATCAGATCGTAGGCCGAGACGCCGGCAGCGAGGACGCGCACCCGCACCTCGCTAGCACCCGGCTCGGGAAGGTCCTCTTCCATGACCTGCAACACATCAGGGCCGCCATAGCGCGTCACAATGACGCGCCGGTATTTTTGATCAGAAGCAGCGCGCTCCCCACTCATCTCTCCCCCTCAGCTCACGACGTGCGAGACCGCACCAGGTGCGACCGCCACCGAACTCAAGCCCTTCGCAATCAGCCACACCGCCATGACCATCTCTTGCAAAAAGATGGGAAAGTTGATCACCATCAGGGTCGTCATATCGTCGTGGCCGACGACGCCGAACAGGAGCAAGAAAGCTGTGGCAAAGTGCATCACGATGGCGACACCGCCCCAGACAGATATCCAACGAGGGACGAGCCTCGATTGGTAAAGCACGTAGTAGAGCATCATGGCACCGAGGCTAAAGACGATGATCAGGATTGGGTTGATCGCATCGTGCGCTTTCAGCATAAAGGTGCCGAGGGATTGAAAGTAGGAAGCACTTGAAGTGTTTGCCGCCGCGTACTCGTGGCCGGCCAGGATGAGCAGCAGCCGGGTGGCGGCCATGAGGATATAGGCGGTCGGCTCCAGCGCTCCGCGGAACACCACGTACCCGAGCGCCAGAGGCTGGTTGTATTCGCGGAGGACCGGGTAGAGCAGTACGGGGATCATGGCGAGCGCCAGCCCCATCGCCAGCCACAAGAGGGCGCCTACGACGATCAGACCCTCGTGCGCGACAACCTGGGTGAGCAGGTCGGGACTGGTCAGCGTCGAATCGGTGAGAGATAAGCCGAGGATGGCCGCGCTCGTACCCAAGATGTAGAGGATTCCGACGGCGATTGCAGTTTTCCGGTTTCCGTTCATGGTTCATCTCCTGTTCTACGTGGCAAATGACCGGCGTCGACGGGGCCGACAGATACGAGTGGCATGCCCAGGTTGCGCACTTTTTTGAGCAGACCATAGAGAGCGGCCTGGTCGGCGACCAGGCCGGTCAACAACGTGTCGCCGTCCTCATCGAGCGTGATCTTTAAACCGCCGAACCAATCGGCCCATTCACAGCCCAGGTGGCCCTTGATCCTGATTTGATAGACTACCGGTCGATCGATTCTTTGGTCGAGCTCGTTTGACATGCACCTGCACCCGTTGTCGCCGGCGAGAGCGGTGTCGAGCACCGGCGTGATGTATAGGCGGATTATATGCGCCAGGCAGTATTAGTGTCATACCACGAACGGGGTATTGGAGGTGTTATTTAGAGCGAGTCAAGGATCCCGAGGTCTCGTGCCCTGGCTGTCGCCTGCGTCCTGTTGTGGACGTTCAGCTTGCCATAGATGTTGCGGGTGTGGACCTTGACGGTGTGGAGCGAGAGGTAGAGCCGCTCGGCAACTTGCCGATTGGTTAGACCCTGGGCGATGAGCACCAGCACTTCTATCTCGCGCTCACTCAGCGGCTCGAGCAGGGGTTGAGCGGACGGGCGAGGCGACACGGAAGGGGATTCGTGGTGCGGTTGAGGCTCGGCACCAAACGCGGCCAGCAGCCGGTTCACGTACTCTGGCATGATCCTCCGCACCGCCGCTTCTGACAGCAGGTGGGCCATCCGCGGGCCTTCATCCACAAAGGTGCGCACAAAACCGCCGGGCTCTGCCAGCGCCAGCGCGTCGCCGAGTACCCGTAACGCCTCGTCCTCTTTGCCGTGTGCGTGGAGCGCGACCGCCTGGAGCACCATCACCCTGAGTCGTTCATCCTGCCAGCCCTTTGCCTCCATCTCGCGGCGCAGCGGATCGAGGATCTCGAGGGCCGACGATGCGTCCTCGCGAGCCAGGTGTACCCGCGCATGGCTCGTGGGCAGGTTATGTTCCCCGGCAAAGGCTTCTGCTGCAGCCAGGTGTTCCTGAGAAAGAGGCGGTCTCTGTCGAAGCAGGGCAAGGACCTGGACGGCAGCCACTTCGGGCATCCGGTGAACAAAGTGATTGCGACGCACAACCTCGGCAGCCTCGGTCAGCATGGCAGTCGCGCCTGCCACGTCTCTGCGAGCGAGCTTTAACCGGGCGAGAAGCACCTCGCTGAGGATGAACCGGTCAATGCCGCGGTCATATTGACGCGCCAGGTGCAGGCTCTGCTCCCCGTGTCGCTCGGCGGCATCAAGCTCGTTCCACTCGTAGTGGATGCGGGCCAGGCCCAGGTGCTCTTCACAAGCGTTGGGCTGAGGATGGTCTCCATGAAGATGTAGGATGCGCCGGTAGGTTTCGGCGGCGGCATGAAGCTTGTTTTCCAGCATCTGCACTTCCGCCAGGCCGCTCGTCGCCAAGATCATCGACCAGGCGTCCCCCGACGCACGGCTGATCGAGATCGCTTCCTCGTAGGCGCGCACGGCTCCCGCGCGGTCGCCCTGCAAAAAGTGGGCAACCGCCCGGGTCCAGACAGCTGTGAAACGAAAAGTGAGATTCTCGGGGTGCAGATACTCGAGCGCGCGATTTGCCTGGGCAATGATCTCTTGCGCGTCATATCGCGTGACCCCTAACGTCGCCCTTGCCGCGGCAATGATGCCGATCAGGTTGCGGGTTTCGGCATCCTGCCCCTCGCCCGTGGCTTGCAGTGCCGCCTCTCCCGCACGCAGCCTTTCTTCGACACCCGTCGTCTGGCCGGAAACGAGCGACAGTGTCGCCCCCTTGATCCAGAGCGAGGGCCGGGCATCGAGGACCGGCGTGGGCAGCGACGCCAGCCACTCCAGGATAGTGTTCACCGTGCTGCGAAAGTGGATCGGCATCGCCTTGCTGCCGATCAGGCGCTCGGCGCGCTCGACGTCGCCGGCGGCTGCCGCGTGGTGAAAGGCTTCGAGCGCCAGGCCGTTGTCTTCGAACCATTGGCTAGCGCGGATGTGGTATGTGGCTACGCCTTCCCCGCCCTCAGTCCCCACCAAAGGGGGGGAAGAAAGGTGGCGGTCCAACCGCTGGCGCAGTAAATCGCGAAACAGATGGTGGTAGCGATACCAGCGGCGCTCGTCATCCAGAGGGACGACGAACAGATTCGCGCGATCGAGATATTCCAGCGTTTCCTGGCCGGAAGAACCTGGGTGGAGAACGGCGTCGCACAAAGGGCCGTACAAACGATCGAGGATAGACGTGTGCAGCAAAAAGGTCTGGATATGCTCGGGCTGCTGGTGCAACACCTCTTCGAGCAAATAGTCGAGCACAAAGTGGTGGCTGCCTGTAAAGGATTGGACAAAGGCGGCAGTGTCCAGACGTGCCTGCGTGATACCTATCCCTTGCAGAGCCAGCGCTGCCAAGTGCAGGCCGGCGATCCATCCCTCGGTGCGGGCCTCGAGCGCTGCGATCTCGTCCGCAGAGAGGTCGAGGGCCATTACCCTGTTCAGAAACTCGGCGGCTTCGGAAGAGGTAAAACGCAGGTCGGCAGCGCGCAGCTCGTTCAATTGCCCGCGAGCGCGATAGCGGGCCAGCGGCAGCGGCGGGTTCTCGCGACTGGCGATGACGAGGTGCATGCCTCCCTGGGGAGGTTGCGGCAGGTGATCGAGCAGAAAGGTGAGGATCCTGTCGACAGCCTCGGCCTCAATTACGTGATAGTCGTCGAGGACGAGGATGCACCGGTCCAGAATGGTCGTGATGTCGTTGAGCAGATCCGTCAGCATCCACGTGACAGGGGGCGGCTGAGGTGACTGGAGCGCGGCCGACACCCCCGCACCCACGTCCGGCGCCACCGTCTGCAAGGCAGCCGTGAGGTATGCCAGAAACCGCGTGACGTCATTGTCGCCCTCATCGAGAGACAACCAAGCCACTCGATTTTGGATGTCGTCGTGCAAAGTGGCGCTCAATCCAAAAGTCCCAAATCTAGAATCGGAGATCCAACTGCTGACGAGCGTGGTCTTGCCGAAACCGGCAGGGGCGGAGACGAGGGTGAGTTTGCGATCCAGGCCAGCATTCAGCCGCTCGATCAGACGCGGGCGCGAGACCAAGTCGGGTCGCCCGGGTGGAATATGCAGCTTGGTCTTTAGGATCGGATACGGTTGCATCACCATTCTTCACGTTGTGCCGAGATGGCTTGACCGCTCCAGTATATCATGACCCGTATGGAGTGTCAACGGGAATGCCCAGAGCATAGATACGATGGATGAAGATGAATCAGGCAGGGCGTGACGCGTTTTCCGTGGTGGCGCGCCTACCGTGCCTGATGCAGCATGGCTGCAAACTCGTCGGGCAGGGGGCTGTCGACGATCGCGTTCGCTGCCCGCTGTACGTCGTACGGCACCCGCACAAACTCGGCACGGACGCTGTCCGCGTTTCCGGCATCCGGTGCCACCACCTCGATCAGCAAGTAACACGCGCGCGAGTCACCATCTTTCGGCTTGCCCACCGATCCGTCATTGATTGCATGCCTGTAGCGTGTCTCGCCGTCCACCTCATAGGCTAGTACCTTGTGATACGGCTTGTGGGTGTGCCCAAAGACCATCACGTCTGCCCCGTACTCGCCCATCAGCCGCAGCAGCGAGGCGTCCGGCCGGTCCTCGAACAGGTACTCGTTCACGCGGCGTGGACTGCCATGCACCAGGAGTACGTCAAAAGGCGCGCTCTCGTCACCAAGCGTGATGCGCAGACGCCGCGGCAACCGCCGAAGGTATGCTCGTACCTGATCGGTCACCGCAGCGTTTGTAAAGGCAATAGACTGCGCGCCAAGCTCCTTTTCCCGATCGGTCTTGTACGCGCATCCACAATCATCGCTGTTCGCCGCCACGCCGAGATCATAGTTTCCGGCAATGACCGGAATGTGGCGCGACAGGATCGCTTCGACCACCTCGTTCGGCCACGGGGCATAGCCGACTATGTCACCCAGACAATAGACGGCATCCACCTGCCGCCGGTCAATGTCCGCGAGCACGGCCTCCCACGCTGGAAGGTTGGCGTGAACGTCACTCAAGATCGCTGCTCTCATTGACACCTCCCCTGCCGTTTTTGTCTACGCCCTTGTTGTGCACGTATCGAGTTTAGGTATGGCGCAAGGCGGACCCCTCCGATACTATACGCATAACATTAACATACGATTTATGGATTGTCAACAGACATGAACTCCAAACCCTCGTTCGATGCGTGGAATCGTTAACAAGATGTTAACAATCTGAAAACCTATTCTTAACACACGTCGCGTACCATTGAAGCCGCATCATATGCTGCATGGAGGGCCGTTGGGCAGGAAAAGGGATAGCAAACAAGGCGACCAGGAAGCGGTCATTCTCGTCGTCGAAGACGACCTGACTCTGGTCGAGACGTTGGAGTACAACCTCACTGCAGAGGGCTATCAGGTCGTGACGGCAACCGATGGTCGGAAAGGCCTGCAGGTTGCTCGGGATGAACGGCCCGATCTGATCGTGCTAGACCTGATGCTGCCCGAGATGGACGGCTTTGACGTGTGCCGCATCCTGCGCAGTGAGATGAATGTGCCGATCCTGATCCTTACGGCGCGCACCGAGGAGGTGGACCGGGTCGTGGGGCTGGAGATGGGTGCCGACGACTATCTCACCAAGCCCTTCAGCATGCGCGAGCTGCTGGCGCGGGTCAAGGCCCTTCTCCGCCGTGTGCGCCTGATGCGCGAGGAATTGGCGGGGCTCGCGCCAGTGGACGACGGCGAGCGCCTGGTGCTGGGAGACCTGGTGATCGACCTGGCACATCACCAGGTGATACTGAGTGGCCAGGTTGTACCACTGAAGCCAAAGGAGTACGATCTGCTCGTATTCCTCACGCGCCACCGCGGCATCGCCCTGTCGCGCGACGTCATTCTCGAGCGTGTGTGGGGGTGGGATTTCGGTGGGGGCAGCCGCACGGTCGACGTGCACATTCGTTGGCTCAGAGAAAAGATCGAGCGTGATCCAGGCAACCCCGAGCGTATCGTAACCGTGCGCAGCGTCGGCTACTGCTTTGAGGATTAGCGCCGGGGACTTGGGAGGATCTCACCATCAGGCAACGAGGATCGAGTCGGACGTGCCATCTGCACCCCGCGCATGCCTGTCAGCGTGCCACTCGTGCCCCCAATAGTCTCCATTGATCAGATAGCGAAAGCGATATTCGACACCTCTGTCGAGCTCTAGTTCGACGCACCAGTTCTCTTCGCGACCTAGACGAAAAGGCAGGTTGTGACGATCCCAGCTGTTGAAATCGCCGACGAGGTTGATGCGATCCGCCCAGATGGCGCCTGGTATCTCGAACCGTACGATGACCTTATCCCCGTGCTGAGACGGCTTCCTGTATATCATGCTCCCCCCACTGCCAAGCTGTTGA
>JAFGIA010000021.1 GCA_016929795.1 Anaerolineae bacterium
GGGTCGGCGACCAGCGAGTCACCGCTCGCCGCGTCGTTCGCCAGGACATACCCGTCGGCCCCACCGGCCAACACATTGGCGCCTTTTTCCACGCGCCCATAGGTGCCGCGGTCACACACGACGATTTCATTCGTCCAGGTGCCAGGCGCGAACGGGCTGCCGCAGAGCGGGTCGCCATAGTCACCGGCATACACGATCGGCGCCGGGCCGACGCCCGTGCTGATGCTCTGCCCGTCAATGTCCGCCGGCGGTGTACCACCACCCGTCATGTTGACCAGCGCATTGGAGTAGAGCCGGTTGTGCGTCGCGGCGGCGACAGTGCTCACCCAGGCAGAGCGGTGCGCCACGGTGGCCGCGCCGGGACCGGCGTTGCCGGCCGACGTCGAGACAAAGACCCCGGCGGTGTTCAGATCGAGGAACGCCAGCTCCACCGAGTCGCCGTAGGGGTTGTTGCCGCCCGAGATCGAGTAATTGATCGCGTCCACCCCGTCTAACAGGGCCTGCTGCGCTGACGCGAGCAGGGCCGAGCCGGGGCAGGATGTGATGCACGCATCGTACATGATAATGTTGGCATGCGGGGCAACGCCCGAGATCGGGCTCTCGACGACATAGCCTGATGGCGTGGTGATGGTCGCGGTGATGTGGTTACCCGCCGCCGTGCTCGAGGTGTGGCTGCCGTGACCGTCGGTGTCCTCGGGTCCATCACCCGCAAAGTTCCAGGCGCCGATCAGCTTGTCGTTGCAGAAGTTCGGGTCATCGGTCACGCAGTAGCCGACATAGGTGCCAGAGCCCCACGGGTTCGTGTGGTCGTAGCCGTCGCCGCCGACGTCCGCAAAGGAAGGGTGATCGTGGTTGATGCCGGTGTCGATGACGCCGACGATCACGCCCTCACCCTCTGTGCCAATGCCTCCGGGCACCGCACTCCCGTCCCAGATGCCGGGTGCCCCGATCCACGTCGGGCCCACATCGGTGTCGGGGTACTCGATCGTCTCGATCTGCACGTCGACGATACCCGGCAGTGCGGCCACCTGAGCCGCCTCCTGGCCGGTCATCCGCACGGCCATGCCATTCAGCACGGCGTCGTAGCGAAAGAGCACTTCCACAGAGCGATCCAGGGTCCGCTCCATCGCTGCGATGAACTGGGCGTGCCGGTTGGCCAGGTAATCAAGATAGGCGACACTGGCCGGGCTCTTCACATCGAGCTTGGCCTCGCCTGTCACCGCAGGGCTGGTCGCTTCCAGTCCCGGTATGCCACCTTCGTAACTCGCCAGCGAGGCACCTTCGAACCTGACGATGTAAACGCCAGCCTCGCCGGTGTCGGGCGTCAGCCCTGTCCGGTCGGGAGCTGGCACCGCGCCCACCGGAGCGGCCAGCAGCACGACCATGACGATGACGATCAACATTCCTAACGTTTTGCTCTTCACTGAGTCCCTCCTTCAGGGGAGTAAGTGGATTTTACCGCCTGGACACAAACGGTCCAGGTCCTGCCAAGGTGTTCTGGTTACCCGATAGTACCTCCTCTCGCATCACCCGGACTCTCTGGGCGTCGAACTGCCCACCGTTTGCCCACGGAAACGGTGATTCGTGTCTGCTCTGTCGATAGTAAGGCGTGATGAAAAGAACTGCGGCAGCCGGCCGTTGTGCCGGCCACAGAGATGGCCGCGGTACTGGGAACAAACGCCAATACGTAAGCGTCCAAGTGGGCAATGTCCATAACACAATTTTAGCATCGCCCGCGCAATGTGTCAAACTAGAAGGGGTGCACTAACGAGTTGTCACCCGCCGCCTGGGATCGCCGAGCGCCTGCTCGGCTCCGGCTCTATCTCTGACAAGTCGTTAGTGCACCCAACTAGAAGTAGAAGAGGGCTATCTCTTGAGGTGGGTGGGCGGACACCGGGGGCTCGACGCAGCGCCGCAGCGCGAGAGGGATGTATCGCAAACTTGTTCTAGTTTTAACATCGGAGACTCTTGATTTATCTTCACACTTACACCCTTTTTCTAGATCTTTATTACCGCTCTACGGTGGGGGCAAGTCTTTTCCGATTTGTCTGCCTGTGGTATAATGCCCTCCAGAGGGAAAGGAATGGGGTCGACGGTGGATTTCGTTCACCTGCACGTCCATAGCGACTTTTCGTTGCTCGACGGCCTGGCGAAGGTAAAGGACCTGGCGCGCGCCGCCGCCGAGATGGGCATGCCCGCCGTGGCGCTCACCGATCACGGCGTAATGTTTGGCATCCTGCATTTTTACCACGCCGCGAAAAAAGCGGGCATCAAGCCGATCGTCGGCTGCGAGATCTATATCTCGCCTCGCGGCATGCTCGATAAGGACGCGCAAAAAGATAACAAGTCGTACCACCTCGTACTGCTTGCCCAGGACCAAACCGGCTACCACAACCTGATGCAGATCGCCACAGCGGCGCAGCTCGAAGGCTTTTACTACAAGCCGCGCGTCGACCGCGAGTTTCTCGCCGCCCACGCACAGGGGCTGATCGCTCTGTCTTCGTGCGGCTCGGGCGAGGTGCCGCGCCGTATCCAGAATGGCCAGCCCGAGCAAGCACGTCAGGCCGCCGCCTGGTACCGCGACGTGTTTGGCCCCGAACGCTTTTACCTCGAGCTGCAGGAACACGACATCGCCGAGATGGCTGGCGTCAACAAGGAGCTCTTGGAGATCGGACGAGAGCTGGCCATCCCCCTCGTGGCGACGAATGACGTGCACTATGTCCGGCGCGACCAGGCGCACGCACACGAGGTGCTGCTCTGCATCCAGACGGGCAAGACGATCAACGACCCGGCCCACCTGAGGATGAAC
>JAFGIA010000153.1 GCA_016929795.1 Anaerolineae bacterium
CGGGGCCTAAACCGAGAGCGATGTCCGGGCTCAAGCCCAGAGTGTCTCCAGGGTTCAGCCTCGTCGGCCCTTGAATGCGTTGGTGGTTGACCCAGGTGCCGTTGGCGCTGCCCAGGTCGTGCACGACGTAAGAGTCGCCCTGCCACACGAGCCGGGCATGGTGGCGCGACACCTTTGAGTCGTCGACGACGACCTGGTTGTCGCCTTGGCGTCCAATCGTAACGGTCCCGCCTTGCAAGGAATAGCTCTGGCCCCGGTTGGGCCCTTGTTGAACTGTGAGGCGCCATCCGCCGTGCGACATTGCAGCCCTCCTTTTCCTACCACCAAGCGCGATAGGCTTATTATACGCCCGCTTGCCCAAACGGACAAGTTGAGGTGGGGGGCGTTCGATACAAAGGGGCAAGCAAGTTTGCGCGATTGTACGGCTGAGAATGAGATCAGTCTAGCCCACTAAGGTGCCGGGCTAGCTTTCGGGCAGCGGCCTCACAGTAAGCGCGCACGTCAGGCCATTGTACGGGAGTAAGAAGCCGAGGCATTGGCTGCTGTTCGGCATCTCGAAAATAGGCCAGTGCCCGGATGGCGACTGGCAGAAAACTGGGGCGGTCAGCATACTTGATGGGAGCCAACTCCAGGAGCCGATCCAGTGTGACGGTTTCTCGCAGGCAGAATATGTCGACAAAGTCACGCCGAGTCCCTCGTGAGTTGATAGCAGCTAGCTTCATGAGGCCGATATCTACCGGCGAGGTCAGTTGTACCCCACGATATTCGACGGTTGGGCTGAGGAGTGGGTGATGCTGGTAGACAAAACTCACGTCTGTACCAAACAAGCGTGTGAACAGTGCTCCCTCTTGCTCTGAAATGACCTCGAATGCGCCACTTGTGCTCAGGATAGTGCGTATCTGCTCTCGTTCACTCGTTGAGAGCTGGTGGGTGGAGCTGAACCAATCCAAGTCTGTGGATATTCTGTGGCCGATCTGTAGCGCAAGCGCGGTGCCACCCACCAGGTAAAAACCGTCGAGAAAGCTGTGCTGACTCAGATAGGCGAGCGCTTGTTGGCAGCCAGCAGTGATCGCCTCTTGGTGAAATGCTACCACGTTTCCATTCCTCCGGCTTCCCAGGCCCATTCAGGTGCTACATACTCTTTGACGTCAAGCGCTACTCTCCAGAGCGCGAATGACCGTTTCGACAGCAGGCGGAATCCATGCTGCGCTACCCATCTGGCAACACGCTCCTCGCCGTAGGTACGAAAGAGCCAACGCAGTTGCTTCCACGTTCCGCGCTCCAACATCCGTTCAATGATCACACCACTGTGACGCGCCACCTCGATCGATTCCACCTCATACTCCGGAAACAACCAGGCACTGTCGGCAGGTAATCGCACGGCTTTCACTGTACCTCTCTACAACTGATTCCCTCGATCCACGGGCTCCATGTTCCCATTGTACCCCTGACGCCTACATAAGTCAAGAGAGCGGTTGGACAACCAACTTTGACACCTTCCCCACGCTGTGTTATCATGAGCCCGTCGCGCACAAAAGGGGAGGACCGCAGCCCGGGACGACGATGTTGGCAGCAGAGGACACGCACAGCCGCTACAAGCGCATCGGCATGATCGCGCGCTGGCAGCCCGTTCATCTCGGCCACGCGCCCGTTCTGCGCGCGCTGTGCGACCGCGCGGAGCACGTCCTGATCGGCCTTGGCAGCAGCAACCGCCACAACGCCCGCCACCCCTTTACGGTTGACGAGACTGCCGATATGATCGACCTGGTCCTGGCCGGCAGTGGCAACTATACCCTTATCGCCGTCCCCGATCTCGACGACGGCCCGCGCTGGCGCCTGATGGTCCTCGACCTGCTCGGCCCACTCGACCTGTTTGTCACCGCCAACCCCTACGTCGCCAGCCTGCTGAGAGAAGATTACGCCCTGGCGCACCCGGTGGAGCTGGTGCCGGTGGAGGAGCGGGTGCCGATCGACGGCACGCTCGTGCGGCGCGAGATGGCACGCGGCGATGGCTGGCAGGACCTCGTGCCACCTGCCGTGGCGCTCTATATCACCTCGCATGGTCTCGACGAGCGTTTCCGCCGCGAGTTCGGGCTCGAGACACTGGCGATGGACCTGGTGGTTGGGTAACTCGAATTTTTAGGAGGAGACAATGTACTCGTGGGATGAAGACACCAGCAAGTGGTATGGCAAGGGCGAATATCGCTATCGCCTCGGCGCGGTGGCCGTGGATGCTGCCGAGCGGGCGCGGGAGAGTGGGCCGCGCACATACGACCGGCGCGACGGGCCGAATGAAAAGATCATCGATCCGAAAAAGCGGATCCGCAGCACGTCGAAAAACCCGCTGATCATCGCCGTCGACGTCACAGGCTCGATGGCGCAGTGGCCCTTCGAGATCTTTGACCGGCTGCCGTTGCTCTACAATACGCTGTCGCAGTACCGCCCCGACCTGGAGATCTGCTTCGCCGCCATCGGCGATGCCGCTGTCGACCGGTGGCCGCTGCAGGTGACTACGTTTGCCGCCGGTTTTGACCTGGAGCAGCTCCTCGGCTCGCTGTTCGGCGAGGGTGGGGGAGGGGATGCGCCGGAGAGTTACGGC
>JAFGIA010000154.1 GCA_016929795.1 Anaerolineae bacterium
ACAAGGCTCAGGGCCTGGGCCTTCTCAAGACTGATCCACTCTGCTTCTTTGACGGCTAACGGGTCAGACACGTAGCCTCCATTGATCCAGAACGTGCAAAATGCCAACAAAAAGGCAAAGCCCATCCTTGCGCTGGACGGGCTCTTGTGCTATACTTCTCTCACCTTGGCGCCCACCCCGCGCCGGGGTCAAAGCCTCGGGCTGGATCAGAGCCGCGAGGCTTTTCTTCTCAAAAATCGACAAGGTTCGCCGAGGGCAGGACAGGAAACCATAAGCAGATCGAACGGTTAGCCGGCTCCCTAAATGCCTCCCGGCCCTCCCGCAGGGGAGGGGTGAACGTGGAGATTGTAACACAGCTTGCGGAAAAAGGCAAAAGATACCTGATGTCAACCAAGTTCTTCGGTTGAATAACTGAATCAACTTGACGTTTTTCGATTGCGGCCTCTCTACCTATGGCCGTGTAACGAGTGTAACCGTGTAACAACCAGCCTGGCAAGGCAACGCAAACTATAGATATTCTATCGTTACACTCTTATTTATAAGAATAACTTCTCACTCCAGCACGTTACACAGTTACACCTTCCGTGCACTGTTACACCAGTTACACCATTACACCCTTTTTGCGGGTAACGCCCCTGCTCAATCTCACGTCTCGGCGAGGGCGCCGGGCACCAGGGCCAGCACGCGCGTCGCCTCTCCACCGATCCTGGTCACGTAGGTCGACTTGTCTCCACTCTTGCGCGCCAGCACGCCGGCATCGTCGAGCTGGCGGTACAGCCCCTCCCGGCTCGGCGCCGGCCGGCCCTGCCGGGCCAGCCACACGTTGGCCAGGCTCATCACGGCGTCGGGCCGCAGCCAGATCTCGCCATCCCACCGTTGCCAGCCGATCCCCTTGGCGCCAGGCGGGTAGCTCGCCGGCGGGCTCACCGTGTGAAGAGGTGGCGGGTTCTCACCCTCAGCGACGGGCACCAGGTAGACATCGCGCGTCTCGATCAAGGTGCGCAGGGCCGACAGAAACGCCTGGACATAGGTCTCCTGGATCATGATCCGCGCCTGGCTCTGGGCCAGATCGATCAGCTCCAACTGCGTGTGAACCATCTTTTCCTCCTTCTCCTCGGCGGTCACGGCGCCCACCGAGGCCAGAAAATCCCACAGAAACCCGGCGGCGGTGTGGATCAGGGCGCAGGAGGTCGCCACCCTGCCGGCGTCGTTGACCCCGCCCACCCCTGACAGGATTTCGCGATAGTCGCTGCGGTGGGCGAAAAAGCGGACCTTGAACGCGGCCCGGACCTGCTCCTCGCCTTGGGCCAGCAGCCAAGCGACGTAACGGCCCATCACCGTGGCCAGCGCCGGTGCGGCGCGCTGCGCCTCAGAGACGTGCGTCACGTCCATCGCCCCGCGCTTGACCGTCACGAACAGCGACCTGGCAGCGACGCTCGCCTCTCCTTCGGGAATGTCCTCGCCGGCAGACACGAGCAGCCCGCCAGCGAAGCGCGCCTGCGCCAACTCTCCACTGCGCGTCGCCCGGCCGCGGCCGCGCCGGTCGGCATAGCTCTGGATGAGCCGCACCCCCACCCCTCTATCCGATGTGCTCATCTTCAGGTCGTCTACGGTCACAATCATGTCGCGCGTCTGGCTCATCGCAATTTCGAGGTGGTTGCCGGTGCTCTGCCACGACAGAAGGAAGCGAAAGCAGCCGAAAAACGCCTGCAGCAGGCTCAGCAGCGTGCTCTTGCCCGAGCCGGTCGAGCCGATAAAGTGCAGCGCCGGCCTGTCGGGCACCGGCGACCAGCGCATCAGGGGTGCCAGGAAGGTGAACGCCAGTGCGATCAGCATCGTCGCGGGGGAAAAGGCATGCAGCACCGCCGACAGCAGCGCCTTCACTCCTGCCTCAAAAACCGCGTCCCCCTCGTCCGCCACGCCGCCGATACGCAGCCCGTCCTGCGTCAGGCCGATGCCCTGCTCCAGGTTCGACAGGTCAACCTTGACCCCTTCCGGCATCCCGATCCCACCCGAGGGCGAGAGGTAGCAGAGCTTGCCGCCGATCTCTTGCCAGCCGGTCATCTCGTACACCGTCTCACGCGGCCGGTCCTCCGGCGCCAGTTCCATGGCAGCCAGAGGCAAAAAGCGGGTGGCCGAGGCGTCGATCAGGCGGGCATCGGCACCCACTGCCCCAACACAGGTGGCAAAGAAACGTCGAGGATCGGCCAGCACCTCGGGTGAGACGGCGAGGGTGACCCGACTGCGCCAGGTACGCACCTCCAGCTCGCAGGTGCGGATCACCTCGCCATTTGATTTATGTCGCTCTGTTTCGCCGACCACGCGTGGCACGAAACGCGCAATGGGCACCTGGTATCGGCTCGCCCCATCGCGCGTGGTACGCCACTGCACCAGGATCGGCGCACCATCCGATGTGATGAACGATCCAAAGCCTGCACCGGGCGCCTGCAGAGGCTGTAGCTCGGGCTGCGCTTCCCGCTCGGCAGAAACATCGGCACTCGCCGCCGCGGCCGATCCCACGGGAACCTCTGCCAGAGGGTTGCGCGGCGTCCGGCTGAAGGCGCTCTTGACCGTCGCCTGCACCTCCCGCTCGGGCAGCGGCGGCGTGCAGCGGGCGGCGCCTTCGAGCACCAGGGCCAGCGCCTCCGCCTCGGGGTAGCCGGCATCCCGCAACTGGCAGGCGGCGGCAAAGGCTGCATCGTTCCGCTCACCTTCAACTGCCCCCCTGGCCAGGAAGTCAAGGGTAACCGCCGGCAGCCGGGGCCTGTCGACGTCGTGCGCGCTCCTCTCCCCGGCCAGCGCCGGCGGCGAGGCTTGTTGGCCAAACAGGGCCAGGTCCGCCAGGTCGTAGCGCCGGTCGTCGTGGATCTCGAGGATCTGGCAGGGCACCGGGTTGGCGCGATCCTTGACATTGAAAAAGCCAGGCAGGCGCATGATCCGGGCGATATCCGCCACGCTTGGATCTCCCCCCAGGTGATGCGCCAGGCCGCGCAGGGTGCGCTCCACGAGATCGGCCTCGCCGTTGCCATTTGGCATGACAACCGGCTCCACGAGCCAGTATGCGTGGATGCCATGGCCGCTGTCGAGGATAATGGACGGCGGCAACTCTGGCGGCATCCGCTCCAGGGCTCGCAGCGCTTCCGCCTTGCCCTCGCGGAAATCCTTTTCGTCGAGATCCACCCACACCGCCGGGATCTCGATCACGTCCTCTTTTTTGCCGCGCTGCCCCTCGCGCAGCCCGACGCCAAAGTAAACATTACGCCCGGCCTCGTTGGCGGCCTGGAGCTTGCCCAGGGGCACCTCCCGGAGCTTGTACCACCGCCGGATCGGCTTTTCTCCGTCCGCCAGGTAGCGGATCTCGAGTAATCCCGTGGTTGCACGCCCATAGAGCACATTCAAAAACAGTGTGACAGCGTTCGATTCTTCCACCATGCCTCCATATGCAAGATTGTCCAACGGAGGCGATCCAGAATTGACGGCACTGGGGAAATGTGATACACTTGGATCGGTCGATAAGGCGCGGATGAGTCTGGGGAACGTCCGCCCGGGCCGAACCTCTCTGATGACGGCAGAGAGGTTTTTCTTTTGCGGCGTCCAGCACCCCGATCTCACGCACTGCTCCCCCTCGTTCGGGTCAGCCTTGCCTCAAAACGAGAAGCATCCCCACGCCCCGATTTTCCGCACTCTTTCCTCTCCCCCCGTGCCCCGCTGCGCCGGCAGCACCCGGATCGCCTCTGATAGGTTGGTATGTTGTGCCGCCTCGACCCTCGCCTTGCGATTGCGGTCCATTGGCGGCGTGATGCCGGTCCGGCTCGTTTCCTCAGCCATCGTACATTCTCCCTGTTTGCCGACTATGAGCCCGCCTGCCTGTGCTGTCCCCTTCTTGCCAGGAAGGCAGGCATGAGCACCGTGCAATCAAGCCGACTCTTGCGTATCGCCCTCCTTCCCCACGCGCTCTTTGAGCAATGGGTAGGGATGAAACGCCGGGAGCCGGCGGCTCCTGGTGCGAACAGGCTTCCGGGTGCGCGGATGCCGGATCACGCGCCCGCTGTAGACCTTGATTTCGAACCGGCCCAAGCCTCCCAGGGTCACCGCGTCGCCGGCCGCCAGTGTCTCGCCGATCACCTCGACCAGCGCGTCCAGGACATCCCGGACCTCGCCCTGCGTCAGGCCCGAGCGCCGCGCAGTTTCCGCAACCAATTCCCGTTTGTTCAATTCCTCCTCCTTGCCGCTCGCCACGCGGGCATTCGCTGCTACATTCCGAAAAAGTCGATCTCGAGATCCAGGTCCACATCCAGCCCCGGACCGTCGCGATCGAGATCGAGTTCGCCGGGCAGCTCTCGGTCACGCTGCAGTCCATCCCGTTCGAGATCCCGATCCCGCTCCAGCCCAAACAGACGATCTACCTCCCGCTCGGCTACGGCGCGCGTCTGCTGCACGTCCTTCGGATAGACGTTGAACGGGCCCAACCGGTCGCGGTCCATCGCCGGCACGATGACGTGCGCGTGCAGGCTCTCGACGCCGTTTTTGTCGTCGGGCGCGTGGATCACGTAGGAATAGGGCAGGTCCATCGCCTGCCTGCCACCTGGCCACTCGATGCCGCGGCGCGCCATCTCGTCCGCCATCACCCGCTCGACCAGTTCGTGCATCCGCTCGCGCCTGTCGGCCCACCGTGCCGGATCCGACTGCTCCAGCTCGGCGATCATGGCCTGCGGTGGCCGGATCACCAGCGAGCGCAGCAGCATGTTCGTCTTCTGGCATTCGAGTTCGGTCAGGTTGTTCAGGATCTCGCGCCAGTTCCCACCCAGGCCGCAGTCCACCCATCGATCCGGCCCGCCGGCACGCGGGATGTGCGTATCGCGATCGTCACGATACTGCAGGTAGGTTAACAGCCCCTTGGCCTTTGCCGGCTGGCGGATCGGGATGTAATACCAGTTGGTAAAGCATTGCATCGCCATCGCGTTCTACCTCCCACTCGCAACGTGACTGAAGAGATGCGCCTCTACGCCGTAAAAACGCTCGTCGAACGTCTCTCATCGTTACCGGTCCCTGATCTGGTCGCGGATGTGCTCACCCTGCTCGCCCCTGGCTGCCTGGATGGCCAGATCCACGAGATCCATGGGGTGCTCGCCGCGCGTCCGCTTGGGCGCCGACTCCCACAACATCCTGCCGCACAGCAGTACGATGATCGTCGCGTAGAAACTGAGCAGCTCGTTGTCCCGAAAGTGCTGCATGGCGAGCTGGCCCCTGATCTCTTTCAGAGATTGCTCGACCACGTCCTTGACAAAGACATCGCGTGTCGAGCCCATGAACTGGCGCATCCGTTGCAGGATCTGCTTTTCCATCTCGTCCAGGCGTTGTTGAAAGCGGCGGTCGAAGGACCGGCGCGTGCCGAGGGTCAGATCTGTCTCGTCGAGTGCGTTGCGGATCGCCTGGCGTACGATCTCGGCCCGGGATTTGCCACCTTTGACCGCGACGTTGTCCAGATCGGCCAGCATCTCGTCAGTGATCTGGACTGTGATCTTGGATCTAAAGCTCCGGTTGGTCCGTGACATGGATCCTCTCTTGTCTACCGGCGTCCCTGTGGCGCGCTGCGCCACAGAAGCCGGATGCTTCCGCCACTTGCGGCGGCATCCAATCGATACCTCTCAGAACCAACCGGCACAGATGCCGGAAGGTTCTGCGCTTTCGCGCGATGTGCCATCGCTTTTTTGACTTGCTACCCCAGCGCGGCGACGTGTGGCGGGGCGTCCCTGCTATGCGCCGCAGGCGCGCGCAGTAGCCCAAACACACGTCGCCGCGCTGGGGTCCCGCCTGGCGCTCCACACAGGATCGCATCTCACTCCCAACCTGGCAGCCGACCACAGCCGCCCGATCTCGCACGTGAGGCGGGGCGCCGGGGCGCCTCACCGCCAGATAGGCCAGGTGCAACGAGGCCAAAAGCGACGGCCACGACACGCAGTGCGTCGGTAAACCCCTGCTGGTAGGCGTCTGCCCGATCTGGATCGAGGGCAGGCGCTCCCCCCCTCGTCGCGGCCATCGTCTCCTGGGTGCTGGCCAGAATCCTTGCCACATCTTCACGAAACCACACGTCGAGTCCCACCCTGCCATTTCCTTTCTTCGTCAACGAGCACTCGAGGCACCATACCCTTGCCATTGGCTTGGCTCACGAAACGCACACCGGCGCTGCCAGAGCACTAGATCGGGCAGGCAACCACCGTTCCAGGCCCCAGCGCGATGGAGTGAGATCGGGCAGCCCAGCTTCTTTGGTGCCGGAGGATCTCCCAGCATCGCTTGGTCCCGATGTTGGATCTTGGATCTCGATGCCGCACTCCTTCCGCTCCGACCAGCAACTTGGACAAAACGCTCCATCTCTTTTTCTCCAAGCTGCGCCACACCCAGGTTTGATCCAAGCTTCAGGATCGGCCAGCAAGCCACTGCTTGCCCCCATTCGACGATCCAAGCCCCCAACTCTACATCCAGCTTGGCGACCTCCAAGCTGTGAGGGACTGCAAAGCCCCAGATCCAACAGGCAGCCAGGCGCCTCCAAGAAGCGAGTGATGCGCCAAGGACACTCGACCGGATTCATTCTTCGTCGTCCCAATCGGCAGCCCACATCGCGTCCAGGTCAGCGGCAAGCTCGTCGCTTTCCCGTGCCAGAGCCTGGTCCAGCGCCTCGACCGGTGCGCCGGCAAGAACGCGGCGGATGTACGCGCTGCGCTGCCCCACCGGCAGTTTGACCAACCGTTCCAGGATGGCGTCGACATCCGGTTCCCCTTCCCGCAGCCGGATCGTGATCCGAACGCTGTGACCTGCTTTGCGCGGGCGCCCCTTTTTTGTCTGACCGAAATCCCGCTCGCTGTCCACGCTCTATTTCCGTCCGACAGAAACTATTTCTGATCCTCGCGAAAGATACGACGCTGAGCGAAACGGGCAAAGCCGAGCGCGTTGGCCATCGCTGGCTGCAGCAGGATTTCGGCGTTGCGGGGAAACGCTGCTGCGACACTCTTGCCCACCAGGGCCGCTCCGCCACCGGTGATGAGCACGGTGTGAAAGCGGTCAGCCTGGCCCCACTGGCGCGTGGCCTCTCCGACGATCTCTTGCGCCAGCGACGCGAGTGCCGAAGCCCCCAGAGCGGAGAGATCGAGCGTATCGCGATAGATGGCAAGCGTCTGCCCCTTTTGCAAGACAGCAGCGATCTCGGTCAGAGGGCGGCGCACACCATAGCGGGTTTCAATGTCGGCGTTGATTACGTCAAGTGCATCCCGCACCCCGACGCGCACGCCGCCGCTCCATCGTGGAATGGGCTGCAGATTGTGAATGCCAGACAGATCGGTCGTGTTAAAGCCGATATCGATGAGACCAAACCCGGCACGCAAGGTCTGCTCTTCAGCCTGGGATGTCCCGTCGTCTGCCAGGAACCGCGCATAGAAGGAGCCCAGAGGCTGCCAGACCGGGCGCACCTCGCGCACGAGGATGGTCTGCGATTTGCCGTTGACCAGGATCTCGTGCTCTCCCTGCCACGAGCGGACGAGGGATTTTCTGCGATCCCACCAGAGCACGGGCAACCCGGTGACGACCAGGGCATCGTTGATACCGGCACGCGCCAGCGCAGCCAGCATCAGCACACGCTCTTCGACACTGCCGATCCGCTCCGCATTCTGCAGGCTGCCGGCCAGGCGGCTCTCAATGATGACCTCATGGCCGACAAAGTAAGAACGCCCGTCATACTGGATCGTCTGGGCGCGGCGGTGGTGACTGCCCAGGCCGAGGCTGAGCCCGCGGCCCCGGGTTGGGTCTTCGGCGCGGCCAAGCACGGCCGGAAAGTTGAGAGTGTGCACGCCTTCCGAAAAGTAGGCCAGCTTCACATCACCAAATCCGACGTCGATACCGACGCGAGCGAGTTGTTGGGTCATCGTGTCTCCTCCAGGTCTCACCGGTGCCTTTTGCCGGCATGCTTCCACACTGCCACGATTTCCTCCGGCGTCGTTGGATCTTCCAGAACCTCCCTGATGTAAAGCAGGGTCGTCTCCAGGTTGCTGTGGTCGAGCAGATCGCGAAGGCTTTCATAGTCCACCTTGCCAGCCTCCTTCATCAGCTCGTATCGGTAGCGAATTCCCGCGTAGCGCAGCCCTCGCAGTTGCGCATATTCTGGACTGAGCCCAATTCGGCGCGCATACTTTTTCAGAACGTCGGCCGCCGTCCGTGCCGAAATAGGCTTGTTGGCCTCCGTTGGAGCTTGTCCGTGCAGATTGAAGGCTCTTTCGGGGTGCAAAAGTACGAACAGATAGCTGTTGAGCTGCATGCTCTTTAACCGGCCGCTCGCGCCCAGATAGGCGACGATGGCCTCGTACACTTTTTTATCCAGCCCGGTCCACCTGAGCTTTTTCTGGCTGCGGCTGTAGTAGCGATACAGAAACTCACCCCCTGTGTCGGGAGAGATGTCTTCCCACTTGAGCGCCAGCACCTCGGACGAGCGGCGACACGTCCAGGCAAGGGTGAGAAGGAGAGCAAAGTCTCTCTTGCCACTCACCGTCGCGGTGTTGGGCTGTGCGAGCACAGCCTTTAGCTCGTCCGAGGTCATCACTCTGACACTCGCGAACGGCGACACCTGGGGACGCTGCACAGCATCGAACGGGTTGGCCACTTCCGGCGGCCAGAGAGAGAGCCCCCTGGGCGTAAAGAACACCAGATCTTGCTCCGCAAGCTGCTGAAAAGCATGTAAAGCTTTGGGGTCTTGGGGTTGAACGACATACTCAGAGCGCACAAATTCGTAGAACGAATCGACGGCAGCAATTTTCAGCGCGCGCGTGCTCTTTGCCAGAGGCGCACGCCTGGGTGCGTTCGACTGTGTCCCGCCTTTCTCGGCAGCCATCCAGTCGATCCAGCTCTGCGCCAGCGCGGGCGATACATCCCACGGATAGACCCCCGCCCACTGTTGAAACTGCTCTCGGGCGATCCGGTACGCCCTCATGGTGTGCTCCGACCCTTGCCGCTTGCCTTCCGCCCACTGGCTCTCAGCGTCACGCCAAGCGCCTGCGAGAACCCCAATCAGTTCATCGCCTCCCTTCTGAGCTTCGACTCTTTCACCATTCTTCTGTGCAATCGCCGCCCTCTTGAACCTGGTATTCAGCATCCTTCTCCCTGCCTGCAATGTGTCAAAGTGGAACCTTGTCTCCGATGTTCTGTCTTGGGCAGATACGACACGCCTTCCACAGTGTTGCTTTACTCCTGCGGATTCGGCCTGGCCAGTTTGGATGGAGGCCTGGAATGCCATTGGTGTCGATCCATTTGTGCCCACTCGTTGATCACCACGCGATTGGCGGCAGAAATCGAGCCCAGGCCCATGTCTTTGGCCAGGCGGCGCAGCACGTCCCATTGTGTTTGGTACATGCTGATGGTCTTGCGCTCGGCCTGCTCTTCTTTCTTCATATCCCCCACCCTTTATCACAGACTCTGAATCTTTGCATAGAGTAAACTTATCATACTTCTTCATGCACGTCAAATTGCGATCCTTGTTTAACCAAATCACAGATTCTTTTACTCAGAAAAATGGTTTTTGTGGTAGAATGTCACACAATGGACAACGATTTTGTGACCTGGTTGATAGAGGAGTTGGAACAGCGAGGTTGGACCAACAGCGAGTTGGCCCGCCGCGCAGGGGTTTCACCATCCACGGTTTCCGTGATCCTAAGCCGACAGAAGAATCCCGGACCTGATTTTTGTCTTGCCATCGCCGGTGCGTTGCGACAGCCTCCTGAGCAGGTTTTCCGTCTGGCTGGAATCTTGCCCTCACTGCCTCCAGCGGTGGAAGAAGAACACGAGGCAATTGCAATCCTCCGTGGCCTCCCGCCCAACCTGCGCACGACAGGAATGGCCGTTCTGCGCACCTTCGCGGGGAACAAGCCTGATAGCAGATCCCTGGTTCGCGAAGATGGGGCGGGGATCGTCGAACACGGTTCCAGCAAGGACCGAGAGGATAGGTTACTGTGGCTCTACCACCTGCTGCCTGATGAGTTACAGGAGCACGCCGTGGAAGAGATGGAACGACTTGTAGATGTCACGCGGATTTTGACATCCAAGGTCAAGAAAGAGCTCAAAGAAGAGCCAAAGTAGTAGCTGTTAAGGGAGTAATTTTCTATCTATTACAACTGATTCTATAGACCCCGGAGCAAGCCACCGCAGACCTCATGGACAGCGCAACCTCAGACCACGATGGTTGCGCGCTAAAGTCCCCATGAGGTCTCAGGTGCCTGAGTAGGGCATCCTAGTTCGGGTCCGTGAGGTCGGAGGTTCAAATCCTCTCGCCCCGACTAAAGGCTACCGGAAACCGCATGGCTTGGGCATAATGAAGGCCGTGCGGTTTCTAGTAGGCTTGGACCTCTTTTGGGGGCCGAACCGGAAACCTCACGGCCTTTTTCGTCTCCAGTTCAAAAAAAGTGTCACTTGGGTTATTGTCGCTGCGCGGCGATTATTATCCCTGTGGCCAGGGAACAGGAGGCATCATGGCTAGGTCGGACGTTCTTCTGTCGGACGCTGTCGAAGGGTTCTTTATTACGGCCCATGCCCGACGCCTGGCGCCGGGTACTCTGAGCGACTATGATAATACTTTCCGCAGGTTCGAGGCGTTCCTCGACGGCCCCCGCGCGATGAGCCAGATCACGGCAGGTGAGATCGAGGCTTTCCTTAGTAGTCTCAAGGGTCTCTCTAAGAAGACGGTGCGGAATTATCACATTGGTCTTTCTGCGCTGTGGACCTGGGCTGTCGACGCAGGCCTGGTAAAGGCAAATATCGTTCGCTCGCTCAAGGCGCCCAAGCCACAGGATCCGAATATTGTTCCGTATTCTGAGCAGGATGTGCAGGCGATGCTGCGCTGTGCAGCACGCACGCAGGGCTATAGCCGGCCCGGGAAACGGGCATGCAGTAATGCGCGGCCGTCGGCTCAGCGGGACCGGGCGATTATTCTGTTTCTGCTCGATACGGGGGTGCGCGCGTCGGAGTTGTGCTATCTCCGGATCGCGGATCTGGATCTGACGAACCGGCGCGCGACGGTTCTGGGCAAGGGCGATAAGAAGCGAACGGTGTCGTTCTGCGCACAGACGGCGGAGGCGGTGTGGCGCTATCTGGCAAGCCGGGATGAGAAGGTGCCCAGGTCGCCGGTGTTTGTGACCAGGACGGGGCGCGGGCTGGATCGGAATTATCTGCGGCAGATGCTGCAGCGGATCGGCGAGCGGGCAGGGGTGCATGATGTGACGGTGCACCGGTTCCGGCATACGTTCGCGATCCAGTTTCTGCGGAATCACCCGAATGTGTTCGCGCTGAAGGAGATGCTGGGACACGAGACGCTGCTGATGGTGAATCGCTATCTGGAGATCGCGCAAGCGGATGTGGAGGCGGCTCACCGGGAGGCGAGCCCGGTGGCGAATTGGGCGTTGTAGGCTGCCGGCAAGATGGAAAGGGCGAGCTCGTGGGGGCGACGAGCTCGCTCTTTTTGTCGTCATGGTGGCAAGGGGCAAGTTGTAGGGTGGCGGAGTTGGTGGTATACTGGATGGGTCCGGTGATATTGATTGAAGGCCTCGATGACGGATGGCGGGAGGGGAAATGGGTGAACAGGATGGCTCTACCTGGGGTGGTATTCTCAAGCGGCGCGCTCGCGACCGGTTTGTCGGGCGGGAGAAGGAACGGGATGTGTTCCAGCGCAACCTGGAGATGGAGACGCCGGAGTGCTTGTTGTTCTGGATCTACGGGCTGGCGGGGATCGGCAAGAGTTTTCTGGTGGCGCGTTTCCGCGAGATGGCAGGGGCGGATGGGGCGGCGACGGCGCTGACGAATGAGGCGGAGTGGGCAGGCGGGCGCGAGCAGTCGATTGTGAACGCGATGGGGCGGCTGGCCCGGGAGCTGAGGGAGGCGGGCGCGCCGCTGCCTGCCTTTGAAAAGAGGTTCGAGAAGTACCGGGAGTGCATGCAGGAGATCGAGGCGGACCCGGAGGCTCCTACCGGTGCTTTTGAGCTGTTGGGGAGAACGGCGGCCCGGGTGGCGCTCGGTGCGGCCAAGACGACGGCGGTTGGTACGATGGCCGGCGGGCTGCTGGCCGGCAGCGGGATGGAAGAGGGGCTGGTGGACCAGGCGGGACAGTGGGCAGGGTACGTGGCGCGCCGGTTCAAGAATAAGGACGAGGTGGCTCTGGTGAAGGACCCGGTACGGGTGTTGACCCCGTTGTTTGTGGAAGGGGTGAACGGCCTGGGAGAGCGGACTGTGGTGCTCTGCTTCGACACGTGGGAACGGACCGGGGAGCACCTGGGCGCGTGGTTGAGGGGGCAGGTGCTGGAGGAGGGGCTGAGCTCCCGGGTGCGGGTGGTTGTGGCGGGGCGGCACGAGCCGCGAGATGACTGGGAGCCGTTCGACAGTGTGATGATGTGTTCGGAGCTGGAAGCGTTCACGGAGGGGGAGACGAGGGAATACCTGGCACGGCAGGGGATCGAGGAGGAAGGGCGCATCGGGCAGATCCTGGATTTTTCGCGGGGGGTGCCGGTGCTGGTGAGCACGCTGGCGAGCGCGAAGGGGGGCAGCGCGACGGATGCGGCGCATGGGCTGGTGGACCGGTACTTGAAGTGGGTGGACGACAGGGAGCGGCGGGAAGGGGTGCTGGCGTGCGCGGCGGCGCGGTGGTTTGACAGGGATGTGGTGGGGCAGGTGTTGCTTCCGCATGAGGACGTGGACGCGGGGGGGGTGTTTGATTGGCTTGTGAGTATGCCTTTTGTGCAAAGCCGGCCGGGGTATTGGGAGTATCACCCAACGGTGCGGAGGCTGATGCTGGCGTACGTGCGGGACCGGTCGAGGAGGGAGAGCCGGGCGGCGCACGCGCGCCTATGGCGATATCACAGAGATCGGATGATGGAGCGGGGGGAAGGGGAGCGGTATGAGGATGGGGAATGGCGGCGGCACCGGGTGGAGGTGTTGTACCAGCGGCTGATGGAGGTGGGGGATGGGGCGGTGGCGGAGGGGCTGGAAGGGTTTGTGGGGGCGCTGAGGGGATATTATTCATTGACGGGGGAGATTGTGGCGGCGTGGGGGCAGGCGGCGGAGGAACAGCCGGACGAAGCCAAGGTGAACGAGTGGAATCGGCGGCTGCAAGCGGGCTGGGCGGCGATTGAGGCAGAGGATTGGGGTGAGGCGCTTGCGCTGCCGGAGGCGCTGCAGTCATTTCAGCCGTTGCCGGAGAATGCAAGGCGCGAGACGTTCTTTCTCGCTGGTGGGCTGCGGCACGCGATGGGCAGGGTTCACGCGGCGCGCGGGGAGCACGACGAGGCGCTCGAGCTCTACGGGCGGGCGCTGGCGCTCAAAGAGCAGGCGGGCGAGGTGCGGGAGCAGGGGGTCACGCTGCACGCGATGGGGGACGTGCACCAGGCGCGCGGGGAGGACGACGAGGCGCTCGAGCTCTACGGGCGGGCGCTGGCGCTCAAAGAGCAAGCGGGCGACGCGCGGGGGCAGGGGATCACGCTGTACG